>PMHO01000061.1 GCA_003156715.1 Candidatus Tityobacter terrigena
CTTCAAATGGAGCGGGCCTCCGGTCGCAGCGAACTTGCCGGGCGGGGCTCGCGACGAGCCGCCTTTTTGGGCAAACTCACCCCGATTGGGCTCGGAGCCTCTGGTACCCTGCAAGGCCCGGAGGGACGCAGTCGCGCTTCCTGGGAGCAATCGCAGAGCATTCCCTGGAGGGTGTAAGCATCTTCCGCGATACTTTTAACTGCCGCGTCGAAAAACGATCGGCCCCGCCCCCTTCCTTCTCGGAGCAATACGTGAAAGATCGCTCGCAGACACTCGCCAAGGCCCAGATTTCGCTCGCGGCCATCGGCTTTGCGCTCACCCTCGCCCTCGGCGGATGCTCGGGCAACGGGTCGGCCTCTAGTTCGGGGTCGGGGGCGGACTCTTCGCAGAGTGGCTCCTTCGGGGGTTCCGGACGCGGCACGGCAGCGAACGGCCGGCACCGGATGGCCGAAGCGCTGATGAGCCTGGGACTGAGCGACGCGCAGAAAAGCCAGATCCGCGAGATCATGGGCACGGCCCGCAAGGAGAGCGCGAACGCGGATCCAGCCACGCGCCGCGCAAACTTCAAGGCGGCATTCGCCAAGATCGACGCCGTACTAACGCCGGATCAGCGTACGAAGCTGCACGCGAAGCTGGGCCAGATGCGGAACGCGCGCCAGCAAGGCGCGCAGACGCAGTCCTGAAGAGGTTCAAGATCATCATGCGGCTCGGCCCGCTGCTCCTCGCGGCGGTCCTGCTGGCAACCGGCTGCGGCGGACGAGGCGGGGGTGGGCGCATCCGCGCCGGCGCTTCGCCGAATCCCGTGCCGACGAGCGCTGCTCGCGAAACGACCGTCCGCGGCACCTCGGTCATCTCCGGCGTGATCGCACCCTTCGAGAACGTCGCGATCACGAGCTCCTTGACCGAGCCGACCGATCAGGTCAACGTCCTGCAAGGCGACTACGTCCGCGCCGGGCAGGTGCTGGCCGTTCTCGACACGGCCGACCTGCGCGCCGAAATGGCACAGGCGCAGGGCGTGCTAGACACGGATATCCGCACGGTCCAGTCCGACGAAGCAACGATACGACAGACCAAGTACACCGCAACGCTGAACATCGGGACCGGAAACGATCAGGTGAAGTCCGCTCAGGCGGCCCTGGCGCAAGCGAAGCAGAACCTCGCCAACGATCAGTTGAATCTGGTGCGCGACCGTCAACTCGTGACGAACGGTTACGTGGCGCAGCAAACGGTCGATCAGCAAGTCACGACGGTCGTCACCGATCAGGGCAACGTTCGCATCGCCCAAGCGAACCTCCAGACGGCTTTGACGAACCAGCAGGTCAACGGAACGCCGTCGAACGGGCTCCAGGCCTCCATCGTCTCGACGGCGACCGCAAACGCGGCAGCCGCCCGCGCGGCGATCGAACAAGCGCGCGGACAGATCCAGCAATATCAGACGCAGATCGAAAAGGCAACGATCGTTTCCCCGGTCGACGGCGTCATCACCAATAGAAACCTCAACGCCGGCGAATACCCGGGCTCGCGCACGATCTTCACGATCCAGGAACTCGATAAGGTCTACGCGGACCTCAACGCGTCGAGCGAAGACACCTTCGCCATCCCGGTCGGCGCGAACGTCACGCTGTCGGTCTCAGGCGCCGGGGCGCAGCAGTTCAACGGCAAAGTGGTTGCGGTGCTGGGTCAAGTGACGCCAGGCGCGACGGACTTCACGGTTCAAGTGCTGCTCCAAAATCCGGGCCGCAAGCTCCAAGCCGGGCTTCCCGTCTCCGCTTCCATCGATCTTCCGCCGGTCCGCGGCGTCGGAATCCCTACGACCGCCTTTCTCGACGACACGCATACCTCGGTGATGATCGCCGACGACCAGTTAGTCGACGTGGTGGCCAAGACCGTCAAGGTGCGAGAGCTCGGCAGCGACGGAACGACATCGATCGTAAGCGGGCTTAAGCCCGGGCAAGCGGTCATCTCGAACGGGCAGCTCGGCCTTGCCAACGGACAGTCGATCGCCCAAAACTGATGCAGCGGATCACCCAGCTCTTCGTCAATCGGCCGCCGCTCGTGTTCGTGCTGATCACGCTGATCACGCTGGCGGGCTGCTTCGCACTCGCGACGATCGTTCAGCAGCAGTTTCCAAACATCGACTTTCCGACAATCAACGTCAGCGTCTCGTATCCTGGCGCTTCGCCTTCCGAACTGCGCGATTCCGTGGTGCGGCCGGTCGAGGACGCGATCGCGGGCGCGCCCGACCTCGATCACATCACGACCTCGATCCAGCAAAACCAGGCGTCGATCTCCGCGACGTTCACGCTTGATTCCAATCAAACGACCGATCTGACCGAAGTACAAGACCGCCTCCAATCGGTCAAGGCGGCCCTTCCGCAGGATCTCCCCGCGCCGGCGACGCGTTCGTTCGACCCGGCCCAGTCGACGATCGTCACGTTATCGGTCACCTCGCGGTCGCTGAGCGTCGCGACGCTTTCGGCGATCGTTACGAACAACATCGTCCCGGATCTCGAGCAAGTCGACGGTGTATCGAGTGCGACCGCGAACGGTTCGGTCACGCCGGCCCTCGAAGTGTTGCTCGATCCTGCGAAACTTTCGAGCCGCGGTTACGTGCCCACCGACGTCGTCAGTGCCATTCAGGCCAACAACGAGCGGGCTCCCGGCGGCATCGCCTACTCACAAAATCGCGAGACCTCGCTCGACGTGCGCGGCGACGTTCAGACGCCGCAGTCGATCGCCGAGACGCTGCTCGGCACCAATACGGCCGTCTTGCAAGGCGCGACCTCGCCTTCCGGCGCGTTGACCGTCAAGTACAGCAACACGACGGGTTCGACCAATCAGGCTCTGGCGCTCGCAACGGGCAGCTCGGCAGGCTCCGCAGCCGCAGCCGCTTCGGCCGGCACGACCGGTTCTTCCACGAGCACGGGCGTCTCGAGTTCGGATTTGGGTTCGGGCTCGTCGGGTTCGGCTGCGTCGAAGCCGAGCGCGCAGGCGACTCCGTCCTCGGCGACGACCGCCTCGGCAGCGTCGCCCTCCGCGTCGGCCACACCGTACGTTCTCCCGACTGCAACCACCGTCACGCCGCAGCCGTCCTTTACGAATGCAGCCTTGGCAACGACTTCCGGTTCGTCGGGGTCCGCCGCCGCCCCGATCCCCGCCGCGACGCCGGCCAATTCGGCCGTAACCGGAACCACGACCACGGTGACGACGAGCAACCTCGGCTCCGCCGCGATCGTCAGCTCTGCCACCGGTTCCGGCGCTGCTTCTTCGGGCGCGGCCTCCGAGACGACGGAACCGTTCTCGACCTCCGCGCTCCTGCCGCGCATCGGCGACGTCGCGAGCGTGACGGACTGGTACGAGCCCAAGCGCGTGATCGGTTACGTCAACGGACGGCCTGCGATCTCGATCAACGTGCAGAAGGCGACGGGCGCGAGCGAGGTGAGGGCCGGCGAGGCCGTTATCGCTGCGCTTCCCGGCATCGAAGCGAAGTATCCCGACATCGCGTTCAACGTGCTCAACGTCCAAGCCGACGATACCAAGGCGCAGCTCTTTAGCGTGCTGCAGACACTCGTCGAGGGCGTCTTCTTTACCGGCATCGCGATGCTGATATTCCTCAAGTCGTGGCGCAACGCCATCGTCGTCATGATCGCCATTCCGATGTCGCTCTTCGTGACCTTTTTCATTATGAAGCTGGTCGGCTTTACGATCGATACGGTCTCGCTGCTGGCGATGACGCTCATCATCGGGATTCTCGTCGACGACTCGATCGTCGTTCTGGAGAACATCGAGCGGCACTACCAGGACGGCGAAGCACCCCGCACCGCGGCGATTCTCGGCCGCGCGGAAATCGGCGCGGCCGCCATCGTGATCACACTCGTGGACGTCGTCGTCTTTTTGCCGATCGCGTTCTTGCCGGGGCAGACGGGGCGCTTCCTGGCGGAGTTCGGCGTCGTGGTAACGATGGCGACGCTGACCTCACTCGCGGTCTCGTTTACGATCACGCCGGCTCTCGCCGGTAACTGGTCCTTGCTTTCCAACTGGAAGGCGCCGCGACCCATTCAAGCGTTTTCGCGCGGCTTCGCGCGCTTGCGGGACTCCTACAGCGAGCGCATTCTGCCGGCTGCCATGCGTTTGGCCATTCCGATCGTGGTCGTCGCCGCGCTCCTGACGGTGGCCGCGGTCTCGCTGATTCCACTCGGGTTCGTGGGCTTCGATTTTATTCCGGCGGTCGACCGCGGCCAGATCTTCGCAACCGTTCAGTTTCCGACCGGTACGCCGCTAACGACGACGGACGCCGCGGTGCGCAAGGTCACCGACGCCTTCACGCAGATCGACGACGTGCAGCAGATCATTTCGACTACGGGCACCGCGCAGGCCGGCTTCGGCGGCGGCATCAACATCGGATCCACGGGGCAACTGCGCATCATCCTCAAGCCCGACCGCAAACGTTCGACCAACCAAGTGGCTCAAATGATGACCGGAATCGCCCACCGGCTCGTGCCCGATGCGAAGATCGTCGCCGTGCCGGCGACCGGAACCCGCGGCGGCAACGCCCAGCCGATCGACGTCACGGTGGCAACGACGCGGGGCGAGCCGGATGCGTACGCGCAGCAGATTTTCCAGGTTCTCTCCGACACGCCGGGAGCGACGAACGTCAATAGTTCGGCGGAAACGCTCGCACCGCAATACGACATCGTTTTCAACCGCGATCGCGCGCGCGTCCTCAACGTGAACATCGGGCTAGCCGCGCAAGCGGTCCGCGCGGCTTTCGGCGGCACGCTGGCCACGCAGTTCGATACGGTCAACGGAACCAAATACGTTCAAGTGCTCTACCCGCAGAGCTACGCCTCGAGTGAGGCGAACCTGCGCAACATTGCGATCCGCAGCAGCAGCGGCGACCTGATTCACCTCTCGGACATCGCGAAACTGGTAAGCACCCCAACCCAAGTCTTGATCACCCGAAACAATCGGCAGACCGTGATCCACATCGGCGCGAACGTCGCCCCGGGCGTGGCCATTTCGAACGTGCAGAAGGACTTCGACAATCGCGTCAAGGCGCTGCACCTTCCGCACACGGTCATCGTCAGCACGGGGGCGGGCGGCAACCAGGCAAACCTCGTTCAGACCGTCAACGGCCTGGGCGTCTCGCTCATCCTCTCCTTCGCGCTCGTCTACCTCTTGATGGTCGCGCTGTACAACGCGTACCGCGCGCCGCTAGTGATCATGTTCGCCGTGCCGGTCGCCGCCGTCGGCGCCTTGGGTGCGCTTGCGATCACGCACCAAACGCTCAATTTGTTTTCGTTGATCGGCGTCGTCATGCTCGTCGGTCTGGTCAGCAAGAACGGGATCCTGCTGGTCGATTTCGCGGAGCTGAAGGTCGCCGCCGGAATGGAGAAGTTCGACGCGATGAAAAGCGCCGCGCGCGAACGTTTCCGCCCGATCGTGATGACGACCGCCTCAATGATCTGCGGCATGCTGCCGCTTGCGCTGGCACTCGATCCTGGTTCGGAGGCAAAGCGCTCGCTAGGCACCGTCGTGATCGGCGGCCTGACCAGCTCGCTGATCTTGACGCTGGTCGTCGTGCCCATCATGTTCGTCTGGATCGCTCCCGGGCCGCCTAAAGAAACCAGCCCGGAAGAGAGCGAAGAGCGTCCGGCGCGACGCCCTGCGGCGCTCGCCACGGAGTTCCGCTGACATGTGGCTGACGCGCCTCTTCGTCGCGCGGCCGACGCTGGTTACCGTATTTCTCGCACTCGTGATCCTGGCGGGGTCGGTTGCCAGCTCTACGCTCGTGAAGCAGCAGTTCCCGAGTACCGACACGCCTTCGATTCAGGTGCTGGTCAGCTATCCGGGTGCTTCGACGACCGAAATGCGGGACGCCATCGTACGGCCGCTGGAAGACCAGATTGCCGGTACGCCGGACCTCGATTATCTCGAAAGTTCGATCCAGCCCGGCCAAGCTTCGATCGTGGCCGTCTTCAACTTGTCGTCGGACCAGAACAACGACCTCGTTCAGGTCCAGGGTCGGGTTCAGAACGCGCAGCGCTCGATCCCCAACGACGTGCAAACGCCGCAGATCTCGCTCTACAATCCGAGCGAAGCCGTCGTGACCTCGCTCGTCATTCGCTCGCCCTCGCTTGCGACGGGTGATCTCTCGTCGCTGGCCATCAATAAGATCGTGCCTGCAATCGAGCAAGTTCCAGGCGTTTCCTTCGTCCAGGCCAACGGCGTCGTCACGCCCTCCATCCAGATCAACGTCAACCCGAAAGCGCTGACGTCCTCAGGCTTCACGCTGACCGATATCGTGAGCAGCGTGACCAACAACAATGTGCGCGCCCCCGGCGGCATCCTGTACTCCAAGAACCGCGAGACGAACTTGGACGTCCGGGGCGACATCCAGGACGCCTCGACGGTCGCGAACCTGTTGATCTCGGCCTCCGTCACCAACTCTTCGGCCGGAACGACCGATCCCTGGTCGACCTCGACTCGACTCTTCCACATCGGCGACGTTGCCAGCGTGCAGGACACCTACGAGACGCAGCGGGTCTTCTCGTACTCGAACGGTATCCCGTGCGTGGTGCTCGACATCCAGAAGTCGGCTGACGTGAGTGAAGTCGACACCTCGAACCGCGTGCTCGCGATCCTGCCGGAATTACGCCGAACGTATCCGGACGTCACCTTCGACGTTCTCAACGTCCAGTCGACGTACACCCAGCAGCAGCTGTCCGGCGTCATCCGCACCCTCATCGAAGCCATCCTTTTCACCGGCCTCGTGATGTTGTTCTTCCTGCGCTCCTGGCGCAACGCGATCGTCGTGATGATCGCGATTCCCTCGTCGTTGCTGGTGACGCTCGCGGCAATGCAGCTTGCGCACTTCACGCTGGACATGGTCTCGCTGCTGGCCATGACGCTGATCATCGGAATCCTGGTCGACGACTCCATCGTCGTGCTGGAGAACGTGGAGCGCCATTACCACGCGGGCGAGGCCCCGACGCAAGCCGCAATCACGGGCCGTAGCGAAATCGGGGTCGCCGCCATCGTCATCACGCTGGTCGACGTCGTTGTGTTCTTGCCGATCTCGTTCTTGCCGGGTTCCGTCGGTCTGTTCTTGCGTGAGTTCGGCCTCGTGGTCACCGTCGCTACCCTGACCTCGCTCTTCGTTTCGTTTACGGTCACGCCGACGCTGGCCGGCCGTTGGGCGCTGACCTCCACCTGGCAGCCGTGGGGCGTCATCGAATCCTTCACGCGCGGTTTCGAGCGGCTGCGCCTTTGGTACGCATCGCACGCGCTCAGCTGGGCGTTGCGCAACGGGCGGCTCGTCGCCCTTATCTCGGTCCTTTCGGTGGTGTTCGCGTTTGCGCTCATTCCTCTCGGCTTGGTCGGCTTCGAGTACATTCCACCGGTCGACCGCGGCGAGCTCTACATCACCCTGACCGGGCCAAGCGGCACACCGCTGGAAACGACGCGCCGTAACACGCTCGCCGTGGAGCGCATCGTCGACGGCATTGCGGACCTGCGTGCGGAATCGTCGACGGCAGGCGAGTACGTCGGACAAATCTCAGGCTACATTCAAAATGCCGCCGTCGGGCAAATCGACGTCTATCTGAACGACAAGCGCGGCCACAACACCGCGTACTGGGCAAACCAGTTGCAGGGGCGGGCTCAAAAGTTGCTGCCGGGAATGACTGTCGTCGCCGTGCCGGCTACCGATATCTCGGGAGGCAACGGCCAGCCGATCGACGAGGTCATCTCGAGCGTCAACGGCGAGCCGGAAGCCTATGCGGCCAAGGTCAGCGCGGCACTCGCCGCCACGCCCGGCGCCATCGACGTTACGACCTCGGCTGTGGCGGACGCACCGCAGTTCGACATCGAGTTCAACCGCGACCGAGCGCGTACACTCAGCACGAGCATCGGAACCGCCGCGACCGCCATCGAGGCGTCGTTCGGAGGCGACCTCGCGACCCAATTCACGGGTGAGGACGGCCTCAAAGACGTCGTCGTAACGTATCCTCTCCAGGATCAGCAATCGCTTTCGGCGATCGGAAGCATCCTGATTCGCGCCTCCAACGGGTCGATCGTCCATGTCGGCGATATCGCACGCCTCGTCAAGACGCCCGCGCCGCCCATCATCGAGCGCATCAACCGCGCCAACGTCGTCAGCGTGGGCGCGAATCTCGCTCCCGGAGCCGTGCTCTCGAACGTGCAGAGCGATTTCTCGCGGCGCTTGGCAAATCTGCACCTTCCCTCGACGGTGACCGTTGCGCCGGCCGCGGGAGGCAACGAACAGGAAGTCGGCTCGACGGTTACGGGCATGTCGATCGCGCTGACGCTTTCAGTCATCCTGGTCTACCTGTTGATGGTCGCCTTGTACAACAGCTATCGAACCCCGTTCATTATCATGTTCGCCGTGCCGGTCGCCGTGGTCGGGGCGCTCGGTTCGCTCGCACTCACGCACCAGACCCTCAACCTCTTTTCGCTGATCGGGTCCGTCCTCTTGATCGGCCTGGTGACCAAGAATGGAATCCTGCTCGTCGACTTCGCGGACGCGCGTCAGCGGGAAGGGCTTGGGCCTCGCGAAGCGATGCGCCGGGCTGCGCGCGAACGGTTCCGGCCGATCATCATGACGACGTGCGCGATGATCGCCGGAATGACACCGCTGGCTCTGGTCCTCGATCCCGGCGCCCAAGCGGAGTCGTCGCTGGGAACCGTGGTCATCGGCGGGCTCGCGAGCTCCCTGCTGCTGACGCTCATGCTCGTCCCCGTCGTCTACGTTGCGATGGCGTCGAGACCAGTTCGGGCTCACGACGACGACGCTTCGCCCACCGCCGGAACGACGCGCTTGCAGCCGCCTCCGCTCGATGCCGGCGTGCGGCCGTGACCGGACTCGCGCTCGACTCGCTTTTTGCCAATGCTCAGCGCCGAGCGCTGGAAATGACCGGCCCAATGCTCGCCGCCTACCTCAAAGCTGAGATCGGCGGACCGCTGGTCGCGCGCGTCACGAACGTGCGCTTCGCAAATACGGTGACGCGCTGGGCGCGCGGGGGCAAGCCCAATCGATACGCCCTCAACCGGATGCAATTGGTCGCGACGCTCTTGCTCGTACTCGAGGAGTCATTCGACGACCCGAGCGGAGCGGCGCGTTGGCTCACGGTCGATAACCCCAGCCTCGGGTTTCGAGCGCCGATCGACGCGCTCGCCGAAGGCGCATTCGCCGAGGTATTCGCCGTCGCGCGTGACTGTGCGATCCGCTTTGGAGGTCCCCAATGACGACCATCGAGACATCCGATTCTGAACTCATTGTCAGCGTGAAGGGCATGGACCGCATTTTTGCTTTCAAGAGCGAGCTTCGGATACCGCTGACGCACGTAGCCGGAGCGGAGCGCGCAGCAGACGAGGCACGCACGTTTTGGCACGGCATCCGCTTCCCCGGAACCCACATTCCAGGCCTCATTACGGCCGGGACCTACTACGAAAGCGGCCGGCGCGCGTTCTGGGACGTCCACGATCCGGAGCGAGCCCTGGCCATCCACCTGCGCGACGAGAAGTACGACAAGCTCGTAATCGAAGTCGAAGACGTCAACGCAGCCTTAGCCCAAATCGCGAGCGCCTGCCGAATGGCCGGCGCCGGCGGGCCGCCCCCCGCCGCCTGACGGTGCGCCTCCGATAGCCGTCGAAGATTCGGCGCGTGGGATGGTGGTGGAATCGGCAGACACAGCAGACTTCCAATTGGAGCCGGCCGCACGGAAACGGCGGCCGGGATGCGCTCAAAGTCGGTGAACTCTCTGCAAGCGCGCTTGCGTGACAACGCCGAGCCAAGCCGGTCGCCGCGACCGGAAGGTGTAGAGACTGGACGGGCGCGGCCTACGTGCGGGTTCGCATAGGGTCAAGGCACAGTCCGGACCACGAACGCGAAAGCGGTGGCGAAAGCCAAGGTGGTGCGAAAATCTGCGGCCCGCAAGGGCATCCGGGTTCGAGTCCCGGCCATCCCAAAAGTATTGTCCTTATTTTACAGGCGTTTCCGCCACACTAGCTCCCATTTTGCCACGGATTTGTCACAAGACTCCGAGGTGCCACCTAAACTCGGACGGTATCGAGCACCTTGGCTGCTGCGGCGTCGCTTTCTCTGTAGACGTGTAAGTAGCGCTCAGCCGTGATACGGATATCCGCGTGGCCGAGACGTTTGCTCACCACTTCGAGCGGCACGCCCTTTTTTGCCAAGAGCGATGCATGCGTGTCTCGCAGGCAGTGAGCGGTGATCGGCGTGACCTTCGCCCGAGCCGCCAACTCGATCACGCGGTTCCCGAAACACCGAGGATTGACGAGGGAGCCATCGGGTCTGGCAAAGACGAGATCATCGTCCTTGTATCCGGCCCCGAGGATGCTTCGCTCTTTGTCCTGAGCCGCTCGGTGTTGCTTCAAGATTGCGGCCAGCGTAGACGGCATAGCGATCGTGCGTGCCTTACCGTTCTTAGGCTCCTTGAAGAAGAGGCCTCGGCTATGCGTTCGCGTCAGTGACCGTCGAATGCTGACCGTGTTGGATTCGAAGTCGACGTCGGCCCAGCGAAGACCCAAGACCTCTCCGCGCCGCGCTCCCGTATAGATCGCAAACGCGACAGCCGGATAGAACCACTGCTCCGCGCTTGGGCCACCCGATCGTTTATCACGCTCAGGCGGATGCCGCGCCGCGTTGAGAAGCGCGGCCATCTCCGTCTCATTCAAAGCAATCGGCTCGGGCTTTGCTGGCTTCGGTAGGTCCTCGGTCTCCAAACAGGCCGCGACGTTTCGTGTTAGCCATTCCCTGCGGATGCCGAAGTTTAGAGCGCAGCGGATGAGATCGTGCAGATGATGGACGGTGCGGCCCGATAGCGGCCTTCCGCTGACGCCTTTGGCAGACCATTTCGCGTACGCGTCGATTAGGTGTTCCTGCCGCAGGTCGCTCACTTTGGCCTTACCGATCGCCGGCGCGATGTAGTTGCGAAACAGCCCCTCATACCGTTCGAGACCCGATGCGGAAAGTGTCCTACGTTTGATTTTGAAGAGCTCACCGAAGAGCTCGCCAACAGTGATATAGGGATTACGAAGGCCTTGGCGATGCTTCGCCGCTTCTTTTCGTTTGGCGAGGACTTCTTCGGCTCCGGATTTGGTGACGTTGTAGAGGGTCTCCCGTTTCTGCTTGCGTTTTCGATTCGTGCTCGGAACGTCGTAGACGATCCGATAGATTTTATCGCGTAGTCGCTTGACTGACTGCCAGCGGTAATGTAAACGCCCCCGGCTTACGGTAAAGAAACCGCCCTCTATGCCTTATACTGGGATTGGCATCCGTTCTGGCTCCAAAACGCCCAGCCGTCATGGCCTTGGTGGGAACAGCCGGCGGATGCTTTAGGCGGGGAGCGCCCTGACTGGTAAGCCGAGCGCAATTCGTTCGATAGAGGAGCGTCGGCGCAACTCGCAACCCGAGGATGAGGGCATGAAGGTTGTCGTTGGTGTTGATACCCACAAGGAGTCGCGCGCGATCGTGGTGCTCGACTCGGTGGGCGCGGTTCTCCATGATACCACGGTCCCAGCGACCGAGGAGGGTTACGCGCGAGCGATTGCAGCGGTAGTCGAATACGAGGATGTTGCGTGGGGCATCGAAGGTGCCGGCTCCTATGGGCGTGGCTTGGTCGACGCGCTCTTGCGGAGAGGGGCGGTCGTTTACGAGGTTCCAGGGGCTCTGACCAAGCGCCATCGCAAACACGCGAGCCGACGCGGCAAGTCCGATGCTCAGGATGCCCGCGCGATTGCAGAGGTGGTCCTGCGCGAACGAGAGCGACTACCTCGGTGCCAGCAGATGGACGAGCAAGAGGCACTGCGTCTCCTTTACGACCGGCGGGACCGGCTAGTGCGAACGCGCACTGAAGCTATCAATCGCTTGCGTGGCGCGGCTTTGCGCCTCGATTTACACGACCTGCCGACAAAACTG
>PMHO01000038.1 GCA_003156715.1 Candidatus Tityobacter terrigena
CCAGCCCCCTTGACAAATTCCGGTTCGCCGTCATTTTCTGGTTTTCCGTGGCGTAAGATCTTGGGAGAGGATCCACCGCGGCATGGGCTCACCCCGCGCTGCTTTACGCTAGCGTCGTCTGTTGACTCGCTCGCCACGATGTTAGCTGCGGCCGGCGAGCTGTCCTACGGGCGAATCTTGCGACCCGACTCCGCCGTGGGGCTCAAATCCCTGAGGCGAATCCTCCGCAGACATGGCGTGACCGGCGCCATCTCAATTTTATGACGCCCGTCGAGAATGATTGACGCAAGGCGGTCGGGCAGCGTACGATTCCACCGCATGATGAAAGCCACCGGTTCCGACTCCGCGCTGGAACTGAGCCTCGACGGCAAACCGGTCGTCGCGCTGAACCATGCCAAGCTTGGCTTCAGCCTCGACGGGCAAGATTACAGCGTCCGGCGCAGCGGGTTTTTCGGTCCGCTCTACGAGTTGCAGCTGAGCGGACAGACGCTCATTTCGGCCAAGCAGGCAGCGTTCGTCCACAGCTACACCGTGAGCCTTGGCGATCGCACCTGGATGCTGAAAGCGGTGGATTTCACCGCCAAGCGCTTCGGCCTATTCGACGGTGTCACCCAAGTGGGTAGCATCTCGCCCGCCAGCCGAATCCATTATACGCGCGACATCACCATCGATCTGCCCGAGGTGCTGCCCTTGGCAGGGCAAGTGTTTCTGATGTGGCTGTTGCTCTGGAAATGGGGAGCCGCGTCGACGTGAACCCTCGCGGCGCCCGCACTGCCGATGCCGTGCAACGCCCAGCGTGGCGCAGTGCAGCCTGGTAGCACGCCGCGTCGACGGTGAATTGCGCGGTCTCGTTCGACTTGACCGTCCGAGGCTTCGAACCGGTTTCGGAAGAACGCACCGTTCAAGGTAATTAGGTGCGCGACCATGCTCGTGAAGCAGTGGCCGGCAAATCGTCCGCCTGCCGATTCAACTTTGCCCTTGAGATCGGGCGCGTACGGCCGGCCCGGCAGCGCGACAACGCCGTGGTGTTCGAGCATCTTGGCATAGAGCGCGTTGAGTTGTGGATCGTAGATGTCGGGCTTGATGACACCCTCTTTGAGATTTTATGTGGAGCACTCCATTATGTGGAGTAGCCCGCGGGCAGTCAGTAACGGCGGGCTCGGGTGCTGGAATTACTCCACATAACGGAAACGCTTCGTGCCTGTGCTCATATCGATTCGAGCCACTGAATCACGTCGCGGTGGCGATCTAGCAGCGGTTTGAGATCAACCGGATGTCCAGGAGCACGGCAGGCAGCGAGTGCCCTGCGCTTCATCGCGAGGTCGATCTCCACGTAACCATGCGTCGTGGACAAATTCACGTGACCGAGCCAGGTTTTGATGACGCCCAGATCAACGCCGGCCTGTAGTAAGTACATGGCGGTGGTGTGACGCAGGGTGTGCGGGCCGATGCGGCGTTCCCTGAGGCTTGAACAGGTCCTGGCTGCCTTGCTTACTCGCGTTTGGAGGATGTGCCGTATTCCGAAAACGGCCCAACGGTTCACCGCGTGCATTGAGAAAGAGCGAGCTGCTCGCGGATGTTGCGGTGCTGCGAGCCAAATACTCACGCAGTAACCCTGGCCGTTTCCGCCCAGAGCGGCACGTGGCGGGTCTTGCGGCCCTTTCCTACGATACTCACAACGGCTGGGGCATCGAGCCGAAGCGAGTCGATGCGCAGGTCGCATACTTCCTGCACGCGTGCGCCGGTGTTGTAGAGCAGACTCAAGAGCACGTAATCCCGCTCGCCCGAAGGGGAGTGGCGATCGATGGCTTTGAGAATCGCCTGCACCTCGGCGACTTCGAGGTAGCCCATGACCTGGCGCGGCGCCCGTTTGATGGGAATCGCGCAAACGCGATGATATTCGCCGGCACACAGCGCCTCGTCGCCGAGTGCCGCTACCGCGCCGACTACGGGCTGGCCCAGCGAACCGAACCGGCGAGCGAACCCAGTGACTCCGAACGCCGATCCCCGGTCGACCTCGCGACGAGGTCCTGCACGTCGAAGGCGGTCACGCGCCGGTCATTAAGTTTCGCGAATGTTCCGCGGTCCCGAGAATAGCTGGTTGCCTCCGACCACGTCGAGAGCGACGTCGCCTAAACCCGCGGCGGCCGATAGCGGTGAAGCGATAGCAGCTCGAGGCGTCGATGCCGCGACCGATACTAAAAGATCTTTATAGGCCCGGGTCGTCACCTCCTCGAATCGCTCGGGGGTTGACGTATCCGAGCGTCGAGTGCCTAGAAGCTGCGCTGCTGCTTCGCGTTGAAACAAGCGTCGGGAGCGGGTGGTAATTCGGATATGAATCGGAACGCGTTTTTTCATGCCGGCCTGGCGTTTGCTGTCACCTCGGATACCGCGCAAGCCGCTACACCACGTTCTCCTGGCACCGCAAGCCGCATTGCACGATCTGAGCCGCCCGGTATCACATATGACGAAGTGCGGCGCGTGATTGCCGCCAATCGAAAGATCGTCTCCCCCGGTGGCGTAGAAAAGCTGTTGGAGCTGCCGGTCAACGGCTGCAGGCAATGGATATCCATTCGCGGCCACGATCGGCGAAATCCGGTGCTCCTCTATCTTCACGGCGGCCCGGGCTCTCCCACCATGCCCTCGGCGTGGACGTTTCAGAGCCCATGGGAAGACTTCTTTACGGTTGTTCAGTGGGATCAGCGAGGCGCGGGGAAGACCTACGCGTCAAACGATCCCAGAGCTATCGCTCCGACGATGAACGCCGAGCAGATGATCTTGGACACCGAATACGTCGTCCGATACTTGCTGGAGCAATTCGCGAAGAAGAAACTGTTTGTGTTAGGTCATTCGTGGGGTTCCTACCTGGGGCTCGAACTAGCACGTCGCCATCCAGGTTGGCTGCACGCATATGTCGGGACCGGCCAAATGATCGACTCGACGCGAAGCGAAGCGGAGGGCTACGAATTCGCGCTTCAACAGGCGCGTCGTCATGGAAACGATGGAGCGGTTCGCGAGCTAACGCGCATCGCGCCATACCCTGGGCCGATCGGGGCGCTCACCGTAGACCGCATTTCGATCCAACGCAAGTGGGTCATCTTTTATGGTGGTTTGACGTATGGGCGTTCTAATTTCGCGTACGACGCGGCTGCCTGGCGGTTCGCTCCGGAGTACACAGATCGAGACGTCCAGCTCGTTGACGACGGAAGCCTCTTTTCGCTCGAGCACCTGCTTGGCGTCGTCGAGCGCACAAACTTCGACGCAGTGACCTCCATTAAGTGCCCGCTCTTCCTTTTCCAAGGACGGCACGACTACGAGACCTCGTATTCGGTGGCGTCACAATGGTTCGAGCGTGTGGAAGCCCCGCAAAAAGGCCGTGTTACGTTCCTGAACTCCTCGCACATGGGGATGCTCGAACAGCCTGGAGAGTATCTTCAGCACCTTGTGAAGGTTGTCAGACCTCTTGCGGTAACTGTTGGCGATAGCGCGCCGTCGGGGGTCGAGTGCAGCCCCTGCACCTGACGATGCTACGCCGGCGCTCCACCTTCCGCAAAACGCTTGGACCGACGCAGGTTCGCCATGCCACGCAGTGCCCGTGTACACAACTTCGATGATGCCTAACGTGCAAGCTATCGACTTCATCTACATCTTTACGACCGACTTCGAGCGTTCGGTCGCGTTTTACCGCGACGTTCTGGGGTTGATCCCGGGAAAAACTTACGTGCGCGTGCCGGGTATGGAGTTCGATGCCGGCAACGTGACTATTGTCGTGGTGGAGAGCGCGGCAGTCGGCATCGAATTTACTCCCAACACGCATCCAATTGCCTTCCGGGTTGAGAACGTCGCCGCAGAGCAGAGCCGGCTGGAGTCACTGGGCGTACACTTTACGCAATCGCTGGATACCGGCGTCTGTCACATGGCGCTTTTCGACGACCCCGACGGCAACCGTCTCATGCTTCATCTCCGTTACGCCGACGAAGATGCCGACTAACACGGCTTTCTTCCGTTTGCCAAGGCTTAACCGGGATTCCCCATATGATTCTCCTTTCGAGCGGGCGGCGCCCGATCCCGATTCGCCTGCCGAAGCACTCAAGCCCAGTGCAGCAACGAGTTCGCGATACGCGAGGAGACCCGCATCCGAGCTAACGACGGAACTGCAATCGTCAGAACACTGAAGGAGCTCGACGCTGGTCGGCCGGCAGCGGAGCTTGCGCGAAAGTGCGGCGTCCATGTGAACGGGCTACGGATGTGGCGAAGTAAATACGGCGGCTTGGAGACAAGCGGTCTGGTTCGGCTTAAAGAGCGCCCTTCGGGACGACGGGATCTCCCGCCAGATGTGGACCAAGCGCGTTGGCAACGATGATGCGGGCAATTTGTTGATCTGAGTGGGTACGCTTCCAACCGCAAGCTGCGCTTGATAGGCGCGATGCGCTTGACAATTAGGGCAACGCTGTTAGGACGAATCAGTAAGGACGTTTACGCTAGGTTCGCTGGTGGGCATTTCCCGATTTCACAGGAACTCGATGAAAAGCAGGGGCTAGCCTGAGAGGCGCGCTACACAGCGGAGCGGACCTCTAGCTGAGGGCCACTTCCCTATATTCGAAAGGCTTATGTCGCCTTGAATTCACGGCTTTCGGGATGCCTTTTGATCGGCGCTATTCTCCTCGCGAGCGTGGCAGGTGGGGCGATTGCCGCCGCTCGGCCGACGCTCGCGTCGCACGGCACGGCGCTGCCACAGAACGAGTCGGCGCTTTTGGTGGGCGGAGGCGTCATACAAGCCGCCTGGCCCGGAACGGCGATATCTCTTGCATATGGCCGCAACGAGGCGGTCCCGGGAAGCAGCATCTTACTCTCTGGACTTTATGGAGTCGCCCCGCAGGGCGCACCGGCGAAGGTCGCCGTAGCTTTCCAGGTGCGCGTCAATTCGCTAGGTCCGGTACGCTTCGGCGACGACGTTCAACCTCTGGTCGTACGTTCTTCGGCTCTGCAAAACGGGAGCGAATACCGCTTGAGCGCCTTTATCGACGGTCGACGTGTTGGCTTTCCTTTCGACGCTGGGCGGGCCGAAAACCATACGGTGCAGGTGCTCTCGCCGCTTCGCGCTCTCGATCTGCGTCCCGGTTCGACTTTGCTCGTCGAGCTGACCGCCGGCAAGTCCAACGCGAGTCCGCAGCTACTCTTCGCGAGCCTCCCAAGCACCGACAGCGTTGGAGTCTACGATGCGCTGACGGGCGCCTCGGTAGCGACCATCAGCGAGAACGACGGTCCTGCCGGCTTGGCGGTCGACGGGGCCGGCAACCTGTACGTGGCCAATCCGAACCTATACGACGTCGCCGTCTATGCGTCAGGTGACTATTCTTCGCCGAGTTGGTACTACAGTTTATTCGAACCGGTGGCAATCGCTGTAGCAGCGGACGGCACGGTTGCGATCGCAGACCAGAACCTTGGCGAGACGCCGTACGTCGCGATCTTCGCCCCGGGAAACATTGGCACTCCCACCCTGACATTGACCGATCCCAACTGGGCCGCGCAGTCAGGCTGCAGCGAACGACGCCATCGCATCAAGAGCAAGAGTTGCGCGGGGCCGGCAACGCTTGCGGGCGTCGCCTTCGACGCGAGCGACGACGTGTACGTCTCGTGGGATAATTCGGCGACGTCGTCCTCGGAAATCGATGAGTTTCTGGCCGGCACGACGCAGGCGCTCACTTTTAACTTCAGCCCCGCTTCGCTCGGCGACGATATCGGGCCGCTCGCCATCGATGAGAGTGGCAACCTGTTGGTCGACGAAGGAAGCTTGGGCATTTGGCTCATTCCACCGAACTGCTGCCACGGCGGCAACCCGCCGCTAAAGCCGAAACACCTGGGGACGTTCGTGTCGCCCGTGATGGCGCTATCGACGAGCGAGAAGCAGCTTTTCATCGTTCAGAACCAAGCGTTCGTCGAGGTCGCTTACCCCACCGGCAAGCATCCGAAGACCCTTCAAGGTTCGAGCGGCATCGTCGGTCCGGCGTCGATCGGCCTTGCGCCCGCGCCCTCGCCGGGACCGGGCCTGTTCACTCCGCCGCCTCCCGCGCCGACGCCGTCTCCTACACCGACGGCCTCGCCGCCACCGAAGGTAACCTTTCTGACGAGCGGCACGACGTGGACGGTTCCGAGCGATTGGAACCCAGCGGCTAATAAGATTGAGGTAATCGGCGGAGGCGGGGGAGCGGAATCCACGGGCGGTGGCGGCGGTGGCGGCGGGGCCTACGCGATCGTCTCGAATGTTACCACCTTAACAGCCGGGGCGACAGTAACGATCTCGGTGGGAAGTGGCGGCGCCGGTCAGCCGTACGTCCATCCCTCCCAGCCGCTACCTACTCCAGCCGCACCCGGCGGCGACACGTACCTGTGCGCTAGTACCGCTCATTGCACGTCGCTCACCGACAGCAGCGTGATTGTCGGCGCTCAAGGCGGCGGAGCCGGCGGCACCGGCGCCAACGACACGGGGCCCGGCGGAAGCGCGGGAGTCGGCAGCGTTGTACCTGGGGGTACCGGCGCTGCTGGAACTGGTGGGTACGGGGCTGGCGGCGGTGGAGGCGGAGCGGCCGGCCCGGACGGCCCCGGAGCGGGCGGCGGCAAGGCGACCGAAGCCGCCGGAGGCGGCGGCGGCAACGGAGGCGGCTCGGCCGGCGGTATCGGTTATTGCTCAGGGGAGGGAGGCGAACAGTGCGGCGGTAACGGCGGCAATAATGCGCAGGGAACAGGTGGTGGGTATGCATACCCCCTGGGCGGCCAATCCGGCTTCAGCTATAACGGCACCAACGGAGGCGGCGGCGCAGGCGGCTATGTGTTGGCGGGCGGTGGCGGCGCCGGCGGTTACGGCGGAAACGGTAGTGAATGGAACGCATCCTTCGGAAGCGGCGGCGGAGGCGGCGGCGGCGGCGAATACGCTAACGCCGGCAGTGCGGGCAACTACGGCGGCGGCGGCGGTGGCGGCGCCCTCGGTGCCAGCGGCGCAGGCGGCATCATCGTGATCACCTACGCTCCGCGCACGCACCTCCAACACAACCTGCGTCGCGCCCGGTAGTCCGGTCGCGGCGCGCGGATCTAGGCGCTCGGTTATCTCCAGCGATCGGCCGGCGCGAGCACGTCGTGTTTCCAAACGTAAGCCCACGGCAGCCCGAGCGGCACGATCACGACGCCCGAGAAAATCAACGCGCCTCCCCGGCTTGTTTCGTCCCGCTCCGCACGGAAGCGACTTGGCGTTATTGAGCCGGCGGCAGCAATGCGCGCGGCGCGATCGTAACAGTCTTAGACGTCGTGCCATGCACGACGGTCGCCGTGAATGGCCTGTCGCCGGTTGTGAGAGGCGCGAGATCCCCAAGGCCGAGCCCGCTGGATACCGCCGTTCCGCCGATCGCGGTGACGCGATCCCCAACGACGATACCGGCATCGGTGGCCGGACTGGCCGGTACGACGTCGATAACGTCGAACGCATCTGGGCCGTCCTGATCGAGGCTGAGTCCAACGTGGTCGCTCGGGAACTTCGCCGTTTCGTTTGCGTTAGGAATAAAGGTGACCGTTTGCGCCTTAAAGTCGAAGACGAGCGTGAAGCGCGAAAGGATGCCTGCGCCCAAGTTCCCCGCAATGCCGTGAATCGCAAAGAAGCCGGCCTTGACTTGCGGCAGACCCACAGGGACATCGTTAAAGGTCAGGCCGGCAAGTTGAAACGTCTTCGACGCTGCGACGGTGACGGCGATCCGGCCGCCGACGCCGCCCGGCGATGTGTAATGCAAACCTCCGTTCGGAAAGAGATGGTGCTCCTCGACGAACGGCTGGTTGAGAGCGAGCCCTCCGCTATTCCCGGTGTCGAGCAGGAAGTATCCGGTAACTCCATCGACGGTCGCAAGCACGTACGCGTGCTGACCGTCGGATTTAAAGGGTAACGCAACGCCTCCTCTGGGGGCTGGTGCATCGAAGCGTGCGAGCTCCATGCGGCCTTCCGAATAACGCACGATCACCCGAAAGTTCTCGAGATATTCAAAGCCGATCAGGCCTTCGGGAGAAACACCCTTTCGCGGATGCTCGATCGCATAGGGGAGTGCCGTAACGATGAAATTCTGGTGCGTGAGGCCGCCGCCGCCGAAATCGACCGACGAAACCATCGCGTACGAGGTCATCTGCTCTTTCGCGCCCACGCCGCCGGTCGCGACGCCGCCACCCGTCTTCAATCCAAGCCGCTCGGCCGCAGCCGGGATCAAGAAGTTCTGCCCGCCCGAATCGAAAATGAGCGTCGCCTGCTTCCCGTCGAGCGTCACCGGAACGACGAGGTGGCCGGGCATGCCGAGCACGTCGCTCACGAATGGGACCGATGCCGGCGCCGAGAGTTCGCCGGTCGACACGTAGGGCGGCCGGGCGAGCGCGCCCGGTTCGAGAGTCGTCGCGTAACGTACCGACGTTAGCGTCGTCGTCGTCGTTGTCCCCGCGCTGTTGACTTCGACCGAGCGCATGGCCGTCGGCACGCCCTGAATCGTTTGAAAGTTGGAGTTCGTCGTTGTGTCTAGGCCGACCGCGGTCTGCGCGACTACCTGCACGAGTCGATGCGTCGCCGCGTCAAAGAACAGGTCGGCCGGCGAGCCGCCCTGCGGCTCGACATGCAGGACGTCCGCCGTCCGTCCGGCGCTTGTCTCGACGCGACCCGAGACGACCGTCGCCCGCTCGTCGGGCCGGAAGAACGCGTTGCCGGCCAGGTACGCCTGCGTCACGACGTCGGCAACCATTGAGGGCAAGCTGACGATCGACAAGATGCCGTTCTGCTCCGTCCACTGGGCGCCGTCGTATCCTTGGAGTATGGTCGCCGGTCCGACGACGACGCTCGCTTTCGAATACCCGTTGCGCAGATTGGTGACGCCGCTGACCTGATTGGACGGTCCGCTTCCCTGGACGAAGCTGCCGGACTGAGTAACCGCCGCAAAGCGATCGAGTTGCGCCCCTCCGGCAGCCGCGTGCGCGGCCACCAGCACTGCGTCGATGCGCGCCGAATCGAGAAGGGAAGCGCCGGAGTTCGGCGGCCCTTGCCCGGCCGCAGTACCGGCGATCGACGCGAGCATTGCGCAAACGAGCGCGGGCAAAACAAAGCGGGAATGTCGCATGAGGCTGAATGATTCGCGACGCTCGAGGCTTTCCCGCCTGAGCGCCGCGCGCTAGTCTGCGCCCAATGCGCCCGCGTCGAGAACCGGAAGCATCGTATCGACAACTTGGCGGTAGTGGCCGAAGATTTCTTGATAGCGCGAGACGAGCGCCGGGTCTGGTTCGTGAACGGCAACGGGATGGAGCAGATCGTTGACGCTCGCATTGTGTAGCGCGCCGATAGCAAGCCCG
Organism: Candidatus Tityobacter terrigena; assembly: GCA_003156715.1. Taxonomy (GTDB): domain Bacteria; phylum Vulcanimicrobiota; class Vulcanimicrobiia; order Vulcanimicrobiales; family Vulcanimicrobiaceae; genus Tityobacter; species Tityobacter terrigena. The sequence continues at coordinate 9,364 of PMHO01000038.1, forward strand.
GCCATGACCGCAGCTCCGAAGGCGGAAGCTTCCTCCTGGTCGGCGAGAACTGCTTCGCAGGCAAAGATGTCGGCGACGAGCTGACGGACCAACGGCGCGTGCGTGAGCCCGCCGGAGAGCCTCATGCGTTGGAACGAGCCGACCCGAGGACGCAGAACGTCCATCACCGCCGCGAGCGCGAAGATGACGCTTTCAAACGCGGCCCGGACGATGTCGGCTCGCGAGTGCGAGAGGTCGAGGCCCACGATCGCGCCGCGCAGCTCCGCGCGCCAGTACGGAGCGCGTTCTCCGGAGAGGAACGGCAGCACCGTCAGACCACTCGCGCCCGGCTCGACCTTTTCCGCGAGCGCAACGGCGCGGCCGAAACGCTCGTCGACCGGAACCTCAGGCAGCAGCAACTCGTGGATCTTATTCAACACGGCGCCTGCTGAGCTCGTCGGGCCCCCCACGATGTAGCCCAGGTCGTCGTAGCAATAGCAAAACGTGCGGCCGCGCTCGTCAAGAATAGGTTCCTCGACGACGATGCGGACCGCGCCGCTCGTGCCGAGCGTGAGCGCCGGTTCGCCCGTTGCGATGGCGCCGACGCCGAGATTCGCCAGCGCTCCGTCGCTCGAGGCGATGACGATAGCAGCGTTGCGCTCGATGCCGAGCGCGTGCACGACCGGCTCGCGCAAGTTGCGCCGTGTGGTCGAGGGCGGCACGGGTTGCGAGAGACGCGCGCGTTCGACGCCGGCGAACTCGAGCGCCCGGTCGCTCCAATCGCGTTTGCGCATGTCGAAGAGTCCGGTCGCGGAGGCGATTCCCCAATCGACCAGCCACTCGCCGGTCCAGCGATAGATCAGCAGCTCTTTCATCGAGACAAACCTGGCGGCGCTCTGGAATTTCACCGGATCGTTCTCGGAAAGCCAGCGCAGCTTGCACGATGGCAGCATCGGGTGGACCGGGGCGCCAGTTAGACGGTAGACTTCATCGGCCGTTCCGTCAGCTCGCCAACGCTCCGCGACCGGGGCACTGCGGCGATCCATCCAGGTCACGAGCGGTCCGGCCGGCTCGCCGCGCGCGTCGACAGGAAGCACCCCATGCATAGCGCTCGAGAACCCGATGGCGGCGACGTCGTCCCCGCGCAGACGGACTTGCGCTAAGACTTCTGCTAGCGCGTGCATGCTCGCGCGGTAGACGGTGTCGGCGTCTTGCTCGACCCATTCCGGCCGTGGCGTCGCAAGCGGATACGAGGCAGCGGCTTGCGCGACGATCCGGCCCTCAAGGGTACAAGCCAGAACCTTCGCGGAGCTGGTGCCGAGGTCGACCCCGACGAGCACGGTCCGTTGCGGCGCTGAGGAACTCACGTGGGTGAGCAGCAGGCACGCACGCCGTTCATGCCGGTTCCGGAATCGGCTCGATTCGGCCAAGCACGAAGACGTAGCTCGCGATGCCGACCACCAGCACGACACCGGCGGTCGCCAAGGCGAGCGTAAACGATCCGGTTGCTGCGACGATGAACCCTGTCGCAACCGGCGCCGCGGCATTCGCCAGGTTGTTAAAACAGTTCATGATTCCGCCGATCGTTCCGACGGAACCCTTGGGCGCGATCAGGCCGGGAACCGACCACCCGACCGGCGCCGAGAACGCGACGCCGCCGAGCGCAATTGACACATAAACGATCGCAATGTTGATGTCCTTGGTGAACGCCGCGCCGACGATCGCCAGGCCCAGAACCATGCCCGAGATCAAAACCGTCTGACGCACGCGCGTCGGCTCGTGACCGCGCCCAATGAGATAATCGACGAGCCAACCGCCGATTAGCAAATCCATGATCGTCGCTATGAACCAAGGGATTGCCGCGTAACCGGCCGAGCCGAGCAGCGACGTATGGAACGTCCCTTTGAGATAGCCAGGAAGCCACGTCAGCAACAACCCGAAGAGATAACCGTACGCACTGAAACCCAGGGTCAGACCCCAGACCTTTCGCTGCGAGAGCAGGTAACCCAGGCGCGCAGTCTCGCCCCGCGACGACCCCGCATCCTCCGGCTGCGCCCCGCCGCTCTTGATGTATGCCAATTCTTCCTTCGAAACGCGCGGGTGCGCGCTCGGATTGCGGTAGAACGCGTAGAACGCGCCGAAATAAACGAAACTGAGCACGGCCGTAAAGCCGAACGCGGCGCGCCAGCCGTAGCGCGCGACCAAGAACGCGATGAGCGGAAAGGCGACGACGGGCGAGGCTTTCGCCGCTGCGTCGAAGATCGACGTTGCCAGACTGCGCTCGCTGGTCGGGAACCAGTAGCTCGTTGCCTTCGCATTACCGGGGAATGCGGGTGCTTCGGCAATGCCAAGGCAGCCGCGCGCTGCGTAGAGGAAGGCGAAGTTCTGGGCGAGTGCCGTCATCAGCGCCGCGATGCCCCATAGGAAAGCGCCGACGCGCCCGACCAGCGCGACGCCGAAACGGTCCAGCACCAAGCCGATCGGAATTTGGCAAAGCGCATAGACCCAGAAAAAAGTGCTGCTCAGAATGCCGAATTCCGCGTCGCCGATGCCGAATTCGCGATGCAACGGATCCTGTGCGACCGATAGCGCCGTGCGGTCGACGTAATTAACCAGAATCCCGAAACCAAGAAGCAGCGCGATCCCCCAGCGAACGCGCGTCGCTGGAAGCGGTCCGGTCTGCCTGAACGCGCGCATGCGCCGCTGCTTACACATTCGCTCTTACAAGCCTTCGCGCCGGCGCATCTCCTGTTAAGGTGACGGCGCCCGGCGCGCGTCGAGGGAGAGGTCAGTGGCGGAAGCCGCCGTGCCCCTCGCGTTCGACGGAGCTATTGCGTCGGTTCGGCTGACGTTAATCCGCTAGGGAAACCACGAGCGTCTGCGGCGTCGGGTTGAGCGCGAACGCGGTGCTACGCTGGAAGCCGGCGCCTTCGAGCAGCTTGATGAGTTCGGGAGCGGCTTCACGTCTCAAAGGCTGACACCTGTACGTTGTAGCTCCCTTCGTTGTCGGGATAATAGCTGTCGTTGAAGCCGAGGTACAGCTCTCCCGCTTGGCTTGCCGGGACGGTATACTCCAGCAGCTTTCCGACTTCAAAGGGCGTGCCTTCCGTGCCGATTTTCCCGATCAGCGACCAGCACGCTAGGCCGTAGGCAGTCCATCCTCCTTCGTCCTGCTGACGGCTCGAGCAGTATCATTTTGTTACTGGTATCCCGTTGGGGCTCGCCTTCATAGCGCCGCTATCCCACGAGACCTTTCCCCCGGCAGTAATATAGAGTTGCTCATTGCCGGTTACCGCAATTCCCGAGTCGGTATACGGCTGGTTTGCAGGGATCGAGATCTTCGTCGGCCCCGGAGTAGTACTTGCGAAGGTTAGCGTCGCGTTGCTAACTTGGGTTCCACCGGGAGCGCGAAAGCTATCAGCCGGCTGATACGGAGGGATGCTACGCGACTGACTGCTGCAGCCCAGGAGCGCCGACCCCACTAGCAACGTGCAAAGAGAAACGGTACGGAAGTTTGATCGCATCGAAACGAAGAGAACCTTCATAACTCACCGCTATTCTCAAGCCGTCTTGGCCAGTCAAAAAGCGACCAGCCCTACCTCCGGGCTGGTTCGTGGGTCTTTCCATCCCACCTTGGGCGACACCCGAACTTCCAAGGCTTGCCCCGACGCCACACCAGATCGATGAGCGCTCAATGCGCCTTGAGTATGGCGACGTCACGAGAAGAGGCACTCGCCTGAAGGTCGCCAAGTGGTGGCGTCGGGAAGTTGCGCGATGACATGCTCTTCTTGCGTGCGCCCTTGCCTTTCGAGGTAGGTTATAATGTTCCGCATACGGCGTTCAAGCTCGGCTTTAGCAGCTTTGTCCTCAGCGGTTCTGATGACTGCGTGCAACGCAGGCAACACCGGCCCTAGCGTCGGTACGCCGCCCGGAACACCTCAGCAGTCACAGGCCCGCGCCGCACAAAGCCTCGGCCCGCTCTCGGATGGTTCGGGGTATGTCTACGTGGTCAATTTTGGCTCCGGGGGACCCTCGTATTCGAATATCTCTGCTTATTCAATCGATACAAGTGGCGCGCTGACGCAAGTACCCGGGTCGCCGTTCGCGGCCGGCAACGATCCCGTCGGCGTTGCCATCGACCCGAACGGCAAGTTCGCTTATGTGGACGACGCCGGGTTCAAGTCGAACACCGTTTCCGGCTACACCATCGATGCAGCCAATGGCGAACTGACCTCGGTACCAGGCTCGCCGTTCGCAGCCGGCAGTACTCCCTACTACGTCGCCATCGATCCTTCGGGTCGATTCGCCTACGTGCCCAACGTCAGCGGCAGCGACGTGTCCGCTTACAAGATCGACCGGGCGACCGGAGCGCTAAAGCCGGTCGCAGGGTCGCCGTTTGCGGCCGGCAGCGGGCCACATTACGTGGCCGTCGCTCCAAACGGCAAGTTCGCCTACGTGCCCAATGCGAGCTCCGGGGACGTTTCTGTTTACGAAATAAATTCCGCCGGCGGCGCGCTGACGCCCATTGCGGGTTCGCCCTTCGCAGCGGGTGGCTATCCTGAGGGCATAGCGATCGATCCCTCCGGCAAGTTTGCTTTCGTCGCCAACGGTAACTCAAACAACATTTCGGCCTATGCCGTCGATCGATCGAGCGGCGCGCTCACGCCCGTACCGGGATCGCCGTTCGCGGCCGGAAGTTTCCCACTTGCCGTTGCCGTCGACCCGATGGGTCCGTTCGTCTATGTCGCCGGGGGCGACAGCAGCGTTTGGGCATATAGGATCAAGCCGAGCGGCGCACTGACGCAGCTGCCGGGGTCACCATTTGTGGCAGGCACCGACCCGGAAGGCGTGGCGGTCGACCCGACGGGCACGTTCGCGTTTGTGGCCAACGACGCTTCCAACAATGTTTCCGCCTACAAGATCGATGCGAGCACCGGCGCGTTGGTGCCGGTAGCCGGGTCCCCATTCGCGGCAGGTTTTGGTCCCTACGGCATTGCTACGTGCCGCGTGAAGGGCAGCCGCTGCAAGCCGCCGCCGCTGTAACCGTCGCGGCGGTTTCCGAAGGAACCCTGGAGCGCTTCGATGATTCGAAATTCGGCCATCGCTTTCGCGATCGCATCGGCAGCGCTCGTCGCGTGTTCGGGTGGCACGACGAGTTCGACGCCTTCTGCTAACGTCCCAAAGGCCCCGGGCACGCCAAGCGGCCCGGTGCCGACCGCAACCCCCGGCACGACGTTCGAGGCTCCGGTCAATGTGCCAACGCCCGTTAGTCAGCCGCCGCTGGGCGGCGGGAAGATTCAGCACGTCGTCATCATTATCCAGGAAAATCGGTCGTTCGATAATCTCTTCAACGGCTTTCCCGGAGCGGACACGGTGCAGGTCGCCGATAACCGTGGGAAAGCGGTGCCCCTGCAGCCCATCCCGCTCAACGGGCCGGCGGCCGATCCGGGCCACTTCCATTCAAACTGGTGGCTCTCTTGGGACAGCGGTAAGATGGATGGGTTCGCTGCCGACAACCTCGAGCCGATGCTACCCTTCTCCTACGTCATGCCGTCGTACACGCAGCCCTACTGGACGCTCGCGCAAACATACACAATCGCCGACCGCATGTTCCAGTCGAACACGGGGCCGAGTTTCGCTGCGCACCTTTACTTGATCGCAGGACAATCAGCGCTGGCGGCCGATACGCCTCCCGCCGAGCCGGGGGAGGGGTGGGGCTGTGCCGATCCGCCCGGTACGACCGTCAACCTCGTCGGCCCCAACGGGACGACGAAGCCTGGTCCTTTCCCGTGCTTCAGTTTTCGCACGCTCGGCGACGAGCTTGATGCGAAGGGATTGCCCTGGCGCTACTACGCGGCCAGCCCCAAAGACATTTGGTCGGAATACGAAGCGATTCGGCCCATCTTTTACGGGCCCGACTGGCAGACCGACATCGTCGCGCCCGAGACACGAATCTTGACCGACCCGAGCGGCGCAAATGGTACGCTCGCGGCGGTCACATGGGTTACCCCGACGTGGGCTGAGTCGGATCATCCCGGAAGCGGCAACGCGGGGGAGGGGCCGCAGTGGGTTGCGAGCGTCGTCAACGCAATCGGACAAAGCCATTTCTGGAACAGCACCGCAATCTTCATCGTGTGGGATGACTGGGGCGGATGGTACGATCATGTTGCGCCGCCCCAGCTCGACAGCATGGGGCTCGGCTTTCGCGTTCCGCTGATCGTCGTCTCACCGTATGCCCGAGCGCAATACGTCTCGCATGTCGAGCACGAGTTCGGCAGCATACTCAAGTTTTCGGAGAAAGTGTTCGGCCTCCCAGCGCTCGCGGCCAGCGACGCGCGCGCCGACGACTTGAGCGATTGTTTTGACTTCACGCAGCCGCCCGCGCCCTTTAGCCCGATTTCCACCACGCTGCGCAGCCCCTCAGACTTCGCGCACCTCCGTCGCGGACCGCTCGGTCCCGAAGTCGAGTACTGATTGTCGACTTCTTTCGCGAAGGAGGGGTGGCACGACATCGCATCGACACTAGCGATTCGGCGACAGCCGAGATCGGAGGGCACCCGATGACCAACGAACCTGCGATAAGTTTCGCAAAAGATATCCGTCCGATGTTTACCGATATGGACGTCGCTCATATGAAGCCGGCCGGCATCGATCTTTCGAGCAAAGAGAGCGTTCAAGCGCACGCGGAGGCCATCTACGCAAGCGTGAGCGGCGGGATCATGCCTCCCCCCAGTTCCGGCGAAGCTCGCTGGACGCCCGAAATGTGCGAACGCTTCAAACGTTGGCAAGCCAACGGCTTCCTCCCGTGACCCGAAGCCGCGCCTGACCGCCGATCATATGAAGGTACACTAGCAAGCCGGCATTAGGGCCGCCTAATAGCACGGGGATAACGCACACGAAGTTCCTCAACATGGACCGGTCAGTTCTAGACTTGCCCGGGTAGAATGCTTAGGCTAAACTTGGATCATTAGCCGGGCCACCTGGTATTCGTTCCGTTCGGCCGGCGCGAAGGCGTCCCCGACGCCTGGTTTGCGGGGCAGGCGGAGAGTATGCATGGAAGCCCAACGACAGCCCAACACGGAGAGGGAACCTCAAGCGCTGATCGCCATTTCCGAGCGTGCCTATGCCGCACCTCGACTCGCCGGGCCTTATCGGACGAACGTCAACGGCGTTCCGAGGAGCTGAAGAGTGGCTCTACCGGAGAGTTTAGCGAATCCAATCCGGGTTCTTCTCGTAGAAGACGACCCCATCGATGCGGGTCTCGTCGTCGGGCAGTTACGACAGGCCGGGGTCCTGGTTGAGGAGCGCGTGGTTTGGGCCGAGCCCCAGTATCGTGAAGCCCTTAAGGAATTTCTGCCCGACGTCATACTGTGCGACTTTGCGTTTCCGGACTTCGACGGGCCTTCGGCCCTCCAGATTGCGCGGAGCGAATGCCCGCACGTGCCGTTCATTTTCGTAACCGACACTCTAACCGAAGAGAACCTGGTCGTGACGCTGCAGAGCGGAGCGGTCGACTACGTGCTCAAGTCGAATCTGCTCCGACTGCCCAGCGCCCTCTTGCGCGCCGTCGCCCAAGCCAAGGAAAGGCAGGAGCGGCAGGCTGCCGAGATGCGCGTAGCGCGCCTGCGCAGCGTCCGGGATGTCTTTGCGGCGGTTAACGCGGCGATCGTCAGGCAGCGCGACCACCGCGTCCTCTTCAAGGAAGTATGCGGCATCGCCACACGAGTCGGCAACCTTTCCTTCGCTACGATCGTGCTGCGCGACCACAATACGAACGACTTCGAGATCGTCGCGTACGAAGGTGTGCCGATCGCTCCCGGACTGAAGAGTTTCGTCCGACAGCTCTCGCACGATTTTGATGGCGACGCCGGAGCGATAGCGGCGGCGATCAGAAGAAAGGCGCCCGTAGTCGAGAACGATTTCGGAAAGGATTTGTCCACGGGCTTGCGCTCGCAACTGTCGGCAGCGGGGGTTCGCGCCGTGGGCAGCTTTCCTCTAATCGTAGAAGATTCGGCCGTCGGCGTTTTGATGGTCGCGAGCCGAGAAACCGGCTATTTCGACTACGACGAGGTCGATTTGCTCAGCAACATCTCGACGAGTCTTTCATTCGTGCTCAGCCTTTTCAAGGAGCAGCAGCGCGTCACGAGGCTGAGCCGCATTCGCGACGTTCTCTCCGCCGTTAATGAAGCGATCGTTCGTATCAATAGCCGGGATCGGCTGATTGAAGAGGTGTGCCGCATCGCCTTCGAGACTGCGAGCTACGTCGATGTCTTCATAACGTCATTCGATCCGAAGACGGAGCACGTCCACCTCTCGGCGGCGATGGGCGCCTGGACCGATGATTTGCCCGAGCTGGAGAGGGCGCTTCGAGAAAACGTACGCCTCCGCCGTGGCGTCGTCAGCCTTGCCCTGCGCACGTCGCAGCCCGCCTTTATCAACGACATCCAACGCAACCCGAGCGGAACGCCACATCCCAGGTTGCTCGAAGAAGGCGTGCGCGCAGTTGGCGCGTTTCCGCTGATTCTCGACGGGCGCGTTGCCGGTACCACGGTCTTCGAGACGACGGAGCCCGACTATTTCGACGGCGAGGAAATACAGCTCCTGACGAGCCTGACGAACAACCTCGCTTTCGCTCTCGATCATATCGATCGGCAAGGTCGAGTTACGCGGTTAAGCCGGATTCGAAGCGTCCTCTCCGCGGTCAACGCGGCCATCGTTCGCTTCAGCGATCGCGACGAGCTGTTTCGAGAAGTTTGTCGAGTCGCCGTCGAGGCAGGCGGCTTCATGAACGTCTTCGTGGCACAGCTCGATCCCGAAACCCGCCGCGCGGAGATCCTCGCGTCTCTCGGCGAGTCCGATCGTGAGGAGTTGGAACGTTCCTTGAGACTAAGGCTGGCCGATACGAAGGACCCGCCCGGAATATTGGAGAGTTCGGTTCTGCATCCGGTCGTGAGGAACGATATTCCCCCGACGAGTCCCCCTGGTCAGCGAGGCGTCCGCTCGGCGGGCAGCTTCCCACTCGTTAGCGACGGCCGCGGCACGAGCTCGATGATCTTCGAAACCCACGTTGCAGACTACTTCGACGACGAAGAGATCGAGCTTCTCAGCAACCTCGCGAGCAATCTGTCGTTCGGTCTCAATCTCCTTGAGAAGCAGCGGCGCCTAACCTATTTGTCGTTGTACGACGTCCTCACGCAGCTGCCGAACAGAACGCTCTTCTACGAACGTCTGGCCCAAGATCTGGCCGCGGCCAAACAAGCCGGCAAGATGCTGGGCCTCGTCCTCTTGGATGTCGTGCGATTCTCCGCCCTCAACAATACGCTCGGCGAGCACGTCGGCGACGAAGCGCTCCGCATGGTCGCGCAGCGCTTACGAGCCGTCGCCGAGGAGAGCCGCATCGGCCGGATAGCCGGCGACCGTTTCGCCTTGTGCTTTCCGATGCTCGACGACCCGCGCACGATGACCGACGTCGTTACCGCCGAGGGCCTTACCCTCTTCGAGGTTTTGTTCCAAGTGCGCGGTCGCGATCTCCACATCATGGCGCGCGCGGGATGCGCGGTCGCCCCCGCCGATGGTGAAAATCCGGAGGAGCTCTTCAGAAACGCGGAAGCGGCGCTGCAAAAAGCAAAGGCGACCGGTTCCGCGTACTGCTTTTACGCTCCCGACCTCAACGCACGGCTGGCAAAGGAGCTCGACATCGAGGCGCGTCTCCAGCGCGCCCTCGACGAGCAGCAGTTCGCGCTTTTTTACCAACCGCAGGTCACCTTGCAAGACCGGCGATTGGTTGGATTCGAAGCCTTGATCCGATGGAACGATCCGGAGCGGGGGTTCGTGCAGGCCGGCGAGTTCATTCCGATGCTCGAGAGGACGGGTATCATCGTTCCCGTCGGGCGCTGGGTGTTGTGCGAGGCGGCACGCCAGTACGAAGAGTGGAAAAGAACCGGCCTAAGCCCGCCGCGCATTGCGGTCAACCTGTCCGTCATGCAGCTTCGTCAGGACCGGCTCGTCGACGACGTCCGCGCCGCCGTTGAGTTATTTACCGATGAGTGCGGCCTCGACGCAGAGGTCACCGAGAGCATGTTGATGGACGACTTCGAGGGTGCAATTGCCAAGCTGACCGCAATCCGGGATTTGGGCGTGAACCTCGCGCTCGATGATTTCGGCACCGGCTATTCTTCGCTTTCGTACATACACCAGCTGCCGCTCAACGCGCTCAAGATCGATCGCAGCTTCGTCCTGGGGTTAACTGACGATCCGAACAAGACCAGCATCATCTCGACGATCATTTCGCTCGGGCAGGCGCTGCGCCTCAGCACGATCGCCGAAGGCGTCGAGCGCGAAGAGGAAGCGCAGCTTCTTCATCTCCTGCACTGCGATCAAGCTCAGGGTTATCTCTTCGGCAAGCCCATGCCGGTCGACGTGGCCGCTCGATTCTTGGCCGCGCAAAACGGTGGTTACCCCGGCTAATTTAGCGATTTCGGGCTTCTCTGGGACGCGGCCTCAACACAATCCACGCGATTAGGCTTGCGAGCACGCACAGGGCGGCGCCGGCGAGCATGGCCGAGCGAAAACCGTCAGTGTACGAGAGGCGGAGCACGCGGCGGACGGCCGGGCGGTCGCGCGCCGGTGCCGCGGGCGGCACGACGATCTGAGGAAGCTCGGCCCGCCCCGCCGCGAGCGCTGCACGCGTTTGCGGCTGCAAATGCGCGACGTCGACGCTCCGGTCGAGGTCACGATAGAAGATTCCGAGCAAGACGAAGCCGATCGCTCCAATCGCGATAAGCCCGGCGACGCGCGAGACCGCGTTATTAATTCCCGAGGCAACCCCGGAATGCTCGTCCCCCACGGCGCTCATCACGGTCGTCGTGAGCGGAGCAACGAACAATGCAGCGCCGAAACCTAACATGCACGCTGCGGGAAAAAACGACACCCAATAGGGGCGGTCGAGCCCAGCGAGCGCAAACGCCGCGAAGCCCGCCGCTGCGATCAGCGCTCCGGCAACGAGCGGCACGCGCGCACCAATGCGCGAAATCAGGCCGCCCGACCACCGCGACAAGACGAACATGATGACGATGAACGGTAGGAGCGAGGCGCCCGCGGCTTCGGGCGAATAGCCCTGCACGGACTGCAAGTCGAAGGGTATGTAGAACAGGCTTCCGCCCAGGGCCGCATAGACGAGCAGCGTGTAGAGGTTTGCGCCCGCAAAGGTGCGATTTGCGAACAGCGCGAGCGGCATCATCGGGTTCGAAGCCGTGCGTTCTCGAACGACGAAGGCGGCAAGCAGCATGAGGCCGGCGGCGATGGCCCCAACGTCGTAGGCATCGAGCGTCCCTTGTCCGCGAGTCAACCCGAAAGCCAACGCACCCAGCGAAAACGCGGCAAGCAATGCGCCTGCAACATCGGGCGGACCTTTCGCATCAGGATCGCGGCTCTCGGGGACGTGCAGCGCCGAAATTCCGAGCACGACGACCACGAGCGGCACATTCAAAAAGAAGACGGCGCGCCAACTAACGGTCTGCGTCAGCCACCCCCCGAGCAGCGGCCCGATTGCGCTCACCACCGTGGTGAAGCCCGACCATGTCCCGATCGCTTTTCCGCGGTCCTCGCCTTCAAAACAGGAAGAAATCAACGCGAGGCTGCCGGGCGTTGCAAATGCCGCACCGATACCCTGCACGAAGCGCGCGGCGANNGGCCGCGCCGCCGACCAGCAGCAGCGCCGAGAGCGATAGCGCATAGCTCTCAACGACCCATTGAATCGAAGCCGTGGCCGCGTGAAGGTCGCGCCCGAGGACTGGAAGCGCCACGTTGACGGCCGTGCCGTCGATGAACACGATGGCCGACGCCACGATGGCCGCGGTCAGCACCCATGCCGCCGAGGCGGGTCGCAGCGGGCTCGCCGCGGGAGTTATGTGCCGTTCACGCGCGCGGCGTTTTTCGCGTGCTCAGTCCAGGAGCCTCGACGTGGCGCCGATCTCGGAAGCGACCGCGTCGAGCGCGCGGAGGGCGGGCTCGCCCATCGGGATTCCTTCGACACGTCGCTGCTCGCTCGTGAGCCATTCGCGCTCGCCCGGCGTGTAGATGCGCTCGGTCCCTTGCGCCCGCGGAGCGCTGCGCATGGCAGCGGCGAGCTCGTCGGCGCGCCGAAGGAACCCGTCGACGTTGCCAAATGCCGAAATGTCCAGAGCCAGCAGATAGTGCCCGCATCCCCAACGGTCGTGATGATCTGAGCCGCGAACGATGGCGGGAGAAATCTCGAACGAAAACAGAGCGCCCGCGAGCCCGCCGGCAAGCAGTTCGTTAGCGACGATCAGCGCGGAACCTTTGTGACCGCCGATCGGTAAGAGCGAGCCCGCCAACGCCGCCTGCGCATCCGTCGTTGGCAGCCCGTCCGCATCGACGGCCCAATCGGCCGGAATCCGTTCCCCGCGCTCCGCGGCGAGTCGTATCTTTTCCTTGACGCCGGTCAAGGCCGTATCGATCACGATTGCAGGCGGCGATGCGGTCGGAAACGCCCAAGCGATCGGATCGTTGCACACGAGCGGCTCCNNGCCCGCCCCAAACGACGGTGTGGGGCGGGCCGTCGGTCGTCGCGTGGCCGATCATTCGCGCCTCGAGCGCTTGCATCGCGTAAAAGCAAGCCGTTCCAAAGTGGTTCGAGTTGCGAACGGCGACGACGCCCACGCCATGTTGCGTGGCAAGCTCGATCGCGCGCTGCATCCCGAAACGCGCCGAAACCAAGCCCAAGCCGTTATCCGCGTCGAGCACCGCGGTAGCGCCCCGGCCGCCGACGAAGGCCAATCTCGGCCGCGCGTTGACGAGACCTTTGGCCAAACCACGGAGATAACGCGGCACAAAACGCGTACCGTGACTGTCCATTCCGCGCAGATCGGCGAGAACGACGATCTCGGCAATCCCGGCGGCTTGCATGGGAGGCACTCCGGCGCAGACGAAGAGCTCCGCAACGTAGCTCTCGAGCTCTTTGTGATCCACCATCCGCGCCGCAGACTCGCTCGTTTGCATCATCGCCGTATCCCCATAAGCTGCACCACGTCGACTTTCCGAGCATTTCCGGCAGCGTGCGAGCGACACCTTGACATCGGAATGGTCGTAAAGTACTTTGGTCTGACCAACACGCCGGCCGCGTCTGCGCGCGCGGCCGTTGAGAGAGGCTGTGCAATGGGCGAGCAGATCGGTGTCGCGGGCCTCGGGAACATGGGCGGCGGCATGGCGCGCAGGCTGCTCTCGAGCGGCTACGACGTCATCGGCTATGACCCGGTCGCGGCGGCGTCGCGCACCTTTGAGGAGGCCGGCGGAACGAGCGTCGCTTCGGCGGCCGAGCTCGCGGCGCAGGTCTCCGTGCTGATCAGTTGCTTGCCCGATCCGGCCGCGGTGCGAGCGCTCTTTCTCGGCGAGAGCGGGATCCTCGCCGGCGCGGGGCCTGGCCTAACGGTCATCGAGACGAGCACGATCGATCCGTTAACGATCGGGGAGATCGCGAAGGCCTGTAACGATCGCGGCATCCAGCTCATCGACGCGACGCTGAGCGGACAACCTCCACAGGCGGCAGCCGGCGAGCTCACCTTCATGGTTGGCGCCCCAGGTGCATTACTCGAAGCGCAACGCCCACTTCTTGAGAAGCTCGCAAAGCAGATTCACCACACGGGCGGCGTCGGCACGGCCAAGACGGTGAAGCTGGTCAACAATCTGATGGCGCTGGGAAATATCGCGGTGGCAGCCGAGGCGTTTCTGCTCGGCCTGCGCTGCGGAATGGACGCGAAAAAACTGTACGACGTCCTGTCGACTTCCGGAGGACGGTCGCATCACTTCAACTACGATTTTCCACGCGTCATCGAAGGCGATTTCCGGCCCGGATTCAAGACGCAGTTGGCTCTTAAGGATATCCGTCTGATCATCGATCTGGCAGACAAGGAAGACTATCGCGTCGTCCTGGCCCCCGTGCTCGAGTCGCTATACGCGGTTGCGGTGGAAAGCGGACACGGCAACGAGCACTTCGCCTCGGTCATCAAGGTCTATGAATCCTGGTCGAACCCGAAGACGCCGGCTCCGCACCGATGAGCGGCGCCGGGCCTTGCCGCATCTTCCTTGTAGCGCTGGGCGCCGACGGCGACGGAGCGGCCGCGCGACTGCAGACGGCCCTCGAGAAGGCGACGATCGATGCGACGTATCGTTCGGATTCTGCGGGCGCACGGGAGTCGGCTGCAGCGTTGGGCGGCGCACGGGACGTTCCGGTCCTGGTCGATCCGCGTCTGCGCGATCTGGACGCGACGCGTGGCGAATCGGTCGCCGGCGCTCTCGAACGCGCGTGGCCTGCCTTTTGCGAGCTGGCCCGCGCACACCAAGAAGGGACGGTTCTGGTCGTCAGCCACCCTGCGATCGTACAGGCCCTGCTGTGCTCCGTAACGGAGGCGGGCGAACCCAACTATCAGCGTTTTGCCGTAAGGCCGCTGGGTCTGACGATGGTGGAGGTCGGAACCGACGGGCGCGGCGTTTTGCGCGCGCTAAACGCGAACCTCGACCCGAATGCGATCGCGCGAAAGGCACCGGCCACGCGCGTGCTAATGATCCGCCACGGGCACGCGATGAGCGTTGAAAAAGGCGCCCCGGCGTACAGCCACAACCCCATACCGCTGAGCCGGCTGGGAGAGGAACAGGCGATGCGGGTGGCAGCAGCCCTGAGCACCGTCCAGGTCGACGGCATTTTCAGCTCGGATATCGTGCGAGCGCGGCAGACGGCGGAATTCTGCGGACGCGCTCTTGGGCTGGAAGTCGTAACCGACCGTAGCCTGCGCGAGCTTGCGCTCGGCGAATTTGAAGGAATGACTCTCGAGCGCGTCCATGCCTCCCATCCGGCGTTCATCCCGTGGCTCGAGGTCGTCTTTCGAAACCGTTTCCCCTCGGCTGACTTCCATCACCCCGCCGACCTGCGCTTCCCGAACGGGCAAAGCGTGCTCGACGTCCATGACAGCTCGCTGGCGGGCGTTCTTCGCATCCTCGAGACCGAACGCGGACGAACGATCCTCCTCGTTTCGCACGGCTGGGTTCTGCAGCCGCTGATCTGTCACATCGTTGGCGCCGATCCGCAGGCATACTATCGCTTCACCCTTCCGACCGCTACCGTAGCGATGGCGGAGGTGGAAGCCGACGGTCGCGGCGTACTCGAAATCTTCAACGGGGGCGTCGCCCTCGAGGACCTGCCAAAGCTCACCGGCGCCGATGGGAGACTTGCCGATGTCCGCTGACGTAAGCGACGAGAAGACCTACGCGGTTCTCACCGCCATCTTGCTCAAGAAAGTGAGCGACGCGAGCGCGCTGTCGGAGGCGACGGGACTGCCACTCGACGATACCGGGCGCATCCTGGGCGAGCTCGAGAAGAGGCAAGCCGTTTTCTCCATGAACTCGAGCGTCATGGCGACCGAAAGCGGGACGGCGCTCGTCAAGGAGATTGCGGCACGCAACTACGGCGAACTGCGAGGCGACCCCGAACTCGAGCGCTGGCACGCGCGCTTCGAGCCGCTCAACCGGCAGTTCCTGAGCGCCGTCACCGCGTGGCAGACCGTCGATGTCGGTGGTACGAAACTGAGCAACGATCACAGCGACAGCGAATACGACGACAAGGTACGCTCGCGCCTCGATGGCCTCGTCAATAAGATGAGCCACCTGCTCGAGGAGATCGGCGCCAAGGTCCCACGCTTGCTGCGCTATCGCGACCGGCTAAACGGTGCGCTCGACAAGAGCTATGCGGGCGACTCGCGATTCATCTCCGACGTGCGCGTCGATTCCTTGCACACCGTCTGGTTCGAGATGCACGAAGACGTTCTGCTGGTGCTGGGTAAGGAACGGACCGATGCCGGCGGCTGACGCGCCGCCGGTCGCGCCGGACCAGCAGCAGCCGGCGCGCGTGCTGACCTTCGAAGCGGGAGACCACCACAACGTCGACCTGCTCGGCGGAAAGGGCGCGGGGCTGGTGCGCATGACGGCGGCCGGTTTACCCGTGCCGCCGGGCTTCATCATCACGACCGAAGTTTGTCGCGAGCGACAACGTGAGGGCCGCTTGCCGTCCGATCTGCTCGACGAGATCGCTCGGTACATGCGGGTGCTCGAAGGACGAACCGGCCGAGGTTTCGGCCATGGCCCGGCACCGCTGCTCGTTTCGGTCCGTTCGGGCGCGCCCGTCTCGATGCCAGGCATGATGGAAACGATCCTGAACCTCGGCCTCAACGCGCAAACCGCCGAGGCGCTGGCGCGCGAGACGGGCGATCCGCTCTTTTCAGCGACCGTTTTCGTGCGCTTCATGCGCATGTACGGCGAGATCGTCCTCGGCGCAACCGGCGAGGCAGTCGATCGTGCGGCCGCGCCGCTGCTGGCGACGTTGCGTGACCGTCCCGATGCTGTCTCGATGCGGGCGCTTTCCGATGCCTGCCAGGCCGCGTTGCGCGAGGACTGCGGCGACGAGGTTCCCGCGGATGCCTTCGAGCAAGTCGCCGGGGCAATCGGCGCCGTTTTCGATTCGTGGAACTCGCGGCGCGCGATCACCTACCGTAATTTCCACGGGATCGCGCACGATCTCGGAACGGCGGTCGTGGTGCAGGCCATGGTGTTCGGCAATCTCGGTACGCCGTCCGGGACCGGCGTCGCGTTCTCGCGCGATCCGCTGAGCGGCGAACCGACCCTGTTCGGCGAGTTCCTCGAAGGCGGCCAAGGTGAAGACGTCGTGGCGGGAACGCTAACGCCGCAGAAGATTGCGCAGGCCGCCGCGCGCTTTCCGGAACTGTTCGCCGAGTTCGAGGGCGTCGCGCGCCGCCTCGAAGAGCTGTACCGCGACGTCGTCGACATTGAATTCACCGTCGAGCGCGGGAAACTGTTCATCCTACAGGTGCGATCGGCGAAGCGCACGGCCCAGGCGGCACTGCGCATTGCGGCCGACTTCCTTACGGAAATGCGCTTGAGCGAGGCCGACGCGCTGCGCAGCGTTACGCTTGCGCAGGTGCGACAGGTCGGGCGGCCTGGTTTCGAACCCGCCGCGGTCGCGCGCGCAAAGTCCGAAGGAAGGCTGCTCGGCTCCGGCATCGGCGCGTCGCCTGGACAAGTGAGCGGCCGGGTCGCCCTCGATCCCGACCGGGCCGAAGCTGCAGCAAAAGGATCGAACGGGGCGGGCTCGATCATCTTAGTGCGCCCGACGACGAGCCCGCACGACCTTCACGGCATGATCGCGGCGCGAGGCATCCTGACCTCACTGGGAGGCGCGACCAGTCACGCCGCCGTGGTCGCGCGCGCCCTCAACAAGGCGTGCGTCGTCGGCTGCGACCGTTTGACGATCGACGCGGAAAAGCGCCGTTTCCGCCTCGACCAAACATGGTTCGACGAGGGGGACGAAATCTCGATCGACGGCGCCACGGGCGAACTTTTTGCGGGCGCTCTCCCGGTCGTCCCGGGCGGCGCGTCGACGCCGCAGATCGAGGCATTGCTGGCCGTTGCCGATCGGCTCGCGCGCTGCCGCATCTTCGCCCGAGTCGCAACCACCGCTCAGATCGCGACCGCGCTTGCGTGTGGCGCGACGGGCGTCGCGATCCGCTTGGGCGACGTCTTGACGACGTCCGGCAAGCTCGGCGAATTTATCGACGCGGCGCTGGCACAACGCGAGGGCAGTTCGGCCGTCGTCCAGATGGCGCAAACGCTCGCGGATTTGCTCGCGCCGCTGCTGGCCGCGTCCGGCCACGCCGACTTCGCGCTGCGCGCGGTCGATCTCGCTACCGGAGAGGCCACCGAACTCTTGCGAACGGTCGATCTGTTCGCACGCGAGCCGCGGCTGGCGCTGCCCCTGGGCGTACCGGAGTTGATCGAGGTGCAGGTGCGGGCCATGGCGCTTGCGATCGAACGCGCGGGCTACGGCGGCAGCGCGCAGTTCATCGTACGGCATATCAACGATCCAAGCGAAATGCGCGAGCTGCGGCGCATCGCAAGCGCTGCCTCGGGGAGCGGGCGCGCCGCCATCGCGGCAGGCGCCACAATGACGAGCGTTCACGGCGCCCTGCTCGCATCCGAAATCGGCCGGCATGCCGACGTGCTCTGGCTCGAAGCGCGCAGCCTGATCGCCAACGCCCACGGTTACCCTTCCACGCTGATGCTGACCGCCGATCCGCTCGACGACTACCTGCGCCGGGGCCTCTTGAGCGCGGACCCGCGCACGACCCTCGACGAATCGATGACGCGGCTTTTTCTCAGCGTGGCGGGCGCTGCCGTGAGCAACCCGGAATGTCGCATCGGCATCCGCCTTTCGGGGCAGCTTTCGGAGCAAATGGTGGCCACTCTCTTCCGCAGCGGTTTCCGTTCCTTCATCGTCGATCCGGACGAGGTTCGCGTTGCCCGCGTCGCGCTCGGACGCGAAGCCGCCGCGATGAACCCGGCGAACGGGTAACGCGGCGTGCTCGTGCCGCAAGCGCTTCGTGCGCGTCCCAAACCCTCCCAGCCGGCCCGCATGTCGGCCGCCTCGATCGAACGCGCCTTGCGCAGGTTGGCGGTTGCGGCAGAGCGGGGCTACCATGTGTTGCTTAGCGAGGCGGAAGAAATATTTGCTGGACTGACCGGCTCGAAGCGCGCGCGCGTTTTTCTCTACGCCGGCGGCTGTTGGCGCGCGTGGGATTCGATTGAAAATGCGGCAGCAGACAACGCCGCGACGTGGCCGCAGTCCGAGCCGTCGACCTGGAACCGAATCGCCGAACTCAACGGCGACCAGTTCGTCCCGGTGCGCGCCGGGAGCCTTGCCGTGTTGCTCGAGGGGCCGCGCGGCGGTAAGGAGGGCGAGCACGTCGCGGGCATTGCCGCGGCTGCCTTCGACCTAGCGCTGACCGCTTGCCAGCGCCGTTCGCTCTCGAGCGACGAGAGCGACGAGATCGGCGTCATGCAGCGCCTGGCGATGCGCATTCTCAAGAGCCGCAACCTGCAAGAGATCCTGCTCCTGATCACGCACGAAACCAAGCAGCTGCTGGGGGCCGACATCTGCGGCATCATGCTGCGCGAAGGCGATGCGGTCGTGATGCAGCGCTGCGTCGGAAACTTTTCGGCCGATACGGCATCGCTGCGCATGCAGGCGGGTCAAGGCCTTGCCGGGCGCGTGTTCGAGACGAAGAAACCTTGTCACGTCGAGCACTACCTCGAGAGCAACCTGATCAGCAAAGACTTCATGCACCTGGCGCGCATCGAGATGGTGCGCTCGGCGCTCGGCGCACCGCTGCTCTCGCAGGACGACGCAATCGGCGTACTCGAGGTCTGGCGCCGCCAAATCTCGAAGTTCGACGAGCGCGACACGCGGCGGCTCGTCATGCTCGCGAACTTGACCTCGGTCGCGATCGAGAATGCCCGCCTCTCGCAAAGCCTCGAAAGCAACATGCTCGAGCTAGCCGCAGCCAACGCAGCGTTGATGGCGCGCTACGAAGTGGTCCGCGCTTCGGCGGGCTTTCAACACGAACTGATCCGCTTGCTGCTCGAAGGCAAGAGCCTCGGCACCATCGCCGCCAAAGCGGCAGAGCACGTCGATGCCGAGGTGCTGATCCTCGACGCGAACTTCGAGATCGAGGGTGCCTCGCCGGCGTGCGAGCGACTTTCCGACCGGCTGCGCGAACAGATCAAAGCGGCGCTGCGCAAGGCGCCTTCGAACGGTCCCGAGACGACCGCCGCAATGCTGGAAGGAAAGCCGGCGCTGCTCCAACCGGTCGTCGCCGCAACCGAGCGGCTCGGTGTGGTCGTCCTTCGACGGCAAACGCCGCTCGATCAAAACGCGCAGCTTGCGCTCAGCCAAATCTGCATCGTGACATCGCTGCACCTGATCGAGCGCCGCGCCGCCGCGCGCGCCCGGGCGGAGACGCTCGGTGCCGTCTTGTGGGACCTCTTGGAAGGGACCGATGACGTCCGGCGCTCGGCTGCGGCCCGCGCCCGCGACCTGCGCGTCGACCTCGAGGGAGGCCACCGCGTGTTCCTGTGCGCCCTCGACGGCATCGAACAGCAGGCCAATAGCGAGGGCTGGAGCCCGGGCGAAATCAGCGTACGGCGCAGACGCATCGCACAGACCTACCGCACGGTCGAAGACCTGGAAAAATCGGTGAAGCTCTCGGGCGCGCGCGCCAACTTCGTGGCGCTGGTTTGCGGGGGCGAGGCGGTTCGCGATGCGGAGCGTTTGGGAGCCAAGCTTGCGGCTGCCATCGCCGCGAACGTCACGGGACTCTCGGTCCAGGTCGGCATCAGCACGCCGTGTATCGGCCCGGCCTCTTTGAGCGCGGCGTATCGTGAAGCCAAAATATCGCTCGAGGTGGCCCGCCAGCGCGGCCGCGTCGCGGCGGCCTGTTACGAGGATGCAGGGATCGTCGGCATGCTGCTGAGCTTGCGCGCGGAGGCTGACGTCAAGAAAGTCGTGCACACGATCTTCGGGCCGCTGCTCGAGGAGAAAGCGCAGACCCGCGACCTGCTGTTCGGAACGCTCAAAGCCTTTTTCGAGCTAAACTGCTCGCGCCGAGCCGCCGCGAAAAAGCTTCGCGTCCACGAAAAGACGATCGTTTACCGGCTGGCGAAGATCGAATCGCTCACGGGTCTCGACTTCAGCAAGCACGAGAAGCGTCTCTTGGCGGACATCGCCTTGCAGATGTACGGCATGTCGGCGGAACGCGTCGCTTCAGGGCTTCCTTGGATCGATAACGACCTTCATCGCCCGTAACGCCGCAAGCTCGGCGTATGCGCCCGGTGCTCCCTCAAACGACACCCGCGCGCCGACCACATCGCTCGGATCGAGCGCGCGGGTCCCCAAGAGCGCGAGCAAGGTGCGGCGCACGCGGATCGCGTCGCCGATTGCAAACGAGAACGAGATCTCGTCCGCGAAGCATTTCGCGAGCGGCAGCTCCCAGCGCTCGGCTGCGTGTGCGCCGACTGAAACGATCCGGCCGCGACGCCGGACGAGCTGCAACGCGCTCGTAAGCGCCGCATCGCGTCCGACCGCTTCGACGACCACGTCGGCACCGTCGCCGTCGGTCAGCTCTCGAATTAGGCGCTCGGCATCCTCCGGCGCCGCGGCAAGCGCACCGTGCGCTTCTGCGAAGCGGCGCCGCTCTGCGCTCGGTTCGACCACGACGACAATGCCGGCGCCGGCCGCCTGGGCGCACATGCTGGCGAGCTGACCGACCGCGCCGCCGCCGATGACGGCCAACACTTCGCCCGGCGCAAGCCCGCTGCGCTCGATCGCAACCCAGCCGGTCGGCAAATTATCGGCCAGCAGAATGGCGCTTTCATCCGAGCAGGCCGCGGGAACGCGCATGAGCGCGACGTCCGCAAACGGCACGCGGACGAGCTCCGCTTGAGCGCCTGACAGCGGCGGACCGAAGGCTGCGCCCGTACCAAAAAAAGCGCGTTGCGCGCACTCCCAATGATCGCCGCGGTCGCACCAACGGCATGCTCCGCAGGCGACGAAATCCGAGGCGAAGACGCGCTCGCCCGGCCTCACGTGCTGCACCGCCGAGCCGACTTCGACGACGCTGCCGACGAATTCGTGTCCCAGCACGAGGCCCGGCTCGACACCGGGAAAGTCGCCGCCGATCAGATGCAGGTCCGTTCCGCAAATACCGCACAGGCTCGGGCGCACGAGCGCGTCGGTTGGGTCGACCAACGCCGGCTCGCGCACATCGTCGAGCCGAACCGAGCGCGAACCAGCGAAGACCACCGCGCGCATGCTTAGCGCGGCATGGCCTTGATGCGCTCGTCGATCGCCTTGGCGGACGCTGCCAGCTCCGCACGCTCGGCGGGGCGCAGGGCGAGGTCGACGATCCGGCGGACGCCCGTACGGCCGAGCAGCACCGGAAGACCAACGCGCGTGTCGATTAACCCATAGGCGCCGCGCGAGCGAACGCAGGCTGGGATCACTTCGTCGGAGTCGTCGACGATCGCCTGTACTTGTTTGGAAATCGCCGAGCCCGGCGAGAAAAACGCGCTGCCGCTTTGCAGCAGTTTCGTAACCTCGGCACCGGACTCGCGCGTGCGACGGACGATGCCGTCGAGCGTCGCGCTATCGAGCAGTTGCTCGAGCGGAACGTTGTTCGCCGTCGCTTGACTCAGTGGAATCACCATTTCCGCGCCGTGGCTTCCCAGGACGAGCGCGCGAACGTCCTGAGCGCGAACGGCACCGGTAAGTCC
Organism: Candidatus Tityobacter terrigena; assembly: GCA_003156715.1. Taxonomy (GTDB): domain Bacteria; phylum Vulcanimicrobiota; class Vulcanimicrobiia; order Vulcanimicrobiales; family Vulcanimicrobiaceae; genus Tityobacter; species Tityobacter terrigena. The sequence goes on from PMHO01000038.1 coordinate 31,534, forward strand.
GACCAGGGCGCGGAAGCGCGCGGTGTCGAGCACGCCGCCCATCCCGACGACGCGCTCGGGCGGAAAAGCCGTCAGCTCGCAAACGAGCTGCGTCATCTCTTCGAGGGGATTCGTGACGACAACGACGACCGCGTTCGGAGCAAGCTCTTTGATCGAGGGCGCAATCGAGCGTACGATCTCGGAGTTGGCCGCCGTCAAGTCGGTGCGCGACATGCCGGGCTTGCGCGGCCGCCCCGCCGTTATCACGATCACATCCGAACCCGCCACGTCGGCCATGCGGTGACTGCCTTCAACGCGCGTATCGAAGCCGCGCAGCCCGGCGCTGTGCCACATGTCGAGCGCGAGACCTTCGGCCAGCCCCTCGACGACGTCGATCAGCCGCACGCGCGCGAACCGGTCCGCTAAGGCGAGCGCGAAACCGGCACTCGCGCCAACGTGACCGGCACCGACGACCGTCACCTGCGGGCGCGCAAGCGCCGCATCCGTCTGCCCGGCGCGCACGTTGCGCTCGCCCGCAGAGCCATATGCGCTGCGACGGTAGAGGGCACCCGAGCGCGGCAAGGCCGCGCTGCCGCTCGGGGCGGCGGCCTGCGCGACGCGTGGAAGTCCCGGGCCGACGCGCGCCGGGCCTGCCGGAGTCGTGCGCGCAGGTTGTTGCAGCACGCCGCGCTGCGCAGGCTGCGAAACGGGTCGCTGTACGAGCGCCGGGCTGACGTACGACGTCATGGTGCGTTGCGGCGGACCGCTCGCGCCGTCGCGTTCGATCGTGATGCCGAGCTCTTTCGCGCGGTCGAGCGCGAGCGGCGTCACCACGTCGAGCGGGCCGATGCGCAAGCTCCCCGAGGCCTGCTCCACGTCGCGAAGCGTGAAGACGCTTCTCGGCGTTTCCTCCTTTGACGACGCGCGACCGTTCGGAACGCCGGCCCCCTTCACTCGCGTCCCTCGAGAGCGGCCAGGGCGGCGACGGCGGCGTCGCGCGCGGTCCGCACGTCGCTCTCGCTTCCGGAAACGAACAGCCGGCCGAAGCGGCCGACGGCGCGCACCTCGATCAGGCTGATCTCGGCCGTTTTCTCCGCCTCGTTGGCTGCCAGCGTGACGTAGGCCGCGGGCGAAACCTCGAGAACGAACAAGCTGCTGCGCGGCAAGAGCAGATTTCCCTTGCGCCAGCGATTGATCAGCTGCGCTTGATACGGGTTCACGTTGGTCACGAATTGCGAGGACGCCACTTTCGGCTTGAGGCGATCGGCTTCGCCGATCCCGAGGTACTCGAGCACCGCTTGCCCGGCGGCGATGACTTCGGCTTGCGTTCGCGAGTGCACCTCGAGCAACCCGAATTCGCGCTCGACGATCTGAAGGGCGGGGCGAACGTCGGCCGCTTTGAGGGCCACGTCCGCGCAGCGGAAGATTTCGTTACCCGGGGCAACCTCGATGAACAACTCCGACATTCCGGCCACCGGGACGTCGCCTTGGCAAGTGGCCGCAACGTGTGCCGCCGCTTGCGGCTGCATGCGATCGATGAACGCGTACGTGCGCAACTCGACGCCGGCCATCAGTTCGCCGCCCCTCGGCACGCTTCGTCGCCGCGTTTCACTTGAGATCGTACAGCGAGCGCCACGGCCGGATCTCGTGTGCGATGCGCTTGATGTTGATGAGATGCAGCGGCGTAACGTTGTCGGAGACGATCGATCCGCTCCAGGTTCCGGTGCCCAGCATGAACGACGGATCCGTGGCAGCGCTGAAGCCCATTCCGCCGAACAAGCTCGGCGTATTGCAAAGAATGCGTGCGGCCGGGAGGGACGCGAACTTGGCAATCACCGCGTCGTCGCCCGCGTGGAGGCCGAGCGTGTGGCCGGCGCCGCCGAAATCGAGAACCTGCCGGCAGCGTTCGTAAGCGGCGTCCGCGTTCTTGGCGCGATAGAACGACAGAACCGGGCCGAGAATCTCACGCGACAACGGGGTTTGCGGCCCGACGTCGTGCAGCTCGGCGGCGAGCACGCGGCAATTCGCTTCGACGCGCGCCCCGATCCGGTCCGCCAGAACGCGCGCCGATTGTCCGACCGACTGCGGCCGCAGATCGCCGCCCTCGGTAAAGAGAAGCGACGCCAAGCGCTGCGCCTCCTCCGCACCAAGAAAGACGGTGCCCTGCGCTTCGAAAGCCGTAAAGGCGGCGTCGGCGATAGGCTCGTCGAGGACGACCGATTGTTCGGCGACGCAGGCCGTTCCGTTGTCGAAGGCTTTCGAAGTGACGATCATCGTCGCCGCTTCGAGCAGGTCCGGGACGGAGCGATCGATGTATGCCGGCACGTTGCCGGGCCCGACTGCCAGCGTCGGTTTACCAGAAGAATAGGCAGCGCGCACCATGCCGGCGCCGCCGGTTGCCAGGACCATCGAGACGGCCGGATGGCGCATCAACTCCTGCGTCGACTCGAGCGTAACGCTCTCCAGACACGAGATCAGGCCGCGCGGCGCCCCAGCCCGCTCGGCCGCGCGGGCCATGATCTCGGCCGTGCGCGCGCAACAGCGCACCGCGCGCGGATGCGGCGCGCAAACGATGGCATTCCCCGACTTGACCGCCGCCAGGCATTTGAACAGGACGGTCGAGGTTGGATTGGTGACGGGGATGATGGCGGCCAAAACGCCCATCGGTGAGCCGACGGCCGCCATCCGGTTCGGCTCGTCGACCCACAGAACACCGAGCGTGCGCATCTCCAGCATCGCTTGGGCCACGAAGCGCGCGTTGTAAAGATTCTTGTAGACCTTGTCGGCGACGACGCCGTAGCCGGTCTCCTCGACGGTGAGCCGGGCGAGTTCTTCGGCCGCGGCCGCCCCGGCGTTTGCCATTGCGCTCACGATGCGGTCGACCACCGCTTGCGTGGCGCCGTCGAACGACTCGAAGGCGGCCCGTGCGTCGCGCGCTTTCGCGCGCGCTTCAGCGAGCGCGATCAGGTCGGAATCGGCTTCGAGCGCAGCCATCGCGCCCCCAGGCACGATCGATTATCCTCCGGGATCCCGCGGTCGCTACTTGAGCTTGCCGAGAATCAGGTCCACGTCTTCGTGGGGCCGTGGGATCACATGCACCGAGATCACCTCGCCGACCTTGCCGGCCGCAGCCGCGCCGGCATCGGTCGCGGCCTTGACCGCCCCGACGTCGCCGCGGACCATGACGGTGACGAGGCCACCCCCGATTTGCTCTCGGCCCATCAGCCGGACGTTGGCTGCTTTGACCATCGAATCGGCCGCCTCGATCGCTGCGACGAGGCCCTTTGTTTCGATGAGACCGAGCGCGCCGCCCGGGGACTCCGAGCTACCTGGTGCTGCCATGACACTGACCCCCCTTTTGCTTTACTACTTGACGAACGTGGTGCGCGAATCGAGCCGGGCACTGTCGACGATGGCGACGATGGCGGCATCGGTCGGAACGCGCGCCGTGCCCTCGTCGACGCGCGCGGCGCCGCCGTGCGCGACCAAAACGATCTCGCCCTCGCCGACGCCGACCAGGTCGATGGCGGCATACACCGCGGCGCTTGCATCGCCGTCGCCGCCAAGCGGATCGCGCGGATCGACCTCTCGAACCAACAAAAGTTTGTAGCTCGACAGACCGTCGGCTTTGACCGTGGCGACGACGTTTCCGCACACCCGCCCTAGGCGCATCGTTTGGAACCCTTTCGTAGCTTGGCCCCCACTATAGGTTCGGGACCGCCACGCCGTCATGCTCGCGACCGGATAAAAAGCTCCGCCAACTTCTATCCGCACCGCCCGTAGCGCCTCGAGCCTCATCGTGGACAATTGAGAGCACGGGCGGCGCGGCCGTCCGAGGAGGATTCGTTTTGATCCAAGATGCGGATGCGGACTTTCACGGGCGCGATTCGAGCGACCCCACCTGGTCCGAAACGAACTACTTCGCCTTCTACGAGCCGCAGTCGCGTTTAAACGTCGGTCTGTACGCGCTTTTCCGGACGACCCTGGGAACGGTCGGCTCGACGATCTGCATCAATTCCGGCCGGTCTTTGACGCCGTGGGAAGCCGATTTCTGCGACATGCGCTCCTCGCTGCCGATTCCGAAGCCCTACGACCTGCGCGCTTACAAGCTCGCCAACTCGCTCGCGGTCCGTACGATCGAGCCCAACCGCGTCTGGGATCTGCGCTACGATGACGGCGAAGGTACGCGGGTCGACGTGCGCTGGGAGGCGCTGATGCCGGGCTTCGACATCCACGATCCGGCCGAAGATCCGATGGCGGCGGCGGCGAGTCACGCGCAGGCCGAGGGCAAGTTCGCCTGGGGAACCGCCTACAACGGCCATTTCGATCAAACGGGGCGCGCCCACGGTACGGTCGCCGTTCGCGGCAAGGCGTATGAAATCGACTGCGTTTCCACCATGGACCACAGTTGGGGTCCGCGCCCCGAGCGCGGCGCCCCGCCGATGTGTTGGCTCGGCGCCCATTTTTCAAAAGATTTCGCGATGCATGCCATCTTCAGCTTCGATCCGGCCCAGAACCCGACGGGGCTACGCTTGACGCACGGTTACGTCCTCGAGCGGGGGAAGGTTTTCGGTCTTAAAGCGGGGAGTGGCCGCACGGTGCGCGGGAGCGACCGTTACGCCGAGACCATCGAGCTCACCGTAACCGACCGGGCCGAACGCACGTGGAACTTCTCCGGCGCCGGCTTGACGACGTTTCCCTGGCTATGCTGGCCGAATATGGTCGGCTTCAACGTCCTGACGCGTTGGGAGTGCAACGGCTTGACGGGCTACGGCGAGATCTACGACTTCTACGAGCTGCCGCTGCTCGCGTCGCTCAACGGCTCGCCCGCGACCCGCATCGCATCGAGGCCGGCCTCCGTGAACGCCTGAGCCGATGCCGCCGCGCGCGATCCTCTTCGACTTCGACGGCACCCTCGTTCAAACGCGCGAGGCTTCCTGGGAGCTGTTCGCTCAAACCAATCGCGAGTTTGGCCTGGGCATCGAGGATCGCGACGCTTTTTTCGATCTCTTTAACGACAACTTTTTCCGGGCTCTCGCCGCCCGTTGCCCCGACAAGACGAAGCTCGATGCGGCCAAGCACCACTTTCTCGAGCTCCTTCGCACGCAGTACACGCCGCCGCTGGTACCGGGCCTGGCCGACGTGGTGCGAACCCTGGCGAGCCGCTGCACGCTCGTCGTCCTCTCCACCAACACGATCGCAACGATTCGACGCGTGCTGAGCGAAGCCGGCGTGGCGACGTGTTTCGCGCACGTCTTCTCGGGCGACGTGGAACCCGACAAGAGCGTCAGCATGCGGCGCTTCCTCGCCGACGCAGGTTACGGCGTCGGACGGCGCTGCTCGCCTGCGTACGACGAGCTCAACGGCGCGCGCGACGAAGGCGGCGTAGCACTGATTACCGACACGGCAGGCGACGTGAAGGAGGCGTTGGCTTGCGGCGTTCGCGCCATCGGCGTCGCGTGGGGCATGCACGGCGAATCCGAGCTGCTTGCAGCCGGCGCCGAAACGGTGGCGGTTTGGCCGCAAGAGCTCATCGCTTGGCTTGCGTCGGGCGAGCCCGCGCCTGGTGCGACGGCCTGTTTGCTTCCTCCCAAGGGCGCCTGCGCATGCGAGGGCGCTACCTCGACACCGTGCGCTTGTCCGCACGAACCGGCCGCTACGGCAGCCGAGCGCGTTGCCGCCGCCGCGCGCGTGCGCCGCGCGCGCAACTCCGAGCGCTTGGAGGAGGCTCGCCGCACCCGGTTTTGGGATCGCAGCGAATCCGTGCTTCGCTCGGAGCCGCCGCCGGCCGTGCCGCGCGCGCCACCGCCGTCAGAACCCGAACTGCTGGCGACGCTGCGGCGTCTGCGTCACATCCAGGTTTGAACGTGCATCTTCGCTGAGGAGGACAGAAGCAATGACAGTTTTAGCCGAAGGTTACAACGCCTTCGAAACACCCAAATCGCCGACCGGCGTCGTCAAGTACCTCGGTGACCCGACTGCGGTTATCGCGCTGATCTCGAGCGGCAAACTGCAAGACCACATCATCCTGGCGCAGGGCGGAACGACGACCTTCCTGTCCCCGGCGCTCACCATGGGATGCCTCGGCGTCATCACGCTCTCGGGTGCGCCCGAGTCCCATCTCGGCATCCTGTCGCGCGAGTTTCAAATCCCGTGCATCATGACCGCCTATCAGCCGAACACCGAAACCCGCTACGTCACGGGCGGCAACAACGACGAGCACTTCAAGCAAATGATTGCAGCTCTCGACGGGAAGAAAGTCCGTCTCAAGTGCGACCATCACGACGTCGCGCAGGTACTCCTCGAAGACTGACCCTCGTAACTTCACGTCTTACGCAGCGCTCAAGACAAGAGAGGAAACGCGATGATAGATCATATGGCCGGTTATTTGAAGCGGTACGAACCCGACGACAACGGGCTGCGCTTCCAGGACCTGGTCTACCAAGGCAACTTCAAGGGGATGGAGCCCGTTCCCGACGGGATTCTCGGCGACAAGATCATGCGCCAGCGCGCAAAGAGCAAGGTCCTCGAGAAAGTCAGCCACCAGGACGTGCTCAGAGACAACTTCACGATCGACGAGCTCAACGATCTCAACAACTACCTGGCCTGGAACATTTGGGACGTGCTCGTCATGCGCGCGACCGAGGGCGTGTCGGGCATGATCCCGCGCCAGGAATACGAGATCTTGGCGTTTATGCACGAGTTCTACCGCTGGCCGGAGATCCTGCGCATGACCAACGATGAGGTTGGAGCACAAGCGATCATCGACATCGGCAAGAGCGCCCGGCGCGAGATCGGAACGAAGGTGAACTGCGTTCACGACTGGTGCATCGGCGCGGTCGGATTCGGCATGGGCCGCTGCGGACTGCTCGCCCTCGAAGTCATCAAACCGCAAGATTTCGTCGAGGAAAGCAACATCATCCTCAAGTTCATGCAGCGCGTTCTGTGGGGCAAGCGCCAAGACGGCTACATCCTCAACTCGCAAGATCGCTACCGCTGCTTGATCCACGACCAAGATTTCCTGGACACGCTGACGCCGCAGCTCGAGGAGATCGAGGCAGGCAGTGAAAAGCACGACGCTTTCGTCCGCTTCAACGCGACCGCCGAGCTGCTCGCCTTCCTCGACCACTACGACTGCCGCCTCGGTCTAGGGGACACCGGGCCCTATCCACTTCCGGACGGAAAGGTCTTGATCGTTCGCGACCTTTTCTGCAACGAAGAAGTCTACCACTGGAGCGACGTGTGCGATCACGAGAAGGTCCCGCACGCGTACACGATGCTGGTCGTCCTGGATGCGGCCAAGATGGGGCTCGAGGAAATTCGGGTCAACGACATCTCGACGACCTTCACCCGGCCCAAGAACTACATCCCGTATATCACCGCAGGCGCGGTGTTCGTGCGCGAGAAGTGGAACACGCCCATGTCCGAGGTGTACTCCGTTCCCATCAAGGATCTCGCACCGCGGCTGCATGGCGTGCAGCAAGCCACGCTCAAGCTCTACACCAAGACCTCGCGCATGTCGCGCCGCCAGTTGATCACCAACGGAATGTACGATTACTACATCGAGATGATCTTACCCCACTTGCGACTGGCCGGAACGTACGAGAAGGCGTGCAAGGAGTACGACTTCTGGGAGATCGACCATCGCATCTCGGATTACTACTACGACATCACCAAGCGCGGCTTCGCACAGGCAACCGTGCCGCAGAAGATCTTCTCGGGCGAAGGCTACCTGCCGTTCCCGGACAACGTCGATCCGCGGCGTTCGAAGTACTTCTGGGATTAACGCCGTTTGGCCGGCATCGGGGTTACGTACGGTAGCGTGCGTAGCCCCAATGCGGCCGGCGAGAGCGCGATGATTGAGACGTTTGGGGTTGAGGCTCTGGGGCTGGTCGAGACCTTCGGCCTGGCAGCGGCCGTGGAGGCGGCCGATGCGATGGTGAAGACCGCGAGCGTCCGCGTCATTACCAAGCAGCAGCCAGGCGGCGGGCTCATCGCCATCATGGTGACCGGGGAAACGAGCGCCGTGCAGTCCGCGGTCGATGCCGGCGTCGCAGCGGCCGAGCGCGTCGGCCGCGTCGTCAGCCGGCGCGTCATCGCCAGACCTGACGCAGACATTCTCGACCTGCTCGAGCGGCCGCCGGTGCGTTGAGCGGCACCCCCGCGCAAAGGCGCGGGAGCTGCCGGGGTAGGCAAGAAGGTAGCCGCATGAAGCGGCCTACCTCCTTGCGCGCGGCTCGGAAGCCGCCGCTCTCGAAAAAGGCCGCCTCGCATCGTCTCACGGGCTCGACGGCGGCGGCTTCCAAACCGGCGTTCAAGCCCGTTCTCCACCGCCGGGCTTTTGAAGACGTCATCTTCCAGATCGAGGAAGCGATCTTGGACGGGCGGCTCGCCGTCGGCGACCGGCTGCCTCCGGAGCGCGAGCTGGCCGAAGCATTTCAGGTAAGCCGCCCATCCGTGCGCGAAGCCTTGCGCGTGTTGGAGGCGTTTGGAATCTTGAGCGCGCGGCGCGGCGCGGGTTCCGAATCCGGTTCGGTCGTGCGCGGCGAAAACAACCAGGGCCTGGCCAACACCCTGCGGCTGTACGTCTCGCTGCTGCGCATACCGCTGCTCGATTTGCTTGAGATTCGAGAAGCGCTTGAGACCTGGTCTTTTCGCGGCGCGGCGGCCCGGGCGACGCCCGACGCACTCACGCGCCTCGGACGGCTAGTCGACCAGATGGACGCCGCGCTCGATCCCGAGGTTTTCTTGGAACGCGATACCGAATTCCACGTAGCGATCGCGAAGATGTCGGGTAACGCGGTGGCGCCGCTGTTCACCGAGGCCTTGCGCGAAGCGATCGCGCGCCAAATTCTCGACGCGTTCCGAAAACTCGACGACTGGCCTGCCGAGCACGCGTGGCTCGTCGCCGAGCACCGCGGTTTGGTGGCGGCGATTCGATCCGGCGTGGCGGAAAAAGCGGCCGGTGCCGCAAGCGATCACATCCGCGACTTCTACCGGCGGATGTTCGGTCCGCAGCCGAGCGTGGCCGCGCCGGCGCGCCCCGCACGGGCATCCCTTGGACGGCGCAAACGCAAGGCCGGCGGCGGGAATTCGCGTTTGGCCTGACCAATCTTACGGTTTACCAGAACTCGGGCGAAACGGTCTTAGAGATGGGAGCGAACGATGAGCCGAGTGCTAGAGACCCCGCGCAAACGTGACAGCCTTCCCTACGGCGGTTACTACCGTCACGACGACGAGTCGGTTCCCAAGTCCGAGCGGGAGCTGACGCACGCCGGCCCGGGCAGCCCGATGGGCGAATACATGCGCCGTTTCTGGCAGCCGGTGTGCCTTTCGCAGGAGCTTACCGACGTCCCGAAAGCGATCCGCATCCTTCACGAGGACCTGGTCGTCTTCAGAGACCGCAGCGGCCGCATCGGCCTGCTGCATCTGCATTGCAGCCATCGCGGGACGTCGCTAGAGTTCGGCATCGTGCAGCAACGCGGCATTCGCTGTTGCTATCACGGCTGGCTGTACGACGTCGATGGAACGGTCCTGGAAATGCCGTGCGAGCCGAGCGACACGCGCCTCAAGCAGACCGTTTGCCAAGGAGCCTATCCAGCGTTCGAGCGCGACGGTATCGTCTTTGCATACATGGGGCCGCCCGAAGCGAAACCGGTCTTCCCGGAATACGACGCGTATCGGATGCCGGCCGGAACGCGCCTGGTCCCCTTCTCAAACCTCTATGCCTGCAATTGGCTGCAAGTCTACGAGAATCTGATCGACCACTTTCATTCGGCCGTTCTGCACAACAACATGACGGTCGATAGCATCGACGCGGAGCTCGCGGCCGGCCTGAACTTAGGGGAAGGCTTCCGCGAGATGCCGGTCATCGAATGGCATGCAACGCGCAACGGCAACGGTCTGATCTTCTCCGCGGCGCGGCGCGTGGCCGACGACCGCATTTGGATTCGCATCACCGAGCAAAACTTCCCCAACTTCGTTGCCACCGCGTCGCTGGTCCCTTCGGCCGCGCGCTTGCGGCACACCACCGTCGCGATGTCGCGCTGGCAAGTACCCGTCGACGACGAGAACATGATCGTTCTGGGGTGGCGGCACTTCAACGATGAGATCGATCCCGACCACATGGGATGCGCGGAAGACTGCGGCGTCGACCGCATCGATTTCCTCGATGGGCAAACGCGGCACCGCACCTACGATGAGAAGCAGCGCGCGCCGGGCGACTACGAAGCGATGACAAGCCAACGCCCGGTCGCCCTCCATCATCTCGAACATCCCGGTAAGTCGGATGTGGGCGTCTACACCTGCCGGCAGCTTTTGCGCGACGCGGTCCGCGGCAAAGCGTCCTCGAACGGTCACGCGCCCGCCGGCGAGTCGCTGCCCGTGTACACCTCCGATTCCGTGCTGCGCCTGCCGCGCCGGGAGGGACCGGAGGACCGCGAGCTGCTCGTGCAAACCGCGCGCCGCGTCGTCGAAATCATGCGCGAATGCGACGAGTTACCTTCCGCGGAGCGCAACGAGCACGCCTTGAAGCGCCTCGACGAACTCGACGGCGGCTTGTAGTCAGTCGAGGTCGAAGCTAAGCGCGTCGAGCGCAGCTTTCTCTTGAAGCGTCGCAGTCGAGCACGGGAAGCGCAACGCGATGTAGTCGCAAGCGCGACAGACTTCCATGCCGCGAAAATCTTCGTGCATGTCCCGGCGATGTCCGCAGCGTTCACACGGACGCGGATCGGCTTGTGCTTGCTGCATCGCGACGACTCGCTTCGGTAGGCGTCGACCCTCCTTCTCCACCAGCGCGAACGCACCCGGTCCGGGGCATGCCTCGCTAGGCCCTTGACGCGGTTGTCCGGCTGATCGACTTCGCCAAGCGCTGCCGGAGCGCACGCGGCGGCGACCGAGCCCCGGGACCCGGCAGATAACCGTCGAAGCCGCTACTCTCCGGTTACGGTTCGCAGTTCAAACCCGTCGCCGCAGCAGGTACCGCTCTACGGAGCGGGCCTCGACTTTCAGTGTCGTTACCGCGCCAAGAAAGGAACCTCTGATGAAGGCTCGATTTGGTTTCGTGCAAGGAGCACTCGTACGAACGCTCGTTGCCGCCGTAGCATGCGCGGCTTTCGCCGTCGCGCACCCGCTCGCCGCCGGCGCGAGGGGAGTGCTTGCCGCTCCGGCGACACGCGTCCTACCGGCGAACGGACTCGAGGTCTTGACGCATGACGGCTGGGTTCGCGGCAAGACGCTCGATGGAATGTCCGCTTTCCTCGGCATCCCATACGCGCAACCGCCCGTCGGAAGCTTGCGCTGGCGCGCACCGCAGCCCCACCCGCCTTGGGCCTCGCCGCTCGATGCGAGGCATTTCGGGTCGCCCTGCCCGCAAGTCAAATCTCCCTTCGGCGTGAAGAGCTCGAATGAAGATTGCCTGTTCCTCAACGTGTTTCTGCCCCAGAACAGCAGCAGCACGTCCCGGCGCTTGCCGGTGATGGTTTGGATTCACGGCGGTGGATTCGTCGTCGGGGCGAGCAATTTGTACGACCCCAACCGCATCGTGCCCCAGGGCGTCATCGTCGTGACGATCAACTACCGCCTCGGCCTGCTCGGATTCTTCGCACAGTCGGCGCTCGACGCAGAGCCGGGCCTGCACGTTAACTACGGCTTGATGGATCAGCAGCTCGCCCTCGCGTGGGTGCGGCGCAACATTGCAGCCTTCGGCGGCGATCCGGGCTCGATGACGGTTTTTGGTGAGTCGGCGGGCGGACTCAGCGTCTTCTCACAGCTGGCCTCGCCGCTCGCAAACGGTCTGTTCGATCGGGCGATCATCGAGAGCGGCTCGTATCAAATCGCTGCCTTGCCGTCGCTGCAGACCTCGGAGGCGACCGGCAACGCCCTGGCGATGACCCTTGGCTGCTCGAACGAGCGCGTCAAGTGCCTGCGCGGCGTGCCGGTCAGCGCTCTCCTGGCGCAGACACCGTCGGAAGAGACGCCGACGATCGACGGTAAGCTTCTTCCGACGATGCCCGCTACCGCATTTGCGCAAGGAACCTTCAATCGCGTGCCTGTCATCGACGGAACCAATCACGATGAGTTCCGGCTCTTTATTGCAGAAGACTTCGACCTCAGTGCGAACGGACCGGTGCAACCGGCGCAATACGCACCGCTCCTGCAAGGCGAGTTCGGCTCGCTGGCCCCCAAGGTGCTCAGGAAATACCCGCTCGCGAACTACCCGAGCCCCGATTTGGCGCTGGCGACACTGTTGACCGACTACGTTTTCAGTTGCCAGGCACTTTCCGCCAACGACTCGCTCTCGCAATGGGTGCCGACGTTTGCCTACGAGTTCTACGACGAAAACGCGCCGGAGGAGTTCCTTCCACCGGTCAGCTTCCCGTACGGCTCAGCGCACGCGAGCGAGCTGCAATTCTTCTGGGACGAATTCTCCCATTCGGAACCGAGCCAGCTCAGCTCGATCGAGCTGCAGTTGGCAGCGCAGATGATCTCGTACTGGACGACCTTCGCTGCCACGTCGAACCCTAACGGGTCCAGCACTTCCTACTGGCCCTATTTCGTCGGCAACTACGACGACGTGAACTCGTTCGTTCCACCGACGCCGGGCGTGGTCCGGGACTTCTCAAAAGAGCATAACTGCAATTTTTGGAAGCCGTTCCCGCCGCCCGCATTTGCCTAGGATCTGACGGATAGCGGCGCCGCCGGCCCACGGCGGCGCCGCACTCTTTGGGGCCGGACCTTGAAATGCCGCCGGACGGGGGGTATTCTTGGGGAGTGGTACATTTGGCCAAAAAGAGTGGAGCCCGTTGTGACTTTCGACCAATGGATTGATGCCGTGAACGCCCAGGTCCGCGCCAAGCTGGGAGACGCCGTCCGCGCTGAGGAGATCTCGTGGGATTCGGCGATCTGGGTCAGCCGCGCCGGAACGGCGGTGGCAACGGCCGCCGACGACGGGGTCACCGCGCGCCTGTGGTTCGACGGCGGCGAGAAGCTCGTCTTTCCGGTGGGAGACCCGGCCGCGGCGCCCGAGCTCGTCGGACAAGCCATCGCGGAGCGTCTCACCGTCCGATAAACTCACAGTCATTCACCGCTTTCACGGTCCGCTGGGCCGGCCGTTGGACCGTTGTCGGATGCGCCGGCGCGGGCCAGGCGCTAGCGTTGCGGGGATGGCACGAAGCGAGCCGCTGAAGCTGCTAGACCTGACCGTATCCCTTTACCGAGCCCTCGGGCCGAGCGTCGTCTTGAGGCGCGAAGCCCAGGGTGCGAGCTGGACGTTCGACGGGCAGTCGGCTTTCGTCGAGATGCAGTCCGGCGGAATCGCGGCGCGATTCGTCGACCGGCCCGCGATCGATGCGGTTTCCTCGTCGCGCGCGGCCGCCGTTTATTGCGTCCCCGAGTTGTACGCCTTGAACGCAGCCGGTTGCGAGCGCATGGTCTGCGACCTGCTCGCGTTTTTCTGCGGAACGCGCGAACCGCGCTTCCGCTTTAGCGGCGCGGAGGCGTTCGAAGCCGCCGGCTAACCCGCGTAGGAACCGCGCTCGAGGTCGTCAAGGATCGTGGTGCTGCGCACCGTCCAGCCGAGCCGCTGCCGAGCGCGCGCCGAAGTCAGTCGCTGGTCTAAGACGAGCGCGTCGGCAAAGGGTCCGAGTTCCTTGCGCGCTTCATCAAGCGGCCACGAGTGCACCGCGCCGCCACGGCCGGCCCCGCGGCTGGCCGCTTCCGCCATCTCGCGCACGGAAAATGCCGTCTCGTCGTTCGCGTTGAAGAGATCGCCGCCGCTTGCGCCGTCGAACATCAGAACGTACAGGCGCGCGAGATCCTCGACGTGGACCACCGCCCACCGATTGCGCCCGTCCCCGACGAAGGACGCCGCACCGCGATCGCGGGCCGAGCTGACGAGCATCGCCGGGATTCCGCGCCCTTCTCCGTAGACGTCACCGGGCCGTACGACGCTCGCTCTGACGCCGCTGTGCGCGCCGTCGAGCGCGATGCGTTCGAGTTCGGGCCGCCGCGCGACGAGCGCGGGCGGATTCAACGGCGCATCCTCGTCGGCCACTCGCTCGCCGGTGTCGCCGTATGCCCAGGCGCCGCTCGTATAGACGAACGGTTTACCGCTGTTTGCCAAGCCCTCGACGATGGCACGCAGCGCGAGCGACTCGATATCGAAGGCGTTGGGGGCGTAGAGCTGCACCGCGTAGATGACGCCATCCGATTGCGCGGCAAGCGCCGCGACCCGCGACGATTGGTCAACGTCGCCCGCAACCGGCTCGTGGCCGGCAGCTCGAAGTTTGGCAGCCGCCTCCTCCGAGCGTGCCAAACCGGTAACGGCGTGCCCGGCGGCGGCGAGCTCTCGGCAAACTGCCGAGCCGATATAGCCGGTCGCTCCGATAACGAGAACGTTCATCATGCAATCCTCTTCGAACCCTGGTGAGGTAGTCCGTGATTCATCAGGACAACCGCTTTTACGACCGTGCCGGTTTCCGAAATCGTGGATCGCATCGTTGTTTCAGCAGGCTTTCTCACGTCGCGGCCTTGCCGGCGCGGGGCCGGAATTGCAGGCGGTAACCGACCGGCATCAGCGCAATGCCGAAGCGATCGCGCAGCGCCCCCCAGATGCCGCGCGGCAGAAACAGCGAGAAGAGCAGAGCGCAAGCGCCGAGGCCGACGAGATACCACACCCCGCTGCCGCCGAAGAACGTCTCGATCGCGAAGAAGATGACCGCTCCCAGGACGGGGCCTTCGAACGTCCCCAGCCCCCCGACCAGCGTCATGAAGATCATATACGCAGTCCACTGAACGCTGAAGTACGTTTTCGGCTGGAAGCTGATCAGCGTGGCAAGCGTCAGCGCGCCGGCAGCGGCGCAGCCCACCGCGGCCAGAACGAAGATCAAGCACTTGGTGGCCATGACGCGCACGCCAACCGAGGCAGCGGCTTCCTGGTTGTCGCGGATTGCCTGAATCGACGCGCCGACGCGGCTCCGCAATAAAAGGAACACGGCCGCCACGAGCACCGTCATGACCGCGAGCGCGAGCCAGTAATTGAGCGCGCGCCGCGTATCGGGCGCGAATGCGGAGAGCGCGATCAGCGACGTGCCGGTCTCGCCTTGCACGAGCCCGTCGAGGTTGACCAACAGGTGCGCGAGCTCGGCGAAGACCCACATACCGATCGCGAACTCGCCGCCCTGCAACCGAAGGGCGAACGTTGAAAGCGGCACCGACACGAGCCCCACCAATAGCGGCGCTAGGATGAGAGCGAGGTACGCCTCCAGCCCCGCGTGGGAAAGCCGGATGGCGGCGTAGGCACCAAGGCCGAAGAACGCCTGCTGGCCGACGGAAACCAGGCCGCCGTATCCGGCCAGCGCGTTCCACATGGCCGCCATGATCACGTAAATCAAGAGCGTGGTGAGCCGGTCCGTGAGATACGGACCCAAATAGAACGGACCGAAGGCGAGCAGGACCAAGAGCGCTCCCAAGCAGCTCATCGCCCCGATCGAAAGTGGGCTCCAGCGCTGGACGACGATGCCCGGGCCGCCGCTCAAATGGGGGCCCTCCGCAGCGCTCCGAACAGCGTACGCGGATCGCGGCCGGCGAGGACGAATCGCGCGGCAAGCACGACGAAGAACACCGCATGTCCCGCAATGAGGAAGCCTCGCGGGCTCACCTGCGACCCGAGATTCTGCGCCACGCCGAGCACGATGCCGCCGATGAGCGTTCCCCACAAGGATCCCGTTCCGCCGATAACGATCGCCTCGAATGCGAAGATGAGCTGAGCCGGGCCGGTGTAGGGATCGAAGGTCGCCCGCATGCCGAGAAAGGTACCCGCGATCGCGACCGTCGCGATCGCGATGGCCGCGGCTGCCGCGTACACCCGGCGCGAATCGATCCCGACCAGTTCGGCGGTATCGGCGTCTTCGGCCGTGGCGCGAATCGCGCGCCCCAGCGGCGTGCGATTGAGGAAGAGCTGCAGTCCGCCGAGCAATGCGAGCGCGACGCCGAAGGTCAGCAGCGCGAGTTGCCCGATCGTCACGCCCCCGCCAACGGTCCAGCTATTGAAGGCGAGATCCCCGATGTTGGGCGCAAGCGAGCGCGTGTCGGCCCCGAACTTCTCGAATAGCAGGTTGTCGAGCATCACCGCGAGCCCGAAGGTACTGAGCAACGGCGTGAGCGCACCCGAACGCAAGCTCCGCTCGAGCACCGTGCGTTGCAGCAGCCAGCCTGCGGCCGCCATCGCCGGGACGATCGCGACGAGCGCCAAGAAGGGCGAGACGTTCCACCGATCGGCCAGCATCCAAACCAGGTAGGCCGAGAGTACCGCGATGCTGCCGTGCGCCAGATTGATGATGCGCAGCACGCCGAACATGAACGACAAGCCGCACGCGATCAGCGCGTAATAACCGCCAAGGAAGATTCCTTGGACGATTTGATCGGCCCAGATCACGACACGGCGCTTCCCGCGTCCGGCCGCCGTAGACCGAAGTACGCTTCGGTCACCCGCTCGCGGGTCATGTCGGAAGCCTTCCCTTCGAGGACGATGCGGCCTTCGAGCATGCACGCGACGCGGGTCGCGATCCGCAAAGCACGCGACAGATCCTGCTCGACGAGCACGATCGTCGCGCCGCCGGCGATGACGCCTTGCAGCGATTCGTACACCATGTTGACCGCGACGGGCGACAATCCGAGCGATACTTCGTCGAGCAGCAGAACGCGAGGGTTGGTCATCAGCGCGCGCCCGATCGCGGCCGCTTGCTGCTGGCCGCCCGAAAGGTCGCCGCTGCGCCGCCGCAGGAGCGGGCGCAGCATCGGAAATGCCTCGAGCACCGTCTCGAGGTTCCAGTGCCCCCTGCGCCGCGTCTCTCCGGCAACGGTCAAGTTTTCCTCAACCGTCATGCCTGCGAACAGACGCCGCCCCTCAGGCACGAGAGCGATACCCATGCGGACGCGCGCGCTGGCGCGAACCGCGCTGATGTCGGCCCCGTCGAAGAGCACGCGGCCGGCGGATATTCGATGGGCGCCCGATATCGAGCGCAAGAGCGTCGTCTTGCCCGCGCCGTTTGCGCCGACGAGCGCCAGGATCTCGCCCTCCGCAAGCGCGAAAGAGACGCCGCGAACGGCCTGCAGCAAGCCGTGGCGCGCATCGAGCTGCTCGACCGCGAGCAGGCTCACGTCACCCCGCTGCCGAGGTAGGCCTCGATCACGGCCGGATGCGCGAGCGCCTCGTCGGGAAGACCTTCGGCGATGACGCGCCCTGCATCCATGCAGACGAGCCGTTCGACGACCTGCAGCAAAACGTGCAGGATATGTTCGATCCACACGATCGCGATATGACGGCGGCGCAGCTCGCGGATGATCGCCACGAGCTCGGCCGCCTCGCCGTCGGTCAGACCTGCACCGATCTCGTCCAGCAGCAGCACTTTGGGATCCGTCGCGAGCGCGCGCGCCAGTTCGAGCCGCTTGCGATCGAGCAGACCGAGCGTCTCGGCCGGGCGGTTCGCGACCTCGAGCATGCCGCAGAGGCGCAGCGACTCGATGCTGCCGTCGTAGGCGCGCGCACCCTTGTGGCCGCCCCCCATCGATGCAGCCACGAAGACGTTTTCGAACACCGTCATGTCGCCGAAGGGGCGCGGCACCTGATGAGAGCGCGCGATTCCCAACCTGCATCGCGAAGCGGCGTCCAGCCTGGAAACGTCGGCGCCTTCGAACGTCACCGTACCGGCCGAGGGCCGGTAGGTTCCGGCCAGCACGTTGAGCAGCGTCGTCTTCCCGGCGCCGTTCGGCCCGACGATGCCGACCGCTTCATCAGCGCCCAACCTGAAGTCGAGCTCGGCGACGGCCACGAACGCGTTAAAGCGCTTGACGATCCCGGCCGCGGCGAGCACGCTCGACCCTTGCGCCATCGGTGGCCTTCTTACGAGCGGTCAGCTATACGGCAGCAACTTCGCGGTGACGGGAACCTTCGGATCGTTCGCGTGTTCCGTGATGACCATGTCGAAGGGGAACTTGCTGCCGGCCTTTGATTTCACCCATTGGGAACCGATGATGCTGGTGGGCGAAACGTTCGGAAACGGACCGGCCAAGAAGTCGACTTTGCCCACGATCGTGATCGTGTTCAGCGCGCCGAGAGCCTTCGCCACAGCCGCCTTGTTCTTCGCCGCGGCGCTGTTCTTAAGCGCCTGGAAGCCCGCGTCGAACAAGGACAATGAGGCGCCCAGCTGCTGATTCCACTGTTTGCCGCTCGCGCGCTCGTAACCGTCGGCAAGTTCGCGCGAACTGACCCCGGTCAACGACGATTTGTAGGGGAAGTCGCGATGCCAGTAACAGGCCGTCGCGAGCTTGTCCCCGAGCGAGCCGAGCGCTTCGACGTTCGAAGGAAACAGGCCGGTCTTGGCGATTTGCGCGATCTTCACGATCTTCGTATAGCCCTGTTGCGATGCTTGCCGCCAGAACGTTGCGAAGTCGGGCGGGATCGGGAACGTGTTGAAGATTTCGCAGTTCTCGGCTTTGTATCTCGCGATTTGAGCCGAATAGTCGCTGGTGCCGTCTTCGTATGGTCCCGGGTCGATGACGGTAAACCCGGCTTTTTGCAAGTCGGGGATCAAGTGCTCGCGAATGGCGTTGCCGTCGGCGTCGTTCGGGTACAGCACGCCGACTTTCTTGTTGGTAGGCAATTCGTGCCATTGAGATACGTAGCAGTCGAAGAAATTCTTGACGCCGAAACTGAAATGATAGGTCCACTTGAACGGCGACGGTTGCCCGGGCTTTGCGCCACGCCCGAAGTACCACGCTTCCCAAGGCATGACGGTCGATAAGCACGGTACGCCGGCCGCTTCGCAAGCATCGGAGACCGGGTTGACCGTCTCGGGCGTCGAGGTGGTCAGCATGAAATCGATCCCGTTGCCGTTGATCAGTTCCTTCGCCAATTGACCGGCGCGCGCCGGATCCGACTGCGTGTCCCGGTCGAGGATCTCGACGGCATAGCCCGTGCCGCCGGCGGAAAAGCCTCTGGCGAGGGACTTGCGCACGAGCTCGAGCACGTACGGGTCGCCTTCACCGAAGCCCGCCAACGGGCCAGTGCGGGGACTGATGAAGCCGACCTTGAGCGCTTCGGCCGCGCGCGCCGATCCCCACAGCAAGGGCATTGCCCCAGCTAGCGCCGTGCCCCCGGCGGCGGCACCCACGCTCTTAACGAAGGTGCGTCGTGAACCATTGGTTGGCATGAGAGCCCTCCAGCGTCGCCAGTTTCCTACCGTCGCAGCTTTGTCGCGGGCCCGCCCGTACCTTCGCGGCATTAGACCCGCTCCGACCGTCGGCTGCCGCTGGACATTCGCAGCGAGGACCTCGACGACGGTCTGGTATAGTCCAGCGCCGTGCGGGTCAACCTGACGTACCAACGCTGCGGAATCGTCCTAGCGCCGGATGGTTCGCTCCTCGAAGCCGAGGGAGTTTTGAATCCGGGGATCGTTCGCGACCGCGGCGGCACGCTGCTGATGTATCCGCGCATGGTCGCGCCGGGCAACGTGTCGCGTGTCGGCTTGGCTCGCGCAGTCGAATCCGCGAACGGTATTGCATTCGAGCGCGAGGGGGTGGTTC
Source organism: Candidatus Tityobacter terrigena (assembly GCA_003156715.1). Classification (GTDB taxonomy): domain Bacteria; phylum Vulcanimicrobiota; class Vulcanimicrobiia; order Vulcanimicrobiales; family Vulcanimicrobiaceae; genus Tityobacter; species Tityobacter terrigena. The sequence goes on from PMHO01000038.1 coordinate 51,097, forward strand.
TCGAACCGCGCAAGGGATACGAGCGACGTTCGGTTGCGGGCGGCTACGGGTGCGAGGACCCGCGCGTCACGTTCATTCCGCGCCTGGATGTTTACGTGCTGGCGTACACGGCCTTTGGCCCGGAAGGGCCCCGCATCGCGCTTGCGATTTCCTCCGACGCCCATGCCTGGACGCGCTTGGGCCTCATCGAATTCGCCGACGATGCGTTCAACTACGTTCCGAATAAGGACGGGGCATTTTTCCCCGAAATCGTGAGCTCGCCGAGGGGCGTGCCCTCCTTCGCTTTCTATCACCGGCCGATGCTCAAGTCCAACGTCGAAGGGCAAGCACCGATCCCGCTTCTGCTCGCAATGCCGGCCGAACGCCGCGAAGTGATGTGCATCGCTTACGTGGCGGCCGAGCGCGCGCTTCGGGATGTCGACGGGCTGCGCTTCGTCATGGAAAGCGTGCGCGTGCTCGAAGTCGGCGAGCGCTGGGGCCGGCTCAAGAACGGAGCTGGGACGCCGCCGGTAAAGACGTCCGCGGGCTGGCTTTCGGTATTCCACGGCGTCGACTCGCTCGAACGCCCCGGCGGCGGCGCTTCGCTGCACTATCGTGCCGGCCTCGTGCTGCACGATTTGGAGCGGCCGCACGAGGTGCTGTATCGCTCGGAGGAGCCGTTCCTGCGACCCCAGACACCCGAAGAACGGCTGGGAATCGTGAACGACGTCGTGTTTCCGACCGGCATCGACCCACTCGACGAGGGTCGTTACGACCTGTACTACGGCGCTGCGGACGCCAAAGTCGCTCGGGCTCGGATCGAGGTTGCATTCCAGGATACCTGAAGGCCCTGCACGGCGGGGGCAAGGCAGCATAGCTTCCTTTTCAGCCGGGCTGTAGGGAAACGGTGGCTCTTCCGGCTAGCTAATGAAAAGAATGTTTTTGCCCCTCGGCCGCTGCTCGGCTGGATGGTGGCAGGCTCAAGCGAAAGCGAGGCTACCTTGTCACGATCGCGTCTCGACCGCCGGACATTCCTCAAGGTGTCCGGTCTTGCTGCCGGCGCCGCGGCCGGCGTTCCGGTCTTCATTCCTAACCTGGGGCGCAGCGCCGACACGCTCAAGATCGGAGTCAGCGAGGAACTGACGGGCGTTTACGCTTACCCGGCGCGCAACGAAATCAACGGCATGCGCATGGCCGTCGACGACCGCAACAAGCGCGGCGGTGTGCTCGGCCGCCAGGTCGAGCTCGTCGTCGAAGACAACGCGAACAATCCCGGAACGGCTGTTGAGAAGGCCCGCAAGCTGATCCAGGTCGACAAGGTGCTAGCGCTGATCGGCACCGTGAACAGCGCCGTCTCGATCGCAACCAGCGGCGTCGCGGCCGAGAACAGGATCCCGTTCATCGATTCGGGTGGTCATGCCGACCAGGTGACGGGCAGCGAATGTCGCTGGTCGACGTATCGCACGTGCCATAGCACGTGGATGGAAACCCATGCGACCGGTTACTCGATCGAGAAAAAGTTCGGTAAGAAGTGGTATTTCATCACGCCCGACTATTCTTTCGGGCACGCGCTTCTGACCGGCTATCAAGACATGCAATCCAGATTGGGCGTTCAGGTCGTCGGAGCGGATTTGACGCCGCTGGGCACGACCGACTTCAGCGCGTATTTGACGAAGGTCTTGGGCGCTAAGCCGGACGTGCTCATCCTGATGGTCCAGGGCGACGATCTGGTCAATGCTCTCAAGCAGGCCAATTCGTCCGGCCTCCTCAGCCGTCTTCCGGTCGCAGGCCCGCAGGGCGAGCTGGAAGTCTTCTGGTCGCTGCCCAAAGAAGCGCGCGTTGGGTATTGGGGCTTCGAATGGTATTACAATAGTCCGATCGTGCTCGGTGGTAACGCACGCGCAAAGCAGTTCGTGGCCGACTATACCGCAAAGCACAACGAGCCGCCAACGGCCCGCAGCGCGTTCGGCTACATCACGGTAACGCGTATGATGGACGCGTTCGCAGCGACCAAAGGAACCGATCCGGTGAAGGTTGCCCGTGCGATCGCCGGCCCCGTCGACGCGTTGTGCGGATCGCAGGCGCGTTATCGAGACGTCGACCATCAGTTGATTTGGCCGATGTGGTTCGGCGACGTTCGCGCCGACGGCACGCCGCACGATCCCAAAGACATCTTCAACGTCATCGACGAACAGCCCGGGGACCGCATCGAGCGCAGCGATGCCGAGATGCAAGGCATCTGCAAGATGGCCTACCCCTGAGCGTCCGGTGATCGAACGGCTCGCTCCGGAGGTCGTCAACGGGATCGTACTCGGCTCGTTCTACGCCATCGTCGCGATCGGGCTGTCGCTGATCATGAACCTTACCGGGACCATCAACCTGGCGCACGGTTCGTTCATGACGCTGGCGGGCTATCTCGCGTTCGCCATCATGTCGCGCGGGGGGAGTTTTTGGGTGGCCCTCGGCGGCGCCGCGTTGCTCACCATGGTCGTCGGCGTTGCGGTCGAGCGATTGTTCATCGCACGGCTTTACAAGCGCATTCCGCTTTACAGCCTGCTCTTGACCTTCGGGTTGTCGCTGATCGCAGAAGAGTCGTTTCGCCTGATCTGGGGTCCGAGCTCCGTGCCCTTTGCGGTCCCGACAAACTTGCAAGGCTCGACGGCGCTCGGAAACATCGTGCTCCCCACCTATCGCCTGGTCATCATGGGAGCGCTCGTGATCGTAATAACCGCGCTGCTGCTCTTCCTGTACCGCACTCGGCTCGGCTTGCGCCTGCGGGGCGCGGTGCAGGACCCCGACATGATGGCGGCACTGGGAACGAATACTCGGGTCCTCTACACGGTGAACTTCGCAGTCGGCGTGCTGCTGGCGGCGATCGCGGGCATCTTCGCGGCCGGGTTGCTCGGGCTGCAGCCGACGATGGGCAACAGCCTACTCATGCCGGCCTTCATCACAGTCGTGATCGGCGGAATGGGCAGCCTTATCGGCAGCATCGTCGGGGGTCTTTTGATCGGGCTCACCGTCAGCATCACCACGCTTTATCTTCCGGCGGCTTCGGAGATCGTCATGTACGTGCTGATGGCGGTCGTTCTGCTGGTCAGGCCGCGCGGTCTTTTCGGCGAGGCCGGAATATTCGGATGAGGCTCCGTGCAAACGCCGTCGGGACGTCGCTGATCGCGATCGTGCTGCTCGCGTTGCCCTGGCTTCTCCCTGCGGCAAAGCTGAACATCTCGCTCGGGACGACGGTTCTGCTTTTCGCCTTGGCCGCCTCGAGCGTCAACATTCTGCTTGGCTATACCGGCCTCATGGCGTTTGGGAATGCGGCATTCTTCGGGGTCGGCGCCTACGCTTCGGCCCTGTTTGCCATCCATACCGTGCCGAGCTTGCTGCCGGCAGTTGCGGTCGGGTCGATCGCGGGGATGCTTAGCGCAATGCTCGTCGGCCCGTTTTTGATTCGCCGCCGCGGCATCTATTTCTCGCTCTTGACGATCGCGTTCGGACAGGTCTACTACTTCGTCGCGTATCGCTGGAACGACATGACCGGCGGTGAGGACGGGCTCACGGTTCAGCGGCCGCCTCTTGCCGCAGCGAAGGGCGTCGACGACGCCCAGTTCTATTTCTTTGCGCTGGCAATCTTCGCACTCTTCATGGTCGTTCTTTGGTACGTGCTTCGATCGCCCTTCGGCTTGACGCTGCGCGCGATCGGTCAGAACGAGGTGCGGGCGCGCTACCTCGGCATCGACACCAATCGATTCGTCTACTTTGCCCTGACGCTCTCCGGCCTCTTCGCCGGGACGGCGGGCGCGCTGTACTCGATGTCGATCAATTTCGCGTATCCGCTCTTGATGGATTGGCACCAATCGGGCGACTTCGTGATGATGGTCGTGCTCGGCGGGACCGGGACGCTGTGGGGGCCGCTCGTCGGAGCGACGATCTATGCGCTCGGCGCAAACGTCCTGAGCAGCGCCACCGAAGCCTGGCAGATCGCCATCGGTGCGCTGTTCGTCGCGTGCGTTCTGCTGTTCCCGCGCGGCCTGCTCGGGCTGGGATCGCGCTCGGGCGGCGCGGCGCCGCAATCGCTCGCAATGGAAGCCGGGGCCGAGCCGGTCGCGCTCGCCGCGCAAGGGTACGAGCCGGTCGCGCAGCGAGACCTCGGGTGAGCGCCGCGCCGGTCATCCTCGAAGCGACCGGCGTGCGCCTGGCGTTCGGAGGCGTGCGCGCCGTCGACGGCGTCGATCTGCGCGTTCGCGAACGTGAAATCGCCGCGCTCATCGGCCCCAACGGCGCAGGCAAGACGAGCCTCTTCAATGCCCTGACGGGCTTCTTCTACCCGGACGCGGGCACGGTCCGCTTTCGCGGCGAGGACGTTACCCGAATGCCGAACTGGCAGCGCATCAGCCGAGGCATCGGTCGCACCTTTCAATCGCCGAGCATCTTCCCGGAGATGTCCGTTGCGCAGAATCTGACGATCGGCATCCAAAGCTCGTTTCGTCTGTCGCTTAGCCTTCGTCCGCCCTCCGCCGGCCGGCGCCGCGAACTCGAAGCGCGCCTCGTCGAGCTTCTCGGCTTCGTCAAACTCGAACGTTTACGGGATCGGCAAGTAGCGGAGCTATCGCACGGGGACCAGCGGCTCGTCGAGATCGCGATGAGCCTCTCGACGTCGCCGAAGCTGATCATGCTCGACGAGCCGACGGCCGGCCTCGCCGAAGCCGATACGTCGCGCATCTTGAGCATCGTGCGCGACTTGCACGATCGCTTGGGACTCACCGTACTCTTCGTGGAGCACAACATGCGCTTCGTAGCGGCACTGGCGCAAACCGTCACGATGATGGACCGGGGCCGGGTCCTGCTGGATGGCCCGCCATCGGTCGTCCTCAAAGATCCTCGCGCGCGCGACGCGTACCTTGGCGCGGAAGAGTCCGTCCGTGCCTGATGAACCGCTGCTGCGGCTCGACGGGGTCGACGCGTTTTACGGAAAGAGCCATGCGCTACGAGGGGTATCGCTCGAAGTGCACGCGGGTGAGATCGTCGCTCTGCTCGGGCTCAACGGGGCCGGCAAGACGACGACGTTGCGAACCATCATGGGACTGCTGCCGCCGCGGGCGGGTACGATCCGTTTGCGAGGAAGGCGCATCGACGGCATGCCGGCCCACCGCGTGGCGCGGCTCGGCGTCGGATACGTCCCCGAAGGCAGGCGCATGTTCGCGAACCTGACCGCCGGCGAGAATCTCGAACTCGCCGAACGCCCCGGCGGCGAGTGGTCGATCCAGCGCGTGTTCGAACGATTCCCGAAGCTGCGCGAGCTGCGCGGGCGCAAAGCCGGTAAACTCTCGGGCGGCGAGCAGGAAATGCTAGCCATCGGACGTGCGCTCGTCGGAAGTCCAGCCCTGCTGCTCATCGACGAACCCTCACAAGGGCTAGGCCCCATCATCGTTACCGACGTCTATCGAACCCTCGCCGAGCTCCGCGCCGGCGGCGTTGCGATTCTCCTCGTCGAGCAAAACGCATTGCTTGCCCTCAGGGTAGCGGAACGCGCCTACGTCCTCGATGATGGCCGCGTCGTCTACGCCGGAGCCGGCGCTGATCTCGCCCGCGACCGGGCTCGCATCGGCACGCTGATGGGGCTTCCGAGCGACGAGTTGCCGGTTTCGTGACGTCCCTGCTAGTCAGCCGGCGGGAGCTCGCTGTCGAAATACGCATCGGGCACGCTCGCCGGAAAGTTGATATCGTTTAGATCGTCGACGACTCGCTCGGTCCTCGTCGATGAGCCCTCGCGCAGCGTGGCATCCGCCTCGATGTGAACGATGGTCCAGATAGCAGCCGGCCCGATCGGTGCAAAGCGATACCATACGAGCGCGTGCGCGTGCTTTTCGTCGTATGGCCGATCGTACGTCAGCTGAACGATCTGGAAACTCGATTCCTCGACCCATAGCGCGCGCAACGGATAGCGGTCCGGATCGATCCGCGGATGCAGAACGAGGTGGTAGCAGAGCCGTTCGCCGACGAACTCTTCGCCGGCCAGCAAGACGTCGTAGACCTCGGCGCTGGCGGTCACGGTCGCTATCGTTTGCAGCGGGTCCGCAGTCAGGTTTGGAGGCAGCGACGGAAGCGGCGATGCGCTGCCGTCGGGAAGCGCGCGGTAGAAGCCGAGCGGCGTGTCCAAGGGCCCGGCGATATAACCTCCGCGCAGCAGAACCTTCGATGCCGCCCCGGCCGCGACCGTCCGCGCATACGAGCGACCGTCGCTCATTCGAACGATGAATTCCACGCGATCGGTTTCGGAACAAAGCGACGCCAAGAACGTGTTCTCACAGTCGATCCGGAACGACAGGTACCCAGGGACGACACGAGCCTGCCAAACGCGCTGCGCCTGGCGAAAGATATCATCCGGCGACGGAGCCGTCGTCGCTTGGGCAAGCGCAAAGAGGGCCAGCTGGATCATTTGACTCGCTCGGAAGCATAGCACGAACGCGGACGCGCCACGATCTCGCCCCGAAATGAGAATACGTGAGGACTCCGAAGGCTTGGTGCGTGCACGCACCGAGCCGTCGCGCGGCGCTTTTTGTTGCCGTGCTGGCCGTTGCGGTCGTCGTCTTTCGCGGCCGCGCGTGGTTTTTTCCGTACGGTGATGCCTCGACGGGCTTGTACCTGCATATCGCGGCAGCTTTGCTTGACGGTCATCTGCCCTACACCTCGGCCTGGGATTACCGGCCTCCCGGCCTCTTCGCGCTGTACGCGGCGGCGTTGGCGCTCTTCGGCCCGCGGCTGGCGTGGAACGTCCTCACCTCGCTCGCTCTCGGCGCAACGGCGCTTGCAGTGGGGCTTCTCGCGCGGCGGCTGGACGCGCGAACGCCATCGAGCGCGGCCTGGTGCGCGGCGGCGTTCTTCGTGCTGCTGGCGCCCGAAAACGACGGGCTCTGGGGCAATACCGAGGTCGAGATTTCGGCCTTTGTCGCGTGGTCGCTTTGGTTCGCAATGTGCGACCGGCGCGGATTCGCGGCGCCGCTGGCGAGCGGCCTTCTGGCCGGGTGCGCTCTGCAATGCAAGCTCTCCGCGCTGCTCCTCACCTTGCTCCCTGCCGCTATCATCCTGCTCGGTAACGGCAATGCGGCGCTCAAATTCCGGCGCGCGTCTCTGTTCGTGGCAGGCTTCGCGGCACCGATCGCGGTGGAAGTTGCGGCGTACGTGCAGGCCGGCGTTTTGCCACTCTTGCTCTTCGCGACCTTTGATGCAACCTCTCGCCGAGCGCACGAGCTCAATCTCGACTACTATCGGGCAAACGTGCGCTGGCTCATCGGCCAGCTTTTCATTCTGGCTCCGCAGATCGAGCTCGCGCTTTTCGCACGGCCGGCATTCCCCGCCGCTGCGCTCGCATCATGGGGATGGCTGATCGCGGCCCTGGCCTCGATCGTCCTCGAAGGAGAGTTTTTCCACTATCATTTCATCTTGCTCGCCGCGCCTGTGGCGCTGCTGGGAGCGCTCGGATTCCTGCGGCTCCTGCGCAGGTTCGCCGGCAGTGCCGCACGACGCCGTGCGATTTGGATTGCCGTTTTCGCGCTGACGTTCGGGTTGCACGATTACTACGAGACGGTTCAGGGCGCTACGTTCGCTGTCCACCGCCGGCTCTTACACGATGCAGGCTGGCGAACCGACCCGACATCGGCCTTGATCGCAGCTTTGCGGCGCGTAGCACCGGGGGAACGCTCGATTCTGCTCGTCGGACAGAGCCCGTTCGTTTACGATCTGCTAGGCGTCGCGGCGCCAACGCGCTTTACGGCTCCCGTCATCTGGCTCGACCCCCGTCTGTCAGCGATGGCCGGCAGTGACGCGCAGGGCGAGTTAGCCCGGCTTTTCCGGCTGCAGCCGAACGTCGCGGTCGTCTCAAAGCTCGACGATCCGACCTACGACCCAGGTCGAGTACGGTTGCTCAAACGGTGGCTGGGATTGAATTACCGTCCCGTTTTTGCCGCGACGGATTTCACGATCTTCCGCGCTATTCGAGCGACGCGGAGCGCGTCTCCTCGGATCGTATCGCGACTGGAACGGGCCTGCGCTCGATCGGAGAGGAGAGCACGACCAGGGTAATGATCTGACTCGACTGCGCCAGGTAGTCGATCACTTCTTCCAGGTGCGCGACGTCGCGCAGGACGACGCGAGCGATGAATGAGACGTGACCCGTGACCCGATGGCATTCCAGAATCTCCGGCCGAGTTCGAGCAAGTGCGGCAAAGCGTGAATCCGGGCCGTTGGGTTGAATGAGAAGGAAGGCCGTTACCGGATAGCCGGTCTTGCGGCCCGCAATGTTGGCTTGATACCCGAGGATGACCCCGTCTTCTTCTAACCGGCGTACGCGTTCGGTGACGCTCGTGGCCGAAAGGTTGACCCGCGCTGCAATTTTTGCGAACGGTTCCCGGGCCTTCTCCTGAAGCACTTCGACCAGGGCTGCGTCGATGCGATCGAGGCCTTGCCCTCCATGCGCCGAGCCGTTCCTTCGCGCATTCACCTTATTCTGGGAAGCCACAGCAATCAGGGGCTTATTCCGTGGATTGTGTCTTCCCTCCGAGCCGCGGTACTCGTACGCTCCGTAACGCACCGCATGCTCGACTGCATCATCGCAACCTGTTCAAGCGTTCCCGATCTTGACCCCGACGATCGTTTGCTGCTGCAGGCCCTGCGGGCGCGAGGGTTTGCGGTCGAGACGGGCGTCTGGAACGATCCGTCCGTCAACTGGTCGGCGGCGCGCCTCTGCCTGCTGCGTTCGACTTGGGACTATCCCAAACGCTTCGAGCATTTCTCGCGTTGGCTCGACGCGACCAACCGGGCGACGCTCGTTCGCAACCCGGCCTGGCTCGTCCGCTGGAATAGCCACAAAGGATACTTACGTGACCTCGCTCGCGCGGGCATCCCGACAGTTCCAACCGCCTGGATACAGCGCGGATGCCGGGCCGATCTTGTCAGCCTGCTCGCGGACCGCGGTTGGAGCGAGGCCATCGTCAAGCCGGCGCTTGGAGCGGCCGGACTAAACGTGCTTCGGGTGTCGCCTGGCTCGATGGAGCACGCGCAAACTCACCTCACTTCCCTACTGAAGGACCAGGATGTTATGCTGCAGCCCTACCTGGAAGCGGCCCCGCACCCGGAGCTCTCGCTCGTCTTCATTGCGGGAACGTATTCCCACGCGGTTTCCAAGAAAGCTTTCGATACGAAGCTTGCCATCGGAGATGCCGCCGCGCGGCGCGTCGCGCCGACGGAACGCGAACGGGACGTGGCCGCCCGAGCGATCGACGCCGTGCCGGGCGGGCCGCCCCTCTACGGGCGCGTCGACATCTTTCGAAGCGGCAACGGCGCCGTCTTCGTAAACGAAGTGGAGTTGATCGAACCCGCGCTGTACCTCGGCGCCCACCTACCGGCAGCAGGCCGCCTCGCCGACGCAATCGCACGCGAACTTTAGGACGAGAACCCGCTCGCAGCAAGCCCTGGAGAAAGGTTGGCGAAGTCCGTGGAATCCGCCGGCAAGACGGGCATTCGCCGTGCATGCTGCGTATGCAAATGTCCCGCCGGGGGCTATCATCCACGCAAAGATAACCCAAGTCACACGCGACGCGAGGAGACCCCCTTTGCGCCCGTCACGTTCGTTGCCGACCCAGATGACGCGCGCTCTCTGCCGCACGTTCGCCGCTGCATGTTATTTGGCACCGCTGGCTGCCTCGGCTCATGCAGGAACGGGGACAATGGGCCTCATCTACGTAGCGGATCCGTTCGCGCCGACGGGAAATGGCCCCGGCATCGTTTACGTCTTTCCGCAACGTGGAATCGACCCGCAACCCATCGCAGAGATCCGAGACGGAATCGAAAGGCCGGAGGGCCTCGCGGTCGATGCAGACGGCACCCTCTACGTGGCCAATAACGGGGACAATACGATAAAGGCCTATCGCGCAGGCGAGATGCGGCCGAGCAAGATCTATCAGATACCGCACCCTTACATGGGCGTCGACGACGTCGCGGTGGGACCCGACCGAACGGTCTACGCGTCGGGTTCGAGCCGCAAGGGGTTCATCGCGGAGTTTCCAAAGGGGTCGACGCAAGCCGGCCTCGTCATAAAGATGAACACGGACGCGATCGCGGTCGATGCCGGCAATAACCTTTACGCCGTTCTCGCAGCGTCGCCCGCGCAGGTGTACGTCTTTTCTCCAGGATCGACGCGCGGAACGAGTCTCGATTTCACGATGGGTCTCTCCTACGGAATCGCTATCGACGCGCAGCACCACATCGTCGTAGCGGACCTCGGCACACAATCGATCGAGATCTTCGCCGAGGGGTTCCAGCAGCCGTTGCGTACGATCACCGATGGCGTCGTCAACCCCGCGCGTTTGGCATTCGACGCCCGCGGAAACCATCTCTACGTTACGGTCGCCGACGACTATTCCACGTGTCCGACCGGCGCTTGCCGCATCGTTGTCGGCTACGAGTATCCACGCGACCGGATTTTCTCCGCGTTCTTCTTCGCTAGCCCCGTGATCGTCACGGGCTTCGCCTACGGGATCGCCTTGAGCCCAGCGGTGTATCATTAAACTCCGCCCGCCTGCAGTGGAGAGCGCGATGCGGTTCGTCCCGAAAGGTTTCCAAGGCCTGATGCCGGCGGCCGNNAATCGCCTCGGCAGCAGCGATACCGGCGGCTGCATCCGCGCGGCAGAGTCTGGGACCGTGCGAAGAAAAGGCGCCCGCCGCTCGGCCGGAAGCACTCCTGTACGTTTCCGATAGCTACGATAGCGTCGTACGGATCTTCGAAGAACCTTCGCTGCGCTGCGTGGGCGTCATACGACGTGGGCTCAACCAGCCCAGCGGTATCGCGCTCGATAGGCACGGCTACCTTTACGTCGCCAACTACAATGCTCGCAACGTAGCGGTATACGCGCCTGGCCTCGACCGGCCCGTCCGTATCTATCGGACGGGGCTAACTTCCCCGAGCGACGTCGCCATCGGTCCCGACGGCACGCTCTACGTCGTCGACGGGGGCATCCTAGGATACGATTCGAACGTCGTCGAGTTCGCTTCGGGCAGCACCGCGCCGGCGCGTCGATTCAGGATCGACCAGGGCCTCATACGCGCGGTCGCGGTGGATCGGCAAAACGTGCTGTACGTCTCGTATGTAACGAACGGCGGCGTGGAGGGAGAGGTCAACCGCTACGCGCCGGGGTCGACGCAAGGCACGAACCTCGAGCTCTACGAACTCGGGGCCGGTACGTTTGGGGTCGCCGTCGACCGGGCGGGCGACGTCCTGGTCGCCGACAGCGAGAACTTCAAGAGTTACATCAATATTTATCCGCCCGGGGTGACCCTGCCCTCAATGACGATTGACGTCTCCTCCGATAGTAACACCGTCAGAGATATTCGTCTTACGCATTCGGGGCGGCTCGCAGTAGCGATGGGCGCCTACACGACGATCGTCTGCTTTGCGTGCTCCGGCCAGTCACGGACGATTAACGTCACCACGGACGGCGTCGCCATTTTTCCCGCTTCCCTGTAGGAGAACCGAACCGTGGCTTCGAGGCGAACGGCAGCGATCGTGTTGACGATCATGGGAGCGTGTTTCTTTTTAATGGGCGCCGAGGCGAAGCTCCCTCAGGCGCGGCACGCTTCGCGGGGTTGTTACCCCCGGGCGACTCCGCGCGGCGGCGCGCGGCCGGCGGCGTGTGCTGCGTTCGGCGGACACCGGGAGGCGTGGATATCGCCCGACGCGACGCGCGGCGGGATCTTCTACGTGTCCAATTTCGATATGAACGAGATCCAGCTCTTTTCAACTCGCGGCCCGGACCATCGATCGCTGGGCGTTCTGACGGGGCTTAACTCGCCTCAGGGAATGACGGTCGATCGGAAAGGGAACCTGTACGTGGCCAACACCAACGGCAGCGACGTGCTCGTCTTCCCACGTGGGGCGACGTCTCCGAGCCGCACGCTCTCCGATCCCAACGAAGGCCCCTCCGACGTGGCGGTGGCTCCCGACGGAACGGTCTATGTGAGCAACGAGACAAACGACAGCTTTACGGGCGGCAGCGTCTCGATCTACCCGCCGGGTGCAAACGCTCCGGCCGAGACCTTGACCAACTCGCAGTTCTACTTTGTCGTCGGAGTCTACCTCGACGGATCCAAGAATCTATACGTGAGCTTCAATACGTCGCCGAGCGGCGGCGGCGAGGTCTTCCAACTCACCAAACATGGCCGGAACTGGTCGACTGCCAACACGGGAATCAACGTGACCTGGGCCGGTATGCCGGCAGTCGACGACGCGGGCGAGATCGTCGAGCCCGATCAGGGTGATGAATACGTGCGCGGCAAGGTCGACGTGTTCGGCGCGGGCGCCGTCTTGCTCTACGCGTTCGCCGGGCCTGCCAACCCGATCGCCGTTGCGCTCGCCAATGGCGAGATGCGGGCTTACGTGGACCAACCGGACGATGATAGCGCGCAGGTTTGGACGTACCCTGGCCCAACCGTCCGCCTCAGGGCGACGATCCCGACGGCAGCAGGCGGCACGACCGGGATTGCTGTCGACCCGAGCGACGAGCATGAGGTCGCTGCGCTCTCGACGCCCGGCGCAATCGACAAACGTCTGCGGTTTTATGCATCCCTTCGCGAAGAGGAGGAAGTCGCCGAATACCTTTCCGACGGCGGGGTCAAGCGGCTGATCTACACGTGGACCCGGCCCGAGGGAATTGCCACCGATGGTTCCGGCAACCTGTACGTTACCGAAGACGGCGGCAGCGTCGTGCGGTACCCACGTGGGCGTGGCGTGCCAAATGCTGCGTGGTCGAAAGGCCTGCGTTACCCGTCGAGCATCGCCGTCGACTCGCGCGGCAACATGTACGTCGCGGATCACTATCCATCGACCGACGGCGTTATCGTCGTCTTTCAGGCCGGACGCGACGCTCCGGCATACACCATACTCGACGGCATTAGCGGGCCTACCGGATTAGCGGTTGACGCAAGCGGCGACCTTTTCGTTTACAATTACAACAGTTCGGCAATCACGGAATACCTGCCCGGGAAACGTCACGTGCATCGTTCCATTGCGACCTGCTCGACGTCGCAGGGAGGGATCGCTTTTGACGAGGCGGGTAATTTATATGCGAGCGACACGTGCAAAGACGGCGGCGAGATTTCCGTATACGCGCCGGGCGCAAGCAAACCGTTCGAACGCGCTCGCTTACCTGGGCCAAGCCAAGTGGCTGTATCTCAAGACGGCGTGGTGCTTGCCGTCTCGAGCGATGACGGGCCGCGGGTCTACGCCTTCGAAGCGCAGACGCTAGCGCCGCTGGGCAGTCAGCTCATCAAGTTTTCTTCGGGCTACGTTGCAGGTCTAGCCGGCGTGCTGCCGGCCCTGCCTTAAACTTCGCGCTGTCGCAATGCGGCGAGAACGTCGGAGGCGTTGCGATCCGGCGGGAAGACCGGATAGAAGACGCGCTCGATCGTGCCGTCGCGCGCGATCCACGCGAGGCGCCGCAGCAGCGTGTGACCGGCCGCGACGAACGTCGGTAAGCGCAGCGCTTGCGTGAGCCTCAAGCCGGCGTCGCTGAGGACCGGGAACGCGACTCCCAGTCGCGCGACCATCTCCCGCTGGTACGTACTGTCCTGAGTGGAGAGGCCGAATATGCGTGCACCGTGCGCGGCGAAGTCGGCCTGCAAATCCCGATAGCCGCAGGTGTGCGGCGTGCAGCCGCGCGCCCCCGGGATCGCGTCCCAGTCGGGCGTCAAGGACGGTTCGCCGGGGCGCCCGGTACGCGGATAAGCGAACACGACGATCGGTCCCGCTAGCGCCGAGAGGTCGATCGAGGTGCCATCGGTGGCGGGTAGCGCCATTGCGGGAAGCCGCGTCCCCAAAAGATGCGCCGCCGCGCCGTCGTCGATGGGAATCGGCAGCCCGCCGGGCAGCACCGTCGGATCGAACGCGCTCCAATCCCCCAAGTCCGTTTCATGCATTCGCGCCACATTCGCCACCCGACTCCCTGCGGTCCCGCCTGCCAAATAGGCGACGTCTTCGTCGGCCAATAGGCAATGAAATTCGCTCGAAAGTGAGCATCGTCACACACGCCTGCAGTGCGCGTCGTTGCTAACCCGACATAGTGAACAGCAGATGTAACGTGTGACGGATCTCACTGCTCCTGCCGTTGCTCGCGACGGTGTCGTCTGCTAAACTTTAGTAAGGTGCTTTTGAACCGCGAAGCGGCGAAAGCGCAATAGTCTCACTCGACCGGCAACGGTTGCGTTCGGGGCCCATCACTGTGCGCCTTACGTTGACCATACCGCGAACGAACTTACATTCCGGAGGACGAAACATCCCATGCTTCAGCACATCTCTCGCTACGGCCGTCAGCTTGCCGTCGTCGCACTTCTTGCCTTCACCCCCGCAGCGATCCAGGCTGCCGTGGTTCTACCGCGCGGCGATGGCGATACGTATAACACTCGGCCCGTCCACTACGGACTGATCAATTTCCATCCCAAAGAATTGCTGGTCACGTTATCGACGACAGAGTCGACGACGGCCACTTTCCACGTAAAACAGCACAATAATACGGTGGATCACTTCCGCGCCCTCATCGGCTGCGCCCTTGAACTAGGCGGAAAGCCGAAGGTCAGCATCGACGGCGAGAAGGGTACGATTGATTTCCCGGCGACCACCCTGCCCCTCGACACAGACGTGGTCTGTCAAATTACTGTCACGGGCAAGGGCGGCGTCACAGGCACGTTGCCGGTCTACGCCGTAGTCGGCATTTAACCGCTCACAGCCGGTAGAATAGTACCGCCGGCGCGGAGGCTCGAGTTCGGTAGCCTTAGGCGCCTCACCGATCTCATGGAAGAACAAACGATGAATGAGCCGTCAGACTTCTGACGGCTCATTTCTCTTGAGCTGGCTCGTCGTTCTGGTTCGTGCTCTGCGGGTCGTCAGCGCCTCCCACCGCGAGGAACGTTACGATGTCCCACGCGTTGTGAATCCCGATGAAGATCAGCAACAAGACGCCGCCTGCCAGTACGAATAGCGCTTTCACCGCGATGGTGAGCAGCATGATCGCACCCGCCAGCGTCGCACCGTAGCCAAGGAAGGGAAGGATTGTATACCAGATCCAGTCTTCGAGATCCGGGTTGTAAGCGGTCAGCCTTTTCGTGCGGTGCATCAAGCGCGACACGTACACGAGGCCGGACAGACTAGCGAGGCCGAGCAGCGCCGCCGGGCCAACCAGCGACCCCCAGGGAGCGCTGAGGATCGCTGAGACGAACAACGCCGCACAGAAGTGCACGACCGTCGGCGTACTGAACGTCGAGATTCCATCATGGCTCGGCCGCGAGCGCTCCGTCCCGGTGACCAAGGTGATCACCACGAACATCAATCCGGTTAGCGCGGCAGCCGACGAGCTGGTCATGATATAAAAACTGGACCACGCTGTGAGAACGGACGACGTGGTTTGAATCATCCTACGGCCTAGTGATCTTTGCCGCGAGGGTCACGAGCGTGAGTTACCCGCCATCGCGCCGAGGGCGGTTGCCGCTTCGCAGGCGGCGCGCTCGCCGGTTTCGAGCGCGCCGTTCACCGTGCCGCCTTGGCCGTCGCCCGATGTCGCCTCGCCGGCAAAAAACAGCGTGTTGTCGACGGACGCCGCGAGCGCGGCGCGGGCATCGCCGCCCCCGACGGCAACGTAACTGTACGCGCCGCGAGCGAACGGGTCGCGGCTCCAATCGTGCATCACTGCGTCCTCGTACTCCTTAAGCGGGAGCGCCGGTTCCTCGAATAACAGTCCGAGGCCGCTTAGGGCGCGTCCAATGACTTCTTCCCGTGAGGCGTTGCTCAGCGCGGTCGCCTTCGGACCGCCGGCCCATGCCACGATCAGTTCGCTACGCACCGGCACCTGCGTCCAATAGGCCGGGAATGGCTGCCCTACCGAGCGGAAGAACGCGCCCTCGCGGTAGCGCCCAGCTTGGATGCGTTCCCAAAATGCCGTACGAAACCGAAGGGTCACCTTGACCACGTGCCCCATTTCGATGTACTCGAGCGCCTTGCGTTTGGCCGCGGGCAAGTCCGGGTCGAACACGACTTCGCCGCCGGAGCCGCTGTGCCGTAAGACGCCGACCGGGAGCGTCACGATGGCGGCTCGCGCACGGATCGTCCGCGTTTCGCCGTAACTGCTTTTCGCGTCGACGGCGACCGCGCCGGTGCGCCACGAGATTCGCCGCACGACCGTCGAAAGACAGCTCTGAACGCCCGCCGAGGCGCAGGCATTGCGCAGGCGCTCGAACATCGGCCGATAGCCACCGAGCGGCCGCGCGCTTGCAAAATCGACGCCCGATAGCAACTCGGCCGCGATCGCCCGCGCGCTCGCAATCGCGGGATCCGCTGCCTCGAATCCCTCAACGAACGCGCGCGCCGCCTCGACTGTTTCGCGCTTCGACTCGTCACCCTGGAAGCGTTTCAGGTATCGGTCGACGCTCTCGTCATCGGCGAGCGAGTGAGCCCCTTCGAGGATCTTGGCGGACGAGGGGAAAGTGTCGTTTGCGGGTTGCAGACGGCCATCCTTGGAGCGCGTCCACGACTCGCCCGCGGTGTCGATCGCCGCTGTCCCAGTATCGCGGAGCAACGCCATCGTCTCCTCGGCGCGGCCGTGGATGAACTCCGCGCCGAGTTCCGCCGGCACCGCCGCGCGCCCGCCCGGACGCGACCACACTCGGCCACCCTCGCGGTCGCGTGCTTCTACCAGAATGACCCGCAACGATCGCCCGGCTAGGCTACGAGCCGCCGCCAAGCCCGCGGCGCCGGCGCCGATTACGATCGCATCCGCGTCCATGCACGGGAGTATACCGGTCTGCTAGGCTTAGCCTTCCTGAGCGAGGTTGATATTGCCATCGCTCGAGTGCACGTCGAAGTGCCCATCACCGGCGCCGACGCGCACGGTCTGCGAGGCCGAGTCATCATCGCCGTCGTCGTTCTTGTGCTCCGTCGCGCCCGTTTTCGCTGCATCGAAACCCGAGAGGCGGACTTTCCCGTCGTCGGTCTGCGCGTTCACCAGCGTATCGGACCCCGCGGCGAACCCAAGCGTCACCGAACCATCGCTCTCGACGGTGCCGTCGCGCACTTGCAAACCGGTGCCTACCACGCGGCCGTCACTGCTGGTTGCCTCGACGCGCGTGGCAACGATCTGACGCATTGAGATCCTTCCATCCGATGCCGTGACGTGCAGCGCGGGCCCTTCGTAATCTTCAACCGTTATGGAGCCGGTCCCAATACTGTTGAGCGAGGCCTCGGCGCGCAAGCCGCTCGCTTTGATGTCGCCGGCATTGATGACGGTGACCTCAGTTTCCGGAGGCACGACGACGGTTACCATGCGGTCATCGCCGGTCGACCATCTCTGTTGCTTGGTCGTGGCGATACGAATCGTGTCGTTGTCCTCGCTTGCCGCGATCGGGACCGTCGCGGGGAAGAACCCGCCCGACGAGCCGGCGCCCAAGCTGACGTCGATATGCGCTGTCTTGCTTGTGAGGATCGTAAGATCGGCATAGCCGATGTCCACACTGATAGCCGGATGCGCGCCCGCGTCAAAAACCTGGTGGGGGCCGCCCTCGACGAGATGCCCGCCGGAGGCGGTTTGCGCCTCGCCGCCCTGCGCGAAAGCTGCACCGGGCCGGCCGGGATGAAGCGCCACAAAAGCCTCGCCGATGATTGCGAGTTCGACCACAATCAATGCCAGGATGACCGTGCTACGCGGATTCATGCCCGATGTACGGCCGGCCCGGGGCTGTAGTTTCGCCGGCCAGGCAGCATAGCTATTGAGCGGACGCTTGCTCGCCCTTGAGGCTCACGCTCCGGTCGTCGCAGCTAACCTCGGAAGTCAGGCCTCGAACGATCGAGCCAAGCAGCAAGAGCTAGGAACAGAAACGCTGCCGGCCACAGCGCGGCGCGATGCAACACGATTAGCAGCAGCGTTCCCATTGCGGCGCCCGCTAGATAAGCGGTCCATGCCCAGGCCGCGCGCGCTGCCTGGCGGCGAGCGCCGCCGTCGCTGCCGCCCGCGAGCCCTCGGGTTATCGCCGTCACGAGCGTACCCGTAACGTACGTTGTTGAAATCCCCGCCAGGCCCGCTTTCGAAGCAACGACGCTCTGCGCGCCCATTGAGAAACTTACCAGCACGATGCAAAGTGGGACGACGAAACCTTCGGCGAAGCCCCCGAATGCGACGCTTGCCAGCGCTACGAGCACGCTCTCGGCGGCCACGATGACTGCGGCGCGACGGGCGTCGACTTTCGCGCGAAATACCGGTAGCGCTGCGATCGCACCCACGACGAAAGCCGCAATTGCGATGAGCGGCGGCACGATTCCAAGGTTCCTCGGCACGGCACCGAAGCGCGACGCGAGCGCGATACCCAGCAGCACCGTATTCCCCGTCATGTTAGCGGTAAACACGCCGCGAAAGCCGACGAAGGAAATCGCATCGACGCACCCTGCTGCAAACGACAATCCGTAAAAAGGTGAAACCACCGTGCGCATCGTCGACTACGGCTGGGCTCCATGCGCGGAGGCGAAGTTCAATCGAACGAGCTGTGCGTAAACTGGCTCGTCACGGTTCGAGAACGACTTTGATGTAGCCGTCGCTACGTGCATCGAACTTTGCGAATGCGTCGGGAGCCTCGCGTAATGGGAGCCGGTGCGAGACGATGGCGCTGGGTTTGATGCGTCCGCTTACAATCGCGTCGCGCAGGTGATCGTTGTAACGCTTGTCGTCATCGCGACCCATTCCGATCGTCACGCCCTTCTTGAAAAGTGTCCCCCAGGGGATGAGAAAGTCTCCGTGTTGGGCCGCCTCGTCCGTCGCGTGGGGATCGCTATCGAGAAAGACGCCAATGATGCTTAGACGACCGTTCGGCGCGATAAGACGGGAAAGGTCGCTGATTACGTTCGTCGGCTTTTCCACGGAGTAATTATGCGGATCTCGCGCTTGAAACCCGACGGCGTCGATGCATACGGTCGCGCCCAAATTCGCATCCTCGCCGCGCCATGCGATCCCGCTTCGCTCGCGCGCGATCTGTTCGAGAATCCGTTCGACCGGGTCGCCTTCGCGCAGGTCGATCGGCTGCGCACCGAGTTCGCCGGCCTTGTCGAGCCGCTCTGGGATAGCATCCACGACGAATACTCGTATCGCTCCCCGCATGAAGGCACACATCGCCGTCAAGAGCCCGATCGCCCCGGCGCCATAGATCACGACGATATCGCCGGAGCGGACCCGAGCGAGCTCCGTCGCGTGAAAGGCCGTGGGAAGCGCGTCGGCAAGCAACACGAAATCGTGTTCCCACCGATCGCCGCTCTCCCCGGGCAACCGCAAGCAGTTAGCATCGCCGAATGGAACGCGGAGAAGTTCCGTTTGCGCCCCGCTGTAGCCCCCCATGCCGGGATAGCCATACGCCGCGCCCGCTTTCCCGGGATTGGTTGTAAGGCACTGCGCTGAGTAGCCATGCACGCAGTTCGGGCAAAAGCCGCAACAGATATGCGTCGGCACGGTAACGCGGTCCCCAACGCGGACGTTTACGACGGCGCTCCCGACACGCTCGACGACACCGAGGGGCTCGTGTCCGATCACCATCCGTTCGCCGCCGCCGAGACGCCCTTCATAGATGTGCAGATCGGAGCCGCAAATTGCGGTCGACGTCAGCCTCAGGAGCACGTCGGCTGGAGCTTGGAGCACCGGTTCGGCAATAGCTTCGAGGCTAATCTGTCGAGGCTTATCGAGTACCACTGCCTGCATCGAATCTCTCCTCCCAATGAAGAAACAGTGCGCCGACCGTACGAGCATTTTGCGCCTTCGACAGGGAGTCTTATTATCTTCCGTCGACCTCATCCCGGCGCTGCGGCGTCGAGCACCGGCGCAGGTCATCCGCAAATGCGGCCGGCGGCGTATCAGGACAGAGCCGTCTCAAATGCTCGCTAACTCACTCCAGATGCAAAGGGAACAACCATGAAAAAAGTCTCTCTCGCCCTCACGCTCGCCGCAGCACTCGCAGCGCCGCTTGCAGCATCCGCGCAGACGCTGCCGGATGGTGCCCCACGAAACGTGCTCCTAGTCGTCGATGCGCGCTCCGGTCGCATGGTCGGCGAACTCGTCCCCGTCGATGGTCAATCGCACGCGCTCCTTATGATCGGCAACGTTTCGACTCGGCCTGCGGCTGTGGCAAAGCCGGTCCCACCTGCCGCACCGGCCGCACCGGCCGTCCTGACGGTCGGACAAGAAGACGCGGTCTACGATGCCTTCTTCCGCGCGCAGTTCAACATCCCGTCGGGCTTCTAGGCATCGCAAAAGCGACTATTGCCGGGGCCCTGCACCACGTCCTCGGTGAGTTCGAGATCCGGTGACATTACTAACGAATAACGTTCGGGTTCGGTTGTAGGCCGTTCGCTAAAAAAACCGGCGACCGCTTGTGCGAATGTCCGGAGGCTCGCCGGGCCTTCGTGCACGATAGACTACGCCATCAGCATTCACGGAGGAGCTGCATGGCCAATATCGGTGAACCGCGCCGCGAGACCTACGAACCGCCCGAGTCCCTCCCCATTCCGCAGCCGGTGCGCATGCCGGCCCCGGAGCCAGTAAAGGTGCCTGCGTGACCACCGGTTTCCGAGCCTGGCGCGTCGTGCTACACGGCGAGCTCGCCTGGCTCACCGGCGTGGTCATGCAGATCGCATGGCCCTATCGCGAGCCTATGCGCGGCGTTCTCGACTCACCGAGCGGCGGAGTTCACGCCTGGCTGCATCTCGACGAAGCGTACGAGCACTGCAGGCAGAACACCAACTTCGGAGTATCGACGCGGCTCGTTCTGGGCTCCGTCGGTATCGCCGGTCGCATCCTCGAACACGACCTCGGCTACCGTGCCGAGCTTGCGTATCCGGCGGCGCTCTATCCGTCGGCCAACCAGCACGGGCCGAGCCTTAAGCTCGTGCAGGCGCTCTCGCGCTTGTACGGTTGCGAGGTCGGGGCACGCGTTCCATATCCGGGGCCGCCTTGGTGGCAGCGCATGAGGACGGAGAAGGCGCAGCGCTACTACTAAGTCTCATCCTCGGAGAAAATGGAGTACGCGCTCAAGAAACCGCGGGACTATGCAATGCTCGTTGCGATGCGATGCCGTCATGATCGCAGAGGGGGCAGCACGCCGGTCTCCTTGAAAGACGGGTGACTGAGCAGCCCGCCGCCCCGGTGCCGAACCGGGAGCCCCAACACCTGTACACGACAGGAGAGATTGCGAGGAATCGATGAGCAGGAATGTTGCCGATGCCCTCTGGGAACTACTGCACGCTGCGGGAGTGCGCCGATGCTATGGGATCGTCGGCGATGCCCTCAACCCGACAATCGACGCGCTGCGGCGCAATGGGGGCGTCGAATTCGTTCACGTCCGGCACGAGGAATATGGCGGCTTCGCGGCCGTCGCCGACGCTTATTTGACGGGCGATCCCGTCGCCATCTGCGGTACGGCTGGTCCCGGTGTGACGCATCTCATCAACGCAATGATCGACGCGCGCAAAGAGGGAGCCCCGATCATCGTGATCGCGGGCGACGTCGAGTCGGGAATCATCGACACCGATGCGCTCGAAGAACTGAATCCGTATCACTTCTTCCAAACGGCGTCGCTCTATACCGGCCGCATCGTGAATCCGCACCAGGTGCGGGCGGTCGTGCAGACGGCCCTTCGCACGGCGCTTTCCGACCGTGGACCGACCGTCATCTCGCTGCCGGGCGACGTCGCGGTGGCGCCGGCATCCGGCACGCTCGATCCAGTCGTTCGCCCGAGCGCGCCGGTGCTGCGCCCGGCAGACGCCGATCTGCGCCGGCTCGCGGCGATGATCGACGCGGCAGAGTACGTCACGATCTTCGGCGGAGACGGATGCCGCGAGGCGCACGACGATGTGGTCGCACTCGCAAAAAAGCTCAAGGCTCCGGTCGGGTACACGTTCCGCGGCAAGCAATATCTCGAGTACGACAATCCGAACGCGGTCGGAATGACCGGCCTCATCGGATTCGGGGGAGCGCATCGCGCGATGCACGATGCCGATCTTCTCCTGCTGCTTGGCACAGACTTCCCGTTTTCGGAGTTTCTGCCCGACCACGCCGTCAAGAAAGTCCAGGTCGACCGGGTCGCCAAGCACCTCGGACGGCGCACGCCTATCGACCTTGGATTGGTCGGAAACGTCAAGGACACGGCGGCCGCGCTTCTGACGCTGGTTGCGGAGAAGACGAAGACGAAACATCTCGATAGCGCTCTGGCGAAGACTCGCGAATGGTACGATTCGCTCAACCACTACGTTAAGCGCGGCCCGTCGCTTCGGCCCATTCGTCCGGAATATTTGGTCGCTACGCTCGACCGCCTTGCCGACGACGACGCCTTCTTCGGAATCGATACGGGGACGCCGTGCATCTGGGCCGCACGCTACTTGCGCGCCCACGCCAAGCGCAGCATCTTTGGCTCGTTCACTTGGGCGTCGATGGCGAGCGCGGCACCCAACGCCATGGGCGCCCAGCTGGCGTCCCCGGGGCGCCAAACGATTGCCTTGAGCGGTGACGGCGGATTTACCATGCTTGGTCTGGGCGATATGCTTACGCTCGTCGAGCGCAAATTGCCGGTCGTCGTGGTCGTGTTCAATAACGGGTCGCTCGACTTCGTGCGCATCGAGCAGCAAGAAGCCGGCGTCGTCCCGTTCGGCACCGACTTCCAGAATCCCAATTTCGCCATGGTTGCGCAGGCGATGGGAGCGAAAGGCATACGGCTCGAAGATCCGGCCGACGTCGAGGACGCGTTGCGCGAGGCGCTCGCACATCGCAGCGGCCCGGTAGTCCTCGATGCGGTCGTCGATCCGTACGCCTTGTCCATACCGGCGCACGTCCCACTTCATACGGCGGCCGGCTTCACCTTAAGCGCTTGGAAGCAGATCGCAAATGGCCATCCCGGCCTCGTCATCGAAGAGATCAAGCATAACCTCGACCTTGTGAAGTCACCCGGCCTACGCCCATAACAGGACGGCCGGCGAAGGACGTCTTAGACATGAAAACTTCGCCCGCACGCGGCAGCCCGCCTGAAGGTCGAGCCTCGAGACGGACTGCGCGTGCGGACCTCGCTCTTGAGCCCGAGTCGCTCCCCAGCGGCTTCCACTATCTGCCGCAATACTTCGACGACGCCGGCCAGCTAGAGATCGCGAACGAGGTTCGTAAACTTCTCGAGGCAGCACCGCTCTTTACGCAGACGATGCCCAAGACCGGAGCGCCTTTGAGCGTTCGCATGAGCAATGCCGGTGAGTTCGGCTGGGTAACGGATCGAGAACGCGGTTATCGCTACCAAAGCACGCATCCGGTGAGCGGAAAGCCGTAGCCGGCGATTCCCCAACGCTTCCTCGAGGTTTGGGCCGGCGTCACGGGCGAAGCCGTTCCGCCGAATCTGTGCTTGATCAACTATTACGACGGCGAGGCGCACCTCGGCTTGCACCATGATCGTGGCGACTCAAGCTTGGATGGGCCGGTCGTTTCGATTTCGCTCGGTGACGACGCCACATTTGCAGTCGGCGGCCTATCGCGTAAAGACCCCGTGAAGAGATTCGCACTGCACAGCGGCGATCTCGTTTGGTTCGGCGGCTCCTCGCGGCTTATTTTCCACGGCGTCGAACGGATTCGACTTGGGACTTCAACGCTGCTGAAGGCCGCGGGGTTATTCGAAAACGGACGGATCAACGTTACTTTGCGACGGATAGTCCGTGAAGGGCAGCGCCCGTGACGCGCGTCGCTGCGATTTGCGCCGCACTGGTCTCGGCAATCTTCTTCGGGCTGTCGTAAATCCTTTTCAGGGAGAATGGCGACACGGTGGTGAGCCCACAGCCAGATATTCTTCGGTCTTGCGCTACGACGATCGCGGCGTGTTGGATCGCTTTGGTCGCTCAATCTTACCGAGGCCGAAGAGCGAAGAAATTTTCTTGCAAAAGGTACCGAGGGTGGCACGCCTATCCATCAGAAATGCTAGCAAATAAACATACCTTAATCTGAATTAAGCAGCGGTTCGTGCACATTAAGCGGAGGTGACGTAGAGCGCGTCGTCCAAATAACACGTGGGCGGCAATCCAGCGGTGCTCTTATTTTTTTTTGGAGCTTTATGTCCGCGACCCTTGTCGAAGCGCTTAAAGTAGATTTTCGGACCCTTTCAGTTCTCGCCAAGCTCCAAGGCAATCTGGTCGAAAGCGATATTCGTGCGACCCGGCCTCGTCGCTCGGAATCGAGAGATGCGCGAGATGAGGCGGAACTGCTCGCAATGCAGACGTTGAAGGAAGAATGGTTCGCCGGTTGGCGCGGGATGACCGGCGAGTTCTTGCGCGCCAAGGGCGACGGCGTTGCGCGGGAGTTCGGCGAGCCCGACGCGCTCGATCGGTACGTCGGAGAACTTCGCGACGCGTCTTCTCCTATTCAGGCATGCATCGTCCTGCTGGAACTCGCGACTTTCGATCTTTATTGGCCCCTCGCACAGGACGTGCGGTCCTATAATGGGATCAGCGTCGACCGTTCGGCGCAGGACCGCTTCCTGGCAGAAGTCGCGAAAAAACTGGGCGCCCCTCCCGAGCGTGGCAGGCACTTGCGCGCGACCGCGTTCGAAGCCTATCGGGACTTACTTGGTCAGGGCAATTTGGCTGCCTCGGTCATCTCGAAGTCCAAAGCCGGACCCTTGGCGGCGCGGCTTTCATCGTTGTCCTTGGCCGCCTTCGGGATGCCACTAGGGCTGCCTGGATCCACGATGATGGGAACGCGGATCGCGGAGGACGGGCTCGGCGCCATCGCACCGGGAGGAGCGCTCGACGAAAATGGCCCCGGCGCGCTCTTGTGCGGAGGAGCGATTTTCACCCTCAGCGCGCAAGACGCCGGTCGTCGAACGCAGTTCATTGCGGCGGACCGTCTCGCGATCGCCGCCGCGAAGTTCGAAGCACTGATACGCGAGCTCCTTGGGCAGAAGCAATACGATCGGATGGGTGTCCACGAAGCTCTGGTAGCGTACTCGAGGATCATCCAGTGGATCGAGCACCAGCTCATCGACGAGCTGGACCGGCATGAAGAGATGGACTATGGCGCGCTGCGCCGCAGCCTAAAGGTGTTGCGCAAAGGTTTCGATCGCTGCGTCGCGGCCTTCAACCGATAACCGCCTGCGCTCAACCCTGCGCCGGCCCGATTGGATCGGGCCTCAAACGTCTCGCCCTTTCGACCCTCTCTGTAAACCCGGTGAGAGACGAGCTCATCTAATATTTGTCGGCGGCGGGCCGGTTGAAGTAGTGGCCTTCGTCGAGGTCTTCGATCAGGCCGGGATGCACGGGCTGCCAGCTCAGAAGCTCGCGGGTCTGAGCGCTCGATGCCGGGCTGTTCATGCCGAGAAAGCCCGCGAGCCATGAAAAGTGTGCGGGCGCATCGTCGGACGAGATCGAGGCGACGGGGACGTTCAACTTTCTGCCCACCACCTCGGCGATGTCGCGCAACGGCACGCCTTCGTCGGCGACGGCGTGCACGACCGAACCCGCCGGCGCGCTCTCCAGCGCCAAACGAAAGAGACGTGCGGCATCCCTGACGTGCACGGCAGGCCACTCGTTGCTGCCATCGCCGATATACCCGGAGACGCCCTTGTCGCGCGCGATGCCGATGATGCGCGCCATGAAGCCATAGTCACCTTCGCCGTGCACGGTCGGTGAGAGGCGAACGACGACGGAGCGGATGCCGCGCGATGCGAGGGACACCGTAAATTTCGCGGTCTCGGAACGCTTTGCCGGACCACTGGGCTGGTGGGCGAGGTCCGGTTCGTCTTTTTCCATCGCGACGCGTCCCGGCGCGACGCCGAGCAGGCCGCCGGCAAGAACCAGCGGGCGATCGGTGCCGGCGAGCGCTTCGGCGATGGTTTCGATGATTCGGCGATCCGCATCGGCCGCGCCCTGGAAGTCGCCCGAGAACGCCTTGCGGTGATCGAAGGCAAGATGGATGACGCCCTCCGATGCGGCGGCCGCGCTCCGCACGACGTCGAGGTCGTCTAGCGAGCCGCGATGGACCTCGACGCCGGCTGAGGTGAGGGCAGCAGCCGATGCGTCCGAGCGAGCGAGGCCGCTGACCTGGTGGCCGGCGCGGATGATCTCGGGGACGACGTGGGAACCAATCCAGCCGGACGCACCGGTTACGAAGACCCGCATTGGGATACTCCTATGTGATGTCAGTAACTGACATAGAGCATACCACTGATGTCAACCGCTGTCATCATGTATACTCGAATCCATGAGCAGATGGCAGCCGGAGGCTCGCGGGCGCCTCGAGCGCGCGGCAATGGAGCTCTTCGGCGAGCGCGGGTTCGAGCAAACGACCGTGGCCGAGATCGCCGCCCGAGCCGGCCTCACGGAGCGGACGTTTTTCCGGCACTATTCGGACAAACGCGAGGTGCTGTTCGGAGGCAGCTCCGGGTTCTCGGGGCTGCTCATGCAAAGTATCGCCGATGCGCCCGCCGGCGCGACGCCGATCGACACGATCGCCGCGGCTCTTGCGACGGCCGGCGAACTGTTCGTAGACCGGCTCGACCACGCGCGGCGGCGCCAGCGCATCATCGACGCGCATGCGGATCTGCAAGAGCGCGAGTTAATCAAGCTCGCGTCGCTCGCAGCATCGCTTGCAGAAGCATTGCGTCAACGCGGTGTCGGCGATCCGGCGGCGCGTTTGGCCGCCGAAGCCGGGGTTGCCGTTTTTAAGGTTGCCTTCGATCGCTGGATCGAGCTGAGCAACACCGCCTCGTTGTCCGACATCATTCGGGAGTCGCTCGACGAATTGAAGGCTGTTACGGCAGGTAACGAACGAAGGTAGTTCGCTTACCGTTTGACGTGCCCGCGGCCGCGCTCGGGATCATTTCGCGCGATCGCTCCCCGAGAAAGCCGGGGAGGGACCTTCTGAACCGCCTTCGCCTTCCTTGATGTCCATGCGCTCAATAAGTTCGTTCGCAATGGTATAGACGTGCCATAACTCCTTGTCTGACAAGACGTCGCCTTTCAAGGTCTTTACAAGCTGATGAACCTTGACATCGATCTTGCCCGCTTCACCGTCGATGATTTCAAGTACGTCGACGCAAGGGTCAAACTCAGCCCACTGACGCGTCCAATAGTCTCGGATTTCTTGCTTCCCGATGACCCGGCCACCCTCAGAGGCCTTGGGCCAACTGACATGCTCGCTCATTAGCACGAGTACGGCGTCAATATCCCGCCGGTTGAAAGCGGAGTAAGCCTGAGAGATCAATTCTTGTGCAATCATGCGGCGCTCGTCCCGAGCAGCTTCGCGAGATTGTTCGTCGCAGCGGGCGCGCAGCGTTTGATGCGTCCGCGAGCGTCGATGACGAGCGGATCGTCGCGATGGAGCGCGAGCGCCCCGAGTGGATTGAGCCGCGTGGCCATCGCCCAGCTCGCGAGCGCCGGAGGCCCCAGGCGGGCCGGCTGATTCGTAAAGGCGGCCAGGAACGCTGACAGGTAATCGGTGTTTGCGTCCCAGTAAGCGATGGGAGGACAGAGGCGGTTTTTCTCTTCGTCGCTTTCTACCGTAGCCTCCAGGACGCCGAGCGTGGCGAACTGGTAGCAAGCAAACCCCCACTGGAAAGGCTGGACCGTCACCCGTTCCGGCTCGTAGATCGGGCGGATTGGACGTCGCGCCAGCCCTCTCGCCGCGCAATGGACATGCACTGTCCCTTCGCTCGTCGGCACGGTGCCCTCATCCAAGACAATCTCATCGCGCTCGATCCTACGCACGTGACCGAGCCGAACGACATCTTCAATCTGACGAAGCAGCCTCAGCTCCGCCTGGCTGATGACCGCGCCACGGAACATAGTCGCAGGGACCGCCGGATCGACGCGAAGGAAAAGCCCCTGGTTTTCGAGCTGCGTAAACAGATCCCCGATCGATGTCGCCAGCGCCATGACCTCGAGCTGGATCGCGAGTCCGTTATACGCCTGCGGGAGTAGTGAGTGCGGTTGTTGGAAGCGCCGGTTCATCCACCATGCTTCGCGCGGCTTGATCCAACGGATCGCCGAAGCGGGGACGCCCTGCTCGAGCACCCAGACGCAGGCGTCCAAGGCTGTCTTGCCCGCTCCGATGATGACGAAGCCCTCGGGGTGCTCGCTGATGCGCGCGATCTGGCCTGCGGGCACGCAGCGAACTCCGTCGGCGACCTGGAACGGCGGTGCGCTGGTCGCAGGGACGGCGCCTTCGAGATAGGTGGTGTCGACGACCTTACGTCGTACGCGCGCCTTCCAAACCTGCCCACCCAGCCGGGAGCCAACGCGGCCGTCCCCCAGATAGTCACTGCTTGGGAAATAGCGAACGCGGCCGCTCGGCAGAAAGCGGCGAAGCATCACGTTGGCGTAATACGCTCGAATCTCGTCGGCGCTGGCGGTTTCGTAGTAGCCGGCATTGGTCCCGACCACATCGAGGGCATCTTGCCCGAGCGGCACTGAGCTGACGCCGTAAAAAGCGGACGGCTGATGTAGCCGCACGTAGGGATAGGCGTCGATCCAGTGTCCTCCGGGCGCGTGACGACGATCGACGATCGTGATTGTCGCGTCGCAATGCTCTAGGAGCGCGTCGGTAAACGCCATCCCGGCGGCCCCAGCCCCGACCACGAGATAATCAGTTTCGAGTTCTTCGCCCATATTTGGTCGCGGCTTCTCCCTTGGATGCCCAACTCACTGGACGATGCAGACGATCTCGAACAACTCTTAGGACGACCTGCCGACAAAGTCACGCGAGACTTCTTGCGGACCGTTCAGCGTCCCCTCTCCCTCTCAGTATAGCGTGAGACTAATCGACCGGTTGACGCAAGCAGCTGAACTTCTTACCTATACGATTCGGGTCAGCCGAATGTGACGTCGTATGCTTCGACGCCCGGATCGAGAAATTCGATCTCGAACCGGCGATCGACGATCGGCTTCGGCTGGCGGATCAGCTGATAAAGTCGCGGTCGGGTCACCGTGCCATAGCCTTGTTCGTCGACGTCGAGTCCGTGGGCGGCGCCCGGCGGACGACCGTCGAGCAGCACGCGAAACCGCACGGACGTGCCGGCCGCCCGCGCACCGGCGATCAGATGAAGGTCGCGGGCGTGGAAACGATACGCGATCTGCCCGCCGGCTTTGCCGAGCACGATCGACTGTTTCCCGATGGTCCAGTCGCCCGCGAGCGCCCAATGGTTAAGCTCGAGATGCGCGGGCACGGCATAAAGGTGAGACTTGTCCGTTCGTGCGGCGCCGGGCGGCGCGAAGTTCGTCGATCGGTCGTACCCGAGATAATTTTCCGGCGACTGCAAGTCCGGCCAATCGGCGGGAGCTTCAAACCCGCCGGGATCGATCGAAACCAGGTTGCGGGGGATGCCGGTGACCCCGGCCTCGGTCAGCAACTGCGCGATGGCCCTTTCCGACCGGGCGTAGTCACCTTCGCCGAATTGGTGATGCCGAATGTGTCCTTGCGCGTCGACGAAGTATAGCGCGGGCCAATAGTCGTTGTCGAAGGCGTTCCAGACCGCAAAATCGTTGTCGATCGCGATCGGATACTCGATGCGCATGTTCTCTGCCGCCCAGCGAACGTTGTCGACTTCGTGTTCGAAGGCGAATTCGGGCGAGTGAACGCCGATCACGACCAAGCCACGATCCTTGTACTTCTCGGCCCACGCGCGGACGTAAGGTTCCGAGCGCCGCCAATTGATGCACGAATACGTCCAGAAGTCGACGAGTACGACCTTGCCGCGCAGTCCCGCGGGCGCGAGCGGCGCCGAATTGAGCCACGCCGTCGCGCCGGCGAGCGAGGGGAACTCTCCCTCGATGGGCAGTGGAGCGGTTTGGGTCTTCTGCGTCATGGTTCGCCCCTGTGTCACGGCGGCCAATGAAACCGCGGCGAGTGTTAGGCCCGCGTTTTGCAAAAAGCGCCGCCGATTGTGGTTGATTGCTATCGCACCGACCGGAACGCGGCCCGAAGTTCTTGCGAGAAAAGCTCCGGCTGCTCCCAGGCCGCGTAGTGACCCCCCTTGTCGACGCGGTTGTAGTAAACGAGGTTGTGATAACCGCTCTCGACCCAGCGTCGCGGCGCTTGATACAGCTCGCCGGGGAAGATCGTCGCAGCGGCAGGGATGGTGACGTCGATCGGATCGGGCGCTTGTCTGGTTTCCCAGTAAACCCGAGCCGCCGAGATCGCCGTTTGCGTCAGCCAGTAGAGCGTGATGTTATCGAGAAAGTCATCCCGCGTGAGAGCGCCGGCCGAGTGCCCGTCGATCGTCCGCCCTGCGAGCGCCGAGGTAACGGTCGCCGCCGGCTGCGCCCAGCCGTCACCATGATCGATGATCCACGCAGCGAGTCCGAGCGGCGAGTCGTTCAGCCCGGCGAGCGTCTGCGGACGAGTGCCCATCATTGCGCCGTACGCGAATTGCTTCGACGTAAAGTATTGCAGTTGTTTGTACGCGAGTTTTTCGTCCTCCGGTAAAGCGGCCGGCGCGGGCTCGCCGCACTGCATCGCCTTTGCGATGTCCGAGGGAACCGTCCAGGGGAAGTTCGTATGCATGGCTGCCAACCCCGGAGGCGCTTGCTTCGCGAGCGCGCTCGTCACGGAAAATCCCACGTCGCCGCCTTGCGCGACGTACTTGCCGTAACCCAGACGCTTCATGAGTACGGCCCAAGCGCGCGCGACTCGGGCCGGATTCCAGCCGACGGTTTTCGGCCTCCCCGAAAAACCGAAGCCGGGGATCGAGGGGATCACTACATGGAAGGCGTCGGCTGCGCTTCCCCCGTGCGCCGTCGGATCGCTCAGCGGACCGATGAGCTTGAGCTGCTCGATGATGGATCCAGGCCAGCCGTGCGTGACGATCACCGGCAGAGCATTTGCATGAGCCGAGCGGACGTGGATGAAGTGAATGTCGACACCGTCGATCTCGGTCAGAAATTGCGGCAGCGCGTTCAAGTTCGCTTCGCACTTGCGCCAACTATAATCGGTCGACCAATGGCGCGCGAGATCTCGCAGCACGGCTTGG
Organism: Candidatus Tityobacter terrigena; assembly: GCA_003156715.1. GTDB lineage: Bacteria > Vulcanimicrobiota > Vulcanimicrobiia > Vulcanimicrobiales > Vulcanimicrobiaceae > Tityobacter > Tityobacter terrigena. The sequence goes on from PMHO01000038.1 coordinate 82,135, forward strand.
TCCACGCCCTGGGAGGAGTCGGAGACCGTCTCGCGATCGGACCACCGCGTCTGCGCGATGCGCCGGCTCAAATCGTCGAGATCGGCCTGCGGAAAACGAACGTGGAATGGTCGAATGGCGGCTGTATCGCCGTTCGAAGGACTTCCCGTCGCGCCGCTGGATTGCGCGCGGCCAAGCGTCCCGAGCTGGGCGGCGACAACGGTCATGGCCGCCGTGCCAACAAAGCGGCGCCGGTCGTACTTCACTGCCTGAGGCATGGGTCTGTTACTCCAATGCTGACGAGAAGCGGTCGACGTCGATTACGGCTTGCGCGAAGGCTTGGGGATCTTCTTGAGGCACGTTGTGACCGATGCCGTCCAGAGTTCGGTGGGAATATTTACCGGAGAACTTGTCGCGATAGGCCGTGCCGTTCGCGGCCGCGCCGTCGAAATCGCTGCCGATCGTGATCGTTGGGATCGAAATAATCGGGGCCTCTTGCAGTTTTGCATCGATACCGGCGTACTGCGGCTCGCTTTGCGCAAGGCCTAGCCGCCAGCGGTAGTTGTGGATGACGATATCGGCGTGATCGGGATTGTCGAAGGATTGCGCACTGCGCTCGTAGGTTGCATCGTCGAACCTCCATTTCGGCGATGCGAGCGTCCAGATCAGCTTATTGAAGTCGTGGCGGTTTTCGCCGTACCCGATCCGGCCGCGCTCGGTGCAGAAGTAAAACAGGTACCACCATGCCAGTTCCGCCTTCGGCGGCAGCGGCCGTTGCGTAGCTTTGAGGTTGATGACCTGATAGCCGCTGACCGAAACGAGCCCGATGCATCGCTCGGGCCAGAGCGCGGCCATGATGTTCGCCGCGCGGCCGCCCCAATCGAAGCCGGCGACGATCGCGCGGTCGATCCGCAAAGCGTCCATCAGGGCGATCGTGTCGACGGCAAATGCCGCCTGCTCGCCGTTGCGAACGGTCCCGCTCGAAAGAAAACGCGTCGGGCCGTAGCCGCGCAGATACGGAACGATAACGCGGTATCCCGCAGGCGCCAGAAGCGCGGTGGCGTCGGCAAAGCAATGGATGTCGTACGGCCAACCGTGAAGGAGAACGACCGGACGCCCATCTGCCGGGCCGGCTTCGACGTAACCGACGCTGAGAGCGCCGGCGTCGATCTGTTTGGGGGTCGCAAACGCTTCGTTCATCTCCGATTCCACATTAGCGGTTGTTGTCCGCACGGTCTATACACTGAGAGTGTGCAGTGCGTGCGCAGGGGAACCTCGTAGAGCTTTCTCATCTGTTGAGCGCCCGCGCACCGCTGACGAAGCAATTGCCGCGCACGTAGAACCGCAGCGGACTATCGGCCGCGCGAATGATGCCGATGCGTTTGCCCTGCCCGATTTCGTCCGCCGACTGACCATCAGATCCGAGCCAAAGCGGACCCACCTGACAGAGGTCGATCCCGTCCAGGCGGCGATCGATGCCTAAGGCCGCGCACAGCCGTCCCGGGCCCCGCGCCAAATCTCGGACCTGCTCGGTGCCACGATTTCGCTGCATGATGCTGATGCCATCGGTTGGCTCGATTGACCTGATCAAGACGCCGGCGCCCACGCCCGGTGTCTCGCTCGAGACGTTCATCATAAACGAGCTGCCGTACGCGACGTATACATATGCGTGTCCGCGCTCGAGGAAAAGCGCCTGATTGCGAGGGGTGATGCCGCGATACGCGTGACCCGCGGCGTCGCCGATGGGATATGCCTCGGTCTCGACGATACGGCCGCCCGCCACGCCTTCGGCCAGTTCCCGGACGAGCATTTTGCCGATGAGAAAACGAGCCAGCTGGACGGTATCGACCGGCAGTTCTGTTCGATCCAGCACGCGCGAGCACGCTGCCGGAGGCGCGATTACACTATTGCCCTCATGCATTAACTGTCAATTTCAGGATTTCGGACGCGAAATCATCGACGTTGGTTTCAAGAGCGAAGTGGCCGGTGTCCAAAAATCGGACATCTGCATTTGTCACGCTATCCGGATTGGCGACCGCCAGATTGAAGCTGACGGGTGCGCCGTAATCGAACACGTACATCGCAAAGCGCCGTAGCGAAAGTTCGTTGACAAAGCCCTGGATCGTCTCCGTCAGACCGGCAAAAGTAAACTGATAGCCCGCTCCCTCTTCGATCGTCGTAAATCCGAAGGAGGGCAGATCTGGTGCAATTAGGTGAAATCGGCCTGCGAGCTTCGGCATCAAGTGCCGGAAATAGTGTGACGAGTTTGCAAAGCCGTGGAGCAGCAAGAGAACCGGACGTCCTGGTGTACCGGCTTCACGGTAAAAAACGTTCGCCGGGCCTACTTGGGCGGTCGAATGACGGACGTGTGGCATGCAGCTTAACCGTAAGCGAAGCCCGGCTTGCTTTGTCCAACTTCGATAATGTAGCCATCAGGATCGCGGATGTAGCAGCGTGTCTCGCCGTACTTGTCCTTTGGTTCCGTGAGGAACTCGGCTCCCCGGCTCTTCCATAGCTCGTAGCACGCTTGAATGTCCGCAACGCGGATATTCAAGAAGCTGCTGACCATATCCGGATCGGCGGGGACGCTGAGCGTTACCGACGGCTTGTCCGGGGTCGGCCCGCCGCCGACGTTGACGATCAGCCAAGTATTCGCGATCGCAATGTGCCCAGACGCACCCCTGCTGTCGCCTCGGCTCAGAACGCGACCTCCGAACACCTTTTCATAAAAATCAGCCGATCGGTCGATGTCGTCGACGGTGATGAAATACGTGATGGTGAACCCCTCGCGCGGGGGCATCTCGTAGCTGTTAGCCATACGCGAAGTCCGGCTTGCTTTGTCCAACTTCTATAATATAACCATCAGGATCGCGGATGTAGCAGCGTATCTCACCGTACTTGTCCTTTGGTTCCGTGAGGAACTCCGCTCCCCGGCTCTTCCATAGCTCGTAGCACGCTTGAATGTCCGCAACGCGGATATTCATGAAACTACTGATCTGATTGGGATCGGGAGGGGGCCGGAGCGTCACCGTCGGTTTGTCGGGTGTCGGACCGCCTCCCAGGTTGATGATAAGCCACGTGTTGGCGATTTTGATGTACGGCGGTGCGTCTCCGTCGCCCATGCTCACAATTTCTCCGCCGAAGATCGTTTTGTAGAATTCGGCGGATCGCTTGAGGTCGGCCACGGTGAGAAAGTGAGCGATGGTAAATCCCTCGCGCGGCGGCATCTCATAGATCATCTGTTCGACTTGTACTTCGTCCATTGATGACTCCAATTTGGATAGGGAGAATTTAAGGGGTGAGCAGCACCTTACCGATACCGCCCTTCGTGAAGGCGGCCTGCGCGGCGCCCGCACTCTTGAGTTCTTCGCGGCGGCCGATCGGGATCGTCATCTTGCCGGCGCCTACGGCATCGGCGACGAAGGCGATGGTCGCTCGGTCTTGCTTTGAAACGAACGGTACGACGCGCACCTTTGGGTAGCCCTCCGCGCCGTCGGGCTCGCCCGTCACCGATGCAAACACNNGTTCGCCACGACGTCGACTTGTGGAATCGTCGCGAAGGCGGCTGGGTCGTCGAGGGCGACCGTTTCGTCCGCGCCGATGCTTTGCGCCTGATCGAGCTGAAAACGCTGCACGCCCGCGATCACGCGCGCGCCCGAGACCTTCGCCCTATAGACGGCTGAGCGACCGACGGCGCCCGCCGCGCCGGAGACCAGCACCGTCTGGCCGGCGTGCACTCCGCTCGCGACCGAGATCAACTGGCTGCCGGTGACGCCCGCGAGCGGAATCGCGGCCGCGTCGACGAGGTCCATCGTCTCCGGCACCTTGGCAAAAAGAATCGCTTTGTCGGCGACGAGCTCGGCGTAGGTGTGGTACGACCACCCGCAAACGCGTTCGCCGACCGTGAGGTCCGTGACGCCGTCGCCCGTCGCGACCACCGTTCCCGACACGTCCACGCCGATGATCGCCGGAAAGTGCAGCTGCCACCCCTTGACGGCGCCCTTGCGCTCTAGTATGTCTTCCGGGTTGATGCCGATGCCGGCCACCCGGACGAGGACGTCGCCCGAACCCAGTTTGGGATCCGGCATGTCCTGATATTTCATTACTTCCGGACCGCCGTATGCGGTCACAACAGACGCTTTCACGGGTCGCCGCCTACTTCGCCGAGGAAGTGGCAGCGTCGACGATCACGGCCGCAACGCGATCCGGCATCGAGAGCATTGGAACGTGACCCGCTGCAAGGATCGTCAGTTTCGCATGAATTTGCCTTGCGGTGTCTTTTTCATACTGCGGTGGGACCATGCGATCGTTGGCGTCTGCGATCAGCCATGACGGCTTTGACCGCCACGCCGGGTTCTGAACCTTCTCAGCGAGAGCGGCGGAGTTCCACGGCCCCTGCGTTGCATACACGATCCCACGCTCGGCGGCAGGCAGTTCGGGAACAAAATCCTCGTCGACGCCCTTGCGCGTGAGGGTCAGATAGCCGGCGGCATCGGGCTTCGCTTGGGCAGAACCCGGAGCGGCCGGATATCCCTTGGTCGTGTCGGCCCCGGCTTGACCCTTTTTCGGCACGAGTGCGGAGATGTACACCAGGGCGGCGACCTTGGGATCGTTTCCGGCTTCACTAATGACCATACCCGCCCAGGAGTGGCCGACGAGGATCACCGGACCGTTCATCTGCGCAATCGCACGCTTCGTTGCTGTCACGTCATCGGCAAGCGACGAAAGCGGATTCTGAACGGCGATGACGTTATAGCCCTTTGCCTGAAGCAGGGGGATAACTTTTGACCAGCTCGATCCATCTGCGAAGGCGCCGTGTACCAAGACAATGTTCTTGACGGAAGTCGCGGCGCGCCCGCTGAACGTTCCCGACACAACCGCCAAGAGAGAAAGTGCGAGGATCGAGAGAGGCTTCATACTCGGCTCCTGTCTTACTTCGTCGCTCGCACGGATCGGAACGTCCCGCGAACGTCTTCGCAAAAGAGTTCCGGTTGTTCCCAGGCCGCAAAGTGTCCGCCGACGTCGTGCTTCTTGTAGTAGACGAGCTTCGGATACGCTTTTTCAGACCAGCTGCGTGGCGCCTGGTACAGTTCGTACCGGAACGCGCTGACGCCAACCGGTACGGCGACGCCTTTGATGTCGAAAAAATCGAGTTTATTTTCCCAGTAGAGGCGGGCCGACGGGATGCCCGTGTTCGTTAACCAGTAGAGGGTAACGTTGTCCAGCACGTCGTCGCGCGACAGACCGCCCGGGTGCCCAAAAAACGCCGGCGCAATCATCTCGTAACTATCCTTGTCGTGGTCGAGCATCCAACTCGCTAACGCAATCGGCGAGTCGCTGAGCCCGTAGAGCGTTTGCGGGCGGTTGGTCATCTCGACTGCATAGCCGAGATGCTTTGCATAAAAATCGCTCAACTGCTCGAACGCGTGGAGTTCGTCGCCGGAAAGCGCCACCGGCGACTTGGCCCCAGACTTAGCGGCGGCTAAGATGTCGGCCGGAACCGTGCCCGGCATGTTCGTGTGGATTGCGATCGCCTTGGTGGGCGCGAGCAACGCCAGCTCTTGGGTGACGTTGGCTCCCCAGTCACCGCCCTGCGCGACGAACCGATCGTAACCGAGCCGCTCCATCAGTACGAGCCACGCCTTTGCGATGCGCACGGGATCCCAGCCGAGAGTCGTGGGCGCCGGCGAGAATCCGTGCCCGGGCATCGATGGGATCACGAGGTGAAACGCATCCGACGGGCCGGCCCCGTGCGCGGCCGGATCGGTCAGCGGATCGATGATCTTGAGCTGTTCGATGATCGAGCCGGGCCAACCATGCGTTACAATGAGCGGTAATGCGTTCTCGTTCTTCGAGCGCACGTGAATGAAATGGATCTCCTGGCCGTCGATCTCGGTCAGGAACTGCGGTATCGCGTTCAGCCTCGCTTCGCACCTGCGCCAATCGTAATCGGTCGCCCAATAGCGTGCCAGCGCCTGCGTCATCGCCAACTGAACGCCTTGCGTCTGGTCGTCGACCAATTCACGGGAGGGCCATCGCGTAGCGCTGATGCGCCGGCGCAATTCGGTAAGCTCTGACTCGGGAACGTTCACTTGAGGAAACGGACGAATAGCAGCCGTATCGCTTCCGGTCTTTTGTGCGACGACAGTCATGGCGTTAGTCCCTTCTCTAAGACCGAGAAGACCCAAGGGCCCGGCGGCCAGCGCAGCCGCTGCAGCGCCGGAAAAGCGACGGCGATTGATGCTGAGCTTTTCCAACATGCAAAACCAGCCTTTGGGCACCCCAGAGTCATTGCGGCAATCTCAGGGGGATGAGGTCGCCTCACGGGTATTGTAGAGACCGCAAGGGCGAGCCACAACGAAGCCGGGATAGGCAAGTGCGACTACCAGGTAAAGCGCGATCGGCTCGGACTACGGTCGCAAGCGAGTGATCCTGGGGTGTGGCGTATCCTCGGCCGCACGTATCATTTCGGCGGAGAGGGTTTCGAACGCGCCGGCCCACGCGTCGCGCAGACTGTTGTCGAACGACGGGCCGAGGGCGTCTCCGAGAGCGAACAGCAACGCTACGCGCGCAGTGTCATAATCCTCCGCGGCTATGCCGTACTCGGCGTGACGGCGCCCGAGCGCTTGAACGAGCGTCGCGATCGAATCGAGGTTTTCCAAAGCCGTCACCGCGACAGCCAGCTTTTCCATGAACTTGACTCCCTGCTGTCGCAAATCGATCTTAAAGAGGGGCCGCAGGCCAGGGTCCAGCTCGAATAGCCGCCGGTAGAACGTCGCGGCGACGCGGTCGGCGATTGGTTCGACCTGCGCAAAACTGGCCTGTACGAGCCGGCACTCGTCCCGCGTGAGCAGGCTTTGCATGGAGACCCTACGACAAGTCCCGAGCGGCGATCTCGCGGCAGATCGCCGATGCGAGCGCGCGACCGCCTGCAGCACGCACTTCACGCAGGGACTCTTCGGTCATGAGACGCTGAGAGATGATTCCTGCGAGCGCACGACCGGCACTGGCACGCGCGTCCCGCACCAACTCTTCGGCCGAAGCCAAGATCGCCTCAAAGTGCTCCGCGACGGCGGCCACCTCCGGGAGTGCAAGCCTAAAGAGGCGCACGCGATCGGCCTGATCGAGCCGCAACGCTTCGGCAACGTGTTGAACGAACGCGGGAGAGAAATTGCGGTCGCTATTGCCGGTTTCAAAGGCGGCATACCAGTTGGGGGAAACGCCCACGAGTTCGGCGACCTCTTCGCGCCGCAGGCCCGGAACCCGCCGGTGCGTCGTCAAGGGTAACCCGACGTGCTCCGGCCGCAGTCGTGCACGCGCAGCGGTGAGAAATGCCCGCAATTCCGATTGACGGTCCAAAGGCGCCACCCCGAGCGTGCATAAGAGTTGGGAGACCAGGGCTGGCCCATTATACATCCCCGCGGGCGGCGATTCTAGGGCCCAAGCGGGCAGACACTCACTGCTAGTTGCTAGTCTGCTCCACGCGAGCGGTGTAGCGTGAGGGGCAGCACTGTCCCAGAGGGAGTTTGCGTGATACAGCCCGACGCGCGATCCACCCGGCACGCTCAGTTAGCCGAGTTCCTCATGAGCAGACGAACGCGCCTGCTCCCCGAATCGTGTGGACTTCCGCACTTTCGCCGGCGCCGGCGGGCGCCGGGCCTGCGCCGCGAAGAGGTCAGCGCGCTGGCCGGGATTTCGACGGCGTACTACACCTGGATCGAGCAAGGCCGCACATTCGACGTCTCGATCGAGGTCTTGGGGGCGATCTCGGGCGCCCTACAGCTGAACGAGATCGAAACCACGCACCTCTTCGCGCTGGCCGGGAAGGCCACGCAGCGGTCGCCGTTGGCGACCGATAGCATGTCGGCCTGGCGTGGAGCGATCTTCGAATTCGTGCGTCGGTTCGAGCGGGGTCCGGCACTGGCGCTCAGCCCGTGGCTCGAAGTCAACGCGGCAAACCAGTCGGCTCGCGAGAGCCTTGGGGTCGACACTGGCGCGAACTTTGCGGAGGCATTCTTTGGCGCCGAACGATCCGTGACGTATCGTAACGCCGATGCCCTCGCGGGGGCGCTCGTGGCGCTGATGCGGCGCAACTACGCACGGGACATCGAGAACGCTCATTTCGCCGGCGTCATCGGCAGGTTGCGAGGACGCAGCGGTTCGTTCACGGCCCTGTGGGACGGGCACGTCGTCGATGACGCTCCTACGTTCGACGTCGAGATCGAACGGGCCGGTACGGCTAAAGGTCGCTTCCACGGAGTTATCCTTTCCGACCCGATTTCCGTCAGACAGTTTGCGCTGTTCATGGATCGCGTCGAGTAGGACACCTGCCGGCGAGGCCGATAGCGCTATGAGGGCCGCCAGCGGAAACGGCATTACCATCATCTCCTCGCAGTAATCTTCGATTATCGACGAGGCTTTGAGCCGTAGAAGGAACCTGCACGCGCTCGAGCGACCGCTGGGGCTCAGCCCCCCACGTGCGGGGGGCCTTGCGCGGACGCGGTTTGGAAGTTTCTGTAATTTCCGGCAGTTTGTCTAAAGCCGAAAAAGCCTGCACCGGGCGCGTGGCCCTGTCGGCGATCGCGGGCACGAGGTCACTACTGGCGAAGGGCTTCGATACATGAGTCGGCCGAGCAGGCTAGGCAATTTCACGACGCCGGTATGAGTCAAGAACTCATCTCGCTCCTTATCGCCGCGGTGTCGCTTATGTATGCGACCGTCGGGCAGGCCGGTGGAACGGCGTTTCTGGCCGTGATGGCATTCGCCGGCTTTGCTCCCTCCGAGATGCGGACAACTGCGCTCCTTCTCAACATCGTTGCCGCCGGCTACGCGACCTGGAGACTTCACGACCGTGGCCTCATTGACTGGAACCTGCTTACGCGCCTCACGCTACCCTCTCTGTTGGCTGCATTCGGGGGTGGATTGCTGACTGTAAGTGGCCGCGCATACTTTGTCCTGACGGGAACTTTGTTGATCATCGCGGCTGCGCTCATCGCCTTTCGACGGTCCGAGGACAACGTGGGGCCGCTTAGGTATTCCCTTGTCCCCGCGGCCCTCGTCGGACTCTCGTCCGGATTCGTTTCCGGCCTCAGCGGCGTCGGAGGTGGCGTTTTCTTAACGGCACAACTTCTGGCATTTAAGTGGGCATCGCCTCGAGGTGCGGCCGCCATATCGCCGCCCTTCATCCTGGTCAATTCTATCGCAGGACTCGCGGGACTACTCATCGCTGGGCAACGGCTCTCGCAAGCGGCTCCCCTGTATGCCTGCGGCGCCTTATTTGGATCGGTGGTTGGCACGACGATCGGGCTACGCTGGATGTCGCAGCAGGCAACGCGCTACATGCTTGCAGCCGTCTTAGTCTTCGCAGGCGTGAGACTGCTTGCGCGCTAGAGGGTTCTGGCTGCCTTGTTCGCGAGATCGGGTGTCGGCTTGGTTTAGCCCCCGTGATCGTGCATTTGCATCTCGCTCCCACCGTTGCCGCGCATGCCGTCGTACATCATGACTTGGTCGTCCGTGAGCAGCTTGCGCGTTGCAAGGTGCGCGGAAAGATGTACCGCGCGCAATTGGCCCTCAAGGTCGCCGATGTGAAGCGTTAGCGCGCTGAGCGAACTCTCATCAATCGTCTTATCCGCGAATGCGCGGTCCAGTGCGCCTTCCGCGTCGACAATCTCCCGGCCAAGCGGCACGGCGGCGGCAGTCATAGATGCCTCGATCTTCTCAATCCCTGTCTTTTGCGCGTCGGAGAGCCCGAGGTGACCAGCCATCGCCAGAACGTGCTTGGGACCAGGATAGTGGTTCAATTCCCCGGCCTTTGCCATGCCGAGTCCTTCGCCTGCGAGGTAACCCCTCACCTCATCGGGCGTGAGCGTTTTGATTCGCGGCGGCTCGTCACTTGTATTTGGAGAGGCGCTCTGAGCCGCCGAAAACGCCGGGACGGTCGCGGCGATGACCGCTGCGAGGACGATGCGACTTTTCACGCCGTCCGCTTCGCTCGACCTCGGACGATTCCCGGCTTGGCCTCTGCTATCGGTCGGAACGACATTGCCGCGCTGGCCCATAAACGGGCTATTATCGCGGCTTCAGCGCCAGAAGGGCCCGGGCGATCTCTTCATCTTATGTCGTTATGTCGCGGCGACCTTGGCGTGGCTCCTGGTTGATGGAAGTGCTCAATCTTAAAGACGAGTGGGGAAGTTTCACAGCTCACCTACCGTGCGACTCCAGGTACTTGGCCGCCTCTCGGAAGCGATCAGGTTGCTCCCCCAGCAAACCCAGGGCCGTATTACATGCGTTGCAGAGGAGTCCACGAACGGCACCGCTGCGATGATCGTGGTCCACGCACAAATGATGCAGGAACATGGTCTCATCATGACGTGCGGCTTTTGCCGGCTTGCATTGAACCCAAGGAAGACGGCAGATCGAACTCGCGACACCAGGTTTTTCAGAGAAGAAAAGGCGTTGATCGCGTGCGGTCGCCCTTGTTCGCGTACGCCCGGAAACCATTGTCCGATAATCCTTTGCAGCGAGGCCGCGTGTTCGCCCGCGTTCGTCCTTGACCGTCCCTGGCCACGGTTTTAGGGAAAAAGTTAGGGAAAACGACGCACGTCAATCACAGAGGTATCGAACGCCAGCGGCTTGACGTAGCGCACGGTGCCAGCGGGTGGAGGAAGCGCGAGCAACGGCGCCGAGATTGGGCGTCCTCTGCGGTGGTCTTCTCCCGTTTCCAGGAAGCGGTCGTACCGGAGTGGCCGAGGCTGCGGTTGAATGTCCTCGAGTTCGAGGACTTCCGGTCCGCCATATCGATGGACGCGTATCGCTTTCATTTTGAAACCTCTTGTCCGAAGACTCCGTCAGCGTCTGCTACGTCACGACCTGGAGGGAAACGTCAAGCGTTCGAGTTGTCCTCGCCCGCCCAGAAAGCGGCGAGTCCTCACGATTTGGCGATCAATTGTTGGCCGCCGTCAATGTCGATCGTTGCTCCGGTGATCGCCGTGTTCGTCATAAGGTGAACGGCGAGTGCAGCAACGTCGGTTGGGCCGATGACGCGCCGGATGGGTAGCGTCGCGCGGAGTTGATCGCGACGGGCGTCCAGTTGATCGCCTAGCAGCGATGCCGACAGCGACGTGTCGACGAAACCGGCGGCGATGACGTTGACCCGGATCGGTGCTATTTCGACCGCTAGATTGGCGACCAGCGCGGGCAGGGCAGCCGTGCCTGCCGCAACGAGCGACAACCCGGGTCCAGGTGCTCGGCCGCCCGTGCCCCCCATAAACAGCAGCGTGCCGCCGGGCCGCACCCGACCAACCGCATGCTGGGCGACCGCAATTGCCAGCCACTGATGCTCGTCGAAATCCCGGTGGGCCAGATCGCGATTGAGGTCTGTCAAGGGCGCGTAGTAGGGCCTGCCGGCCGTCACCATCACGTGATCGATCACATTAGGCAAGCCCTCGAAGAACCGGTCGAGTGCTGCCGGATCGGTGGCGTCGAAGGCGGCGGTGCTGTGCGCGCCGAGTTCGTCGGCAGCCCGGTGCAGGGCGTCAGCCTTGCGCCCAGTCAGAATGATGTCGGCGCCCTCGGCCCGGGCCTTGCGAGCCGTTTCGAGTCCGATCCCGGCGCTGCCGCCGATGACCACGATCGTTTGTCCGGCCAGGCTTGCCTGGTGTTCGATTATAGTAGCGGCGATTGCGTTTGTCGTCATGGGTCACTCCTCAAACTTGGATAGGTTGGGTCACTCAGCGCCGATCGTGCCTCACGTTCATTACGGCATATCCTCAACATCGACACTCAGATCTGTGCGGTCGCTTCACGATGTTCTTCCATAGCTGCTCAAGACTCTCGAGTCCGCCGGCGCTCGACCACCAAGCTGTCGCATCGCACACGACAAGTTGACCCCCGAACACGCCGTGCTTCGCCTGAAGAATCGCATTGAAGCGGTCGTTGCCGGCAGCGACAAACGGATGCGGAGGTGCACTGAGATCAACCCTTTGCTGCGCTAGCACGTCGAATTTCTCCGCGCCTTCGTTAACCGGCTCCAGATGTGGAAGGTGCATGTGTAGATTTAACGTCGTTACGCCGTCGAGGGTGCCAAACCGGTCAACGTCCTCGGCGATCTCAATTGGAGATGGAGACCCGTCTGGCTCGTGCGCCGGCCGAAGACCGAAGCGATTGCGAACCGAAGCGCCGAGCCCGGTCAATAGGGAAAGACCGAAGGTTCCAAACCTTTGCTGCGGCGGAATCGCGCGGTCGCCATGATGCAGCAGCTCAGCCTCCTGTCGCTTTATCGTCTCTTCGGGCGCTAGACCGTCGACGTTCCCCACGTCATGGTGCGGACAGACAAATATGCTATGATTCGGGTTCGCCAAGAATGCCTTCACGGCGGTGATCTCTTGCGGTTCGGCTGTTTGCCGGGCCCGCCACGAATCCAGGCTGATGACGATGAGCGTATCGATGCCCGAGAGGAATTCCTCGTCGAGCAACGTCTGCGTCGCCGCGATCCGCTCGACGATTTTCAACGGGTTTTCCGTCCATGCTTGCGTCCTTTGAGCAAAAGTTTGGTAATTTGCAAGCACGTGATATTCAAGCGTACCGTCGATGCCTTGGTTTTTCGCCGGACCAGCTAGGTGTTCGGATTTCGGCCAATTCACACGTCGAATTTCGAAGATTGTTGCCCATCGATTATCCAATATACCAAGTTGCGCGTTGGCTTCGTCCGGCCGGTTCCAGGCGAAATAGAGCGCGACATTACGGTTCGACATCTTCGCCTCCGACATCTACTTTCAGGGTGTTAGGACGAGTCTTGTGGTCGAATTGTAATCGTTCACCATGACGGTCGGGAGTCACCGCTACTTCCCGCGGGACTTTTCATCGGTGTTTTTCTGCGCGGGTTAAATTATGGCGTCTGCAGGCAGCGCAGCCGGGACGACGCCGTCCGAATCCCCGGGTGGAAGAAGCGATGACTCCCGGATCGTGAGGCCTCGCTGTTAGGCTAGGCACATGAGACCTGCAGAAGCCGAGGAGGTGGGCCATGTCTGACCCTTCGCAGTTCAACGTCGACCGCGCGAATCCGGGCCGCTGGACGATCATGTTCAGCAACTCGCCGATCAACATGCTGTTTGCTGAGGGAAACCTCACAGGCATCGCACACGCGGAGGTGGCATAAGATGGGAATAAGTTTCGCCTCCGTCGTTGACGGCGGCACGTTGGCTACCTATCGCGCCCGTTTGGTTCAGCGTGCCCGCCGGCTCGTCGGCGCGGTCGATGCCGAGGACGTCGTCCAGGATGCGTTCGAACGTGCTCTGCGTGCGAGAACGGTCCGTGCCGGCTCCGATCCGCTGCCGTGGCTCAACCGCATCACGCGCAACGTGGCCTACGATCGTCTCCGGTCCCGGGCGCGCACGATCCAGCGCCAGATTCCGGCGGTCGACACCGCGAGCGCGGAGCGCTCCGTCGTGCGACGCGAGACCATTGGCGAGCTGGGCCGCGCCTTGCTCAGCCTCCCGGCCGTGCAATGCCGCACGATCGTGTTGCATGATGTGCAGGGCTACAGCAACGCCGAGATTGCCACGCTCGATCACGTGCCGTACCACACCGTCCGCACGCGGCTGAACCGCGCGCGCCGCGCGCTGCGCATCGCGCTCGGACCGATGGCCGCATGACCCGCTTCTTTCTTGAACGCCCGGTGTTTGCGTGCGTGACGTCGCTCGTTATCCTCATCGCCGGATTGGTGGCGCTGCCCACGCTCCCGATCGCGCAGTATCCGAAGGTCGCGCCGCCGGAGATCACCGTGAGCACCAATTACATCGGTGCGAACGCCGCCGCCGTCGAGAGCGCGGTTACCACGCCGCTCGAGGAGGCGATCAACGGCGTCGAAGGCATGCGCTACATGAGCTCGATATCGAGCAACGACGGCACCTCGACGATCACCGTCACATTCAACCTCGGCCGAGATCTCGATGTGGCGGATTCCGACGTGCAGAACGCCGTCCTCACCGCTACCGGACGCCTTCCCGTCGCCGTGCAACAGACCGGCGTCGTCGTGAAGAAGTCTTCTTCGGCGCTCATTCTGGGCGTCGCGATGCTCTCAAACGGTCACCTCACGAACGGCGAGCTGAGCGATTACGCCGAGCACCACGTGATCGACAACCTCAAGCGCATCCCCGGCGTCTCCGACATCCAGACCTTCGGTTTGCGCCGCTACGCGATGCGGTTGTGGCTGGACCCGCGCCGGCTCCAAGCTCAGCACCTCACGGCGACCGACGTTATCACGGCGCTGCAGAGCCAGAACCAACAGGTCGCCTCCGGTTCGCTTGGCGCGCTGCCCTCACGCAACGATCAGCTCTATCAGATCCAGCTCAACGCGCAGGGCCGGTTGACCACGCCTGACCAGTTCGCGCGCATCATCGTCAAGACGACGCCCGACGGCGGCTACGTGCGCATCTCCGACGTCGGCCGCGTAGAGCTCGGGGCCGAGGACTACACCAACGCCATGCGCTGGAACGGCGAGGACGGCGTCGGCTTTGCCATCGTGCAATCGCAGGACGCGAACGCACTCGACGTCGCAGACAAGGTGCGCGCTGCGCTCGACGAGATGTCGGCCAACTTCCCGCAGGGCGTCTCCTACGTGATTCCTTTCGACGCGACACTATTCGTGCGCGAGTCCATCAAAGAGGTCGCGATCACGCTGGCGTTCGCGATCGTGCTGGTCGTGCTCGTCATATACGCTTTCCTCCAGAACGCAAAGATGACGCTGGTTCCGATGATCACGATCCCGGTCTCGCTAATCGGAACGTTCGCCTTGATGAAGCTGCTCGGCTTCTCGATCAACACACTCACGCTCTTCGGCCTTACGCTTGCGTTGGGACTGGTGGTGGATGATGCGATCGTCGTCATCGAGAACATCGCGCGCTTCGTTCAGGAAAAGCACATGGCGCCGCTCGCCGCTGCGCGAGAGGCGATGAGCGAGATCTCGGGTGCCGTCATCGCAACGTCGCTCGTGCTGCTCGCGGTCTTCGTCCCAGTCGCGTTCTTCCCGGGTTCGACCGGGTTGCTCTACAAGCAGTTCGCGATGACAATTGCGTGCTCGATCTCGATCTCGCTCTTTACCGCGCTCACGCTCGCGCCGCCGCTCTCGGCGATATTGCTCGCGCACCAGAAGCCCGCGACCGCTACGGCGTTCCGCTTCATCAACTGGCTGATCGCGCGGCTACGGTCGTCGTACCACGCGCTGCTCCCAGAACTGGTGCGCTACCGGCTGGTGATGCTCGGCATTTTCGTGTTCGCGCTAGCACTCACGGCGTACAGCTATACGCGCACGCCGACATCGTTCATCCCCGACGAAGATCAGGGCTACCTGATCGTGGTGCTGCAGACGCCGATCGGCACATCGGCGGCATACGAGCAGCGCGTCTCACGGCGCGTCGCGCGTGAGATTCGCGCGGCCGTCCCCGAAGCCGAAGGGGTCTTCGTGCTCGACGGCTTCGGGTTTACCGGCAGCGCGCCGAATCGCGGCGTCGATTTCCTTCCGCTCAAGCCGTGGAGCGAGCGGAAGGGCAGTAGCCATACCTTCCAGGCGATCCTGGCGCGGCTCTACCCGATTCTCGCGCGCGAGCCCGACGCGCAAGTGCTCGCGTTCAATCCGCCGTCGGTGCAGGGTATCGGTAACTTCGGCGGCTTTCAGTTCGAAGTGCTTGACGACGACGATCTCGGCTTCAGCATCCTCACGAACTCGGCACGAGGCCTGATCGGCGCGGTGAACACGGATCCGCACTTCGCCGGCGCGTTCACCTCGTTCCGCGACGATGCACCGCAAGACGATCTCGACATCGATCGCGAGAAGACGGAAGCGCTCGGCGTACCGTTCGGTACGATCGCGCAGACGCTCGGCGTGTTCGAGGGCTCACAGTACGTCAACGATTTCGACTTCCACGACCGCTCATATCGCGTGTACGTGCAGGCCGACGCGCCGTTCCGCTCGGACCTTGCCGGGTTGCAAGCGATGTACGTGCGCTCGCCGCAAGGCGGCTTGATCCCGCTCTCCAACCTGATGACGGTCTCGCCGGTGAAGGCGCCGACCGAAATCACGCACTTCGACCTCGAGCGCTCGATCGAAATCGACGGCGCGCCGCGACCCGGCGTCGGCACGGGGGACATGATCGCCGCGATGCAGCGCTTGGCGGCTGCGAAGCTGCCGCACGGCACGAGCTCTGCGTGGTTCGGCTTGACGCGCGACCAGATCGAGGGCGGCAATCTCGCCGCGCTCGTGTTCGGCCTCGGCATCGTGTTTGTGTTCCTCGTGCTCGCCGCGCAGTACGAGAACTTCTGGGACCCGTTCGTCATCCTGCTCGCCGTGCCGCTGGCACTGCTCGGCGCGCTCTGGGCGATCGGCCTGCGGGGGCTGCCGAGCGACGTGTTCGTGCAGGTGGGCTTCGTGATGCTGATCGGCCTCGCCAGCAAAAACGCCATCCTGATCGTCGAGTTTGCGAACCAACTGCGCGAAACGGGGATGACGGCGACGCTAGCCGTCGCACAGGCGGCCGAGACCCGATTGCGCCCGATCATCATGACGTCGCTCGCCTTCATCTTAGGCATCTTGCCGCTGACCCGGGCGAGCGGCGCCGGCAGCGCGAGCCGCAACTCGCTCGGCACGGCGGTGTTCGGCGGCATGCTGGTGTCAACGGCGCTGAACCTGCTGTTCGTGCCCGTGATCTACGTCCTGATCGCCTCGATCCGCGAGCGCGTCGGCGGTGGCCGGCGCGCGACGCTGCTCGAACCGAACGCACCGATGGGCGAGCCGACCGAGGTCGCCGTTGCGGTGTAGCAGTGGACCGAACGGCGGACGAGTCAAGCGTTTCGGCCGCTGTCCGGCTGGTCCAACGTACATTTCGCGCCGTCCTCGCTACGAGGCTTGCTGGTTTATCGCGACTGCGTTATCGATTCGCTTATAGACGGCTCCTGAAGCGGCGATGCCTTTAAAGAAACCAGCGAGGGGTGTGCGACGCCGGTCACCGGAGCAACGTACGACATCGGCCGCGGCAAACGATCGGTTACCGGATGATGATCGCCATCTTTCTGTTACGCTAAAGCCGATACATCTCGACAAATGCCAGGCGAAAAAGGGTCAGCTCTTGCGCGCGTGAGAGGTTTAAGACTCTCGCAAGCCGAGAAACAAACTGTGGCGAGACCCTCACCGGCCTTCCGCTCTCGAACGCACGGTACCAGTCCGTCGTAACGCCGATAACCTCGGCGACCTCTCCGCGCCGGAGGCCGGGTACTTGGCGGCGTGGGGTATGCGGAAGGCCGATATCGATGGGCATCAAGCGAGCGCGGCACTCTAGGAGAAATGTCCGCAGCTCACGGCGCCGCTCTAGATCAAGGTCGCCCTCCAGCCGATCGATATCGTAAGCTAGCATGGAAATGCTTTCTGATGAGGCAGCAAAGTATTTGCTGCATCGTAACCTCGCTGATTGCTGAGGCCCACCGACGGTCCTGACACTTAAGCCGGACAGTTAGGACCCTCTCAGGAGCAGAGCCTAACGGCCTCATCAATGGCCGCGTCAAGGTCGAGCCTCGCCCCCTCTGCGGTTAACGTGGCAATCGTTTCGGCGGAGAAATGTTGGCGTGCGGAAGACATTAGGATGTCATGGCTCGAGCGTCGCATCCGATCGGCGCCTGGGTCCGGCACGTCGCTAATCGCCGCGGCGAAGCCGGCAAGCCGAACGGCCTCCGCGGGGTGCCCGCGAAGCGCGATAACAGCCGCTACGTGCCAGATGGCTGACCATGTCGCTTGCGGTGCGAAACGTGCGAATTCCAGCAGCTCGGCGCCGGTCTTCGCCGCCGCGTCGACTTCACCGACCGCGAGATATGCGGCAACCAGTGGGATCAATAGAATTTTACCAGCCCACCCGTACTTGCCCCTCATACCAAGGCCTTCTTCGAGGAGTACCACGCATTCGGTTAGATGGCCGTCGCAGAACTCGATTTGTGCGCGATAGTAGTACAGCCGATAATTTTCCGGGTCCGCCTCGCGAAGCCGAAAGGCCTCGGCGAGGTCCGCTTTCGCCTCAGCCGTATCGCCCTTACGAGCCCGAACTCCGCCCCGTATCTCCACCAGGTCGGCGTATCTGCGCGACCCCCGCAGCTGGTCCTCGTCGGCAAGCGCAAAAGCAAGGTCTAAGGAGCGCTCTGCGGCGGCAAAGTCGTGGCAACGACCTTGTTCGAATGCAAGGTGTGCGTAGAAGGACATGAGGAGCTTCCGGTCCCCAATCCGCTCGAACAGCGCAATGGCATCGGTTGCTGCCGCTTGGACTTGCTTGGCATCGCTAACCTGAATCTGCGTCGCCATGAGTCGCGCGGCGATGTGAGGATGGCGTTCGGCGTCGATCCGGGGAAGTATCGTTCCTAACCAATGCCGGCACTCCGCATGCTGTTTCGTTGTAATCCACAAGCCCCGAAACCCGCCGAAGATCCGCCCAGCGAGTACGACGTCGTGCTCCGTGCCTTCGCTGGTCGTCCATTCGAGTGCGGAGCGAACATTGTCAATCTCGGCAATCCGCTCGCGGAGCCACTGGCTTTGCGACATCTCCCGGTAGGCCGCCTCGCTCCGGTCGGCGGCCACCGCAAGCCAGGTGGCATGCGCTCGCGCGACCCATTCGAGTTCTTGCATTTCAACGAGCTTGGTTCGGGCGAACGAACGAACGGACTCGAGCATCGTATATCGGGTTTGCTTGTCGGAAGGGACGACCGAAAGAAGCGATTTGTCGACGAGCTGCGACAATATCTCCGGGATGACGTCGACCGTCAATGCGGCGTCTGCGGTGACTGCCGCAATCGCCCCAATTGTTGCGCCGCCGCGGAAGATCGCGAGACGCCGAAGGAGCGTTCGCTCTTGCTCACTCAGCAGCTCATGACTCCAAGCGATTGTGGCGAGCATGCTTCTTTGGCGCTGCGGCAGGTCTCGACTGCCGCCGGCGACGATGAAGTGCTGGCTCAACTGCTCTTGCAGCGCATCGAGACCGAGTGCCGCGGCACGGGGCGCCGCGAGTTCGATCGCGAGTGGAATGCCCTCGAGTTGCTGACATATCGCCGCGACGCTTCCCAAGCGGTCCGGCGCGATCACGAGCTTTAGTCCCGTCGCTTCAGCCCGCTCCACGAAGAGGCGGAAAGCTGCGAATGAAAACGCCTCGTGCGCCGAATCCGGCAGCTTCGGCGGCAAGGGCAGTGACGGAAGTCGATACGCTCGTTCACCTTCCACCGCCAAACGTTCCCGGCTCGTCGCAAGGACAGTAATACCAGGGCAAGCGCGCGCCATGACGGCGGCAGCTTGGGCGGCATCCGCGATAACGTGCTCGCAATTGTCGAGGAGCAGAAGCAGCCGGCGTGACTTGAGCCAGGTTGCAAGCGCTCGCAGCGGGTCGATAGCCTGCGCAACGGGGGCTTCGAGGACCGAAGCAATCGCGCCGGCGACGAACGTTCCGTTGTCGAGAGGCGCGAGATCGACGAACCACGCTTGGTCGTAATGCTCGCCGAGAAGCTTCTTGGCCGCCTCAACTGCGATGCGTGTCTTTCCAACCCCGCCCGACCCGGTCAGTGTCACGATCCGGTGCGTTCTTAATAGAGCTGTTATCTCGGCGAGCTCTTCGTCACGCCCGACGAAGGACGTTAGCCGGACAGGCAGATTGTGCCTGAGCTCTGGAGGTGCATCGCGCCGCGGTGCCCGTCGCCGGCCCTGCTCAGCAGCCACATCTAGTTCAGCCCGCTCCTCGGCAGACAGCGCCAAGGCGTCGGCAAGAACAGAAAACGTCTCGCGATAAGGCGCTCTTCGTAAGCCGCGTTCGAGCACACCGATCGCATCAACACTCAGCCGAGCGCGCTCGGCAAGGGCCTCTTGCGAAATGCCGCGCGCGAGTCGGTGGCGTTTGAGCAATTCACCGAATGTCGTAGCGGAGCTGCTCTTACTCATATCGGGCCGGCCCTAGCTAGCTGCGATCAAGGAAGCGTTCCTCGTCGTTCGCGCCTTCTATGCATGCCGCTGACGGACCTGCAACAAGATCGATCGGGGTGGAAGTCGGACTGACTCGGCAATCGACGCCGGCGCTGCTACGCTGGTCGCGCGATAACTCTTATCGCTCTTACGGAAAGGACTACCGCAGTGACGCGAGTTTCCCAACAAAGGGGCATTGATGCGACCGCAATTTACCCATTTCACGCGAGCGTCACGGAAGCCGAACTCACCGAATTGCGCCGGCGCATCGACGCGACGAAATGGCCCGAACGGGAAACGGTTCCGGATGCATCTCAGGGCGTACAGCGAGCGACGATCCAAGCGCTGGCGCGTTATTGGGCGACGGAATACGACTGGCACAAGATCGAAGCAAAACTGAACGCACTGCCGCAGTTCACCACCGAGATCGACGGGCTCGACATCCACTTCATACACGTTCGGTCGATGCACGAAGACGCGTTGCCCCTGATCGTCACCCACGGATGGCCCGGTTCGATCATCGAGCAGATGAAGATCATCGATCCGCTGACGAACCCGATAGCGCACGGCGGCAGCGCAGCCGATGCGTTCGACCTGGTGATTCCGTCCCTGCCGGGTTACGGATATTCAGGCAAACCGACCGACACCGGATGGGATGCGCGCCACATTGCGCGGGCCTGGGTGGTCTTGATGAAGCGCCTCGGATACACAAAATTCGTGGCGGCGGGGGGCGACTGGGGCGCGATCGTCACCGATGAATTGGGCCTGTTGGCTCCTCCGGAATTGCTTGGCATTCACTCGAACATGCCTGGCATCTTTCCAGCCGACATTGACAAGGCGGCTCTTTCTGGAGCGCCCGCGCCAGCGGGTCTCTCAGCCGATGAGAAGGCCGCTTACGATCGCCTGCAGTTCGTTTATCAAAAGGGCATTGCGTACGGGTACCAGATGGGGCTTCGGCCGCAGACGCTATACGGCATCGCGGACTCACCCGTCGGTCTGGCCGCGTATTTCCTCGACCACGACGCGCGCAGTTACGAGCTGATCACGCGTGTCTTTGTTGAGAGAGCGTCCGAAGGCCTCACGCGCGACGACGTCCTCGACAACATCACGATCGCGTGGTTGACGAACACGGCCCTTTCTTCCGCCCGCCTGTATTGGGAAAATTGGGGCAAGGTTGGGTTTTTCGGCGCCAAAGGCGTTACTATCCCGGCTGCGGTGAGCGTCTTCCCAGACGAACTCTATCCATCCCCGCAGAGCTGGTCCCAGCAAGCGTATCCGAAACTCGTCTACTATCACAAGGTCGCGAAAGGCGGACACTTTGCCGCCTGGGAACAGCCGAAACTCTATTCAGAGGAGATTCGCGCGGGCTTCAAATCGCTGCGATCGTAAGCGCGAGCAACTGCACGAAACACTCAGGCCGAAAGCGCATCCCGCTTTCCGGGATGCGCTTCTGGTTCGCAGACCCTTCAACGGCCAATCTCGTCAAATGGAGGTGCCCCAGTCATGGACTCTATCTTCCACAGCCGAGAAGAGATCGAGCGAGCACTCCGGAGATTGCATTGCGTGCCAACCGATAACCGCGATGCGTTGCTCGCTCTCGGTTTCCAACGCATGTATCCCCAAGTGAAATCCGGATACCATAGCCACCTATGGGTGCGATCGGTCGATGCGGGCTACAGCTCATCGCTATGCAACGGCCGTAAGCTGATTATGCAACGCGCCTTTCTCGAGCAGAGGATTGCTCGATGATGACCACGGCCTGGGCCGAGGGCGCTGCGATCGCGGTCGCGATCACTACTGCCGGCAAGAGTGCTTGGATCAACTCCGTCCCGTTGGATGCGGAGGCGCTGCTCGGTAAAGTTGTGCTGATTAGTTTCTGGACATACTCGTGCATCAACAGCTTGCGTCCGTTACCATATATACGGGCCTGGGCAGCTAAATACAAGCAGGCGGGCTTAGTGGTTCTTGGCGTACATACGCCGGAGTTCTCATTTGAAAAGGAGCGTGGGAACGTCGCGGCAGCAGTTCGCAACCTGCAGCTTGAGTATCCAATCGTGATGGACAGCGATTACCGGATTTGGAACGCATTCGGTAATGATGCGTGGCCCGCATTTTACCTCATCGATGCTCAAGGACGAGTTCGATATCGCTACTTCGGTGAGGGGGACTACGTCGAGATCGAGTGCGACTTGCAGATGCTGTTGGGAGAAAACGCTGCCCGCGCGATTAGTCCGAATATCGTTACCGTAGCAGGTGAGGGAGTTCAGAAGGCTCCCGATTTCAAACACGAACAATCGCCCGAGACGTACATAGGCTCGAATCGCGCCGAGCGCATGGTAACAGATCTATCGGCGCTCACATTGAACCACTGGCAACTGGGTGGCGCATGGGACGTCGGGCCCGAGAATGCGGTACTCGAAGCGCCTTTCGGGAAGATTCGGTTCCGCTTTCATAGCCGCGACCTAAACTTAGTTTTGGGCTTGGCGAAGGACAGTGCGCCCGTTCGCTATCGCGTTACGCTTGATGGCTTCGCACCCGGCGCCGACTGCGGCGTCGACTGCGCCGCAGGCGCCGGCGAGGTTCGCGAGCCGCGGCTCTACCAGCTAATCCGGCAGAGCGGAGCGGTGACCGATCGGACGTTTGAGATCGAGTTCCTCGATCCGGGCGTTCGAGCGTTCGTTTTCACCTTTGGGTAGAGCGTCGAACTAGCGCCTATCGGACTGAAAACAGAAGAGTGCCACGCTCACACTCTTCGTGCGTGGCGCGTTCACGCTGCACCAAGAGATGCTAGAGTTCGATCCCGGAATCGTCCGGAGATTTTGTCGGGAGCATTTATGCATGTCGACAGCGTCTTGAGCGCCGACCTCGAGGACGCTAAGCTCGTCGGGGCGGCGCGAGCGGGTTCAGCCGAGGCATTCGCCGTCTTGGTCGACCCGTATCGAAGCCGGCCGCCAGAATCATCGGCCGCACGACTCCATATGTCATTTTACTCGAAGGCGCGAAAAGGTCGGAAGCGGTTCTTTCCGCTCGCACGGCCGTTTCCGGACGTGAAACAGTGAACTATCCTAAACGTGCGCTCAACGCTAGTCGGACTCTTATGGCCCTCACCTTGGTGAGCAGTCTCATAAGTGAGGCCAGGGCCGGCCGCGGGAGCGTGTTCATTAAGGTCGAACTGACACGCGGCCTCGCGCATTTCAACGCTCTACGGCTTCAGTTTTTGAACGTACGCGGCGACGGCTTCGACTTGGCTCTTATCGAGAGGACTTGGATAGAGCTTCGGCATCGGCGGCGCAGGATTTTCTATCCACGCCATGGTCTGCGCGAGGTTCTTGCGCGAGCTCTCACCTTTGAGTGAGGGAGCCGTCCCGCCGCCGCCGCCGGCACCGTGACACACGGCACAGTTGGCAGCAAAGATCGCTGCCCCGCTTTGCGTCGATGCCGCGGCGAGCGCTCGAGCGTCGACGACATATGTGGACGTCGCTCCTAGTTTATAGACGGTCACGAGTGGCGCCCCCGTCCCGCCGAAGTAGCGCGACACGCCGCCGCTCGGAACCGCAACGTACTGCCTTCCCGCGACCGTATAGGAAACGATCCCGCCCGCGATCGAGCCCGGCATCGTCCAGCGCGCGAGTTGCGAACCGTCTGCGCTGTTGAAGACGTACACGTTTCCGGCCAAGTCGCCCGCGAACACAATCGCACTCGTCGTTGAAACAATGCCAGCAACGCTCGGCGCCGGCAGGTGCTTGCGCCACTTGATTGCGCCGCTCGTGTCGTCGAGCGCGGTTACCCACCCCGACGGCTTTCCGGTCGGCTTGAACGTGCCGCCGTAGAACGCCACGCCCTGCGTATCTGTCGTGTGATCGAGCGCGTAGATACCGCAGAGATCGTTGGATGGCACGAACAGCAGCTTGCGCGTCGTGTCGACCGACGGCCCGAACCATTCGGTTCCCCCGAGCGGCCCCGGGCACGTATCGACGCCGGCCGCCTTTGGGTCGACCGTATTGTTCCTCAAGGTGGAGATCGCGGTTTTTACACGCTGTTTATGTGTCGTGCGATCGATGAGATGGACGTATCCATCTTTTCCGGCTGCCGCCACCAGTGCGACGCCGTTCGCGTCATTATACAGTGCCGGCGGCGCGCCGAGATCGTAATCATGCGAATCGTTCGATACCAACTGATACCACCACAGCAGTTTGCCCGACTTCGCATCGAGCGCGACCACCGAGTCGGTGAAGAGATTGGCTCCCGGTCGCAGACTAGGAGCCCAGTCGGGCGCAGGGTTGCCGACCGGAACGAAGAGCTCGCCGGTCGATGGATCCAACGTATATGACGACCACATCGCGCCACCGCCGGTGTTAACCGTGCGGGGCTTTTTCCACGTATCAGCTCCAACGCTCTTTCCGCTGGGAACAGTGTAGAACAGCCACTTGCGCGCTCCCGATGCGGCGTCGTACGCCATCATCTGACCGCGTGCTCCCCAATCGCTTCCGGCGGCCCCGATAAAAACGAGACCATTCCAAGCCACCGGTGCGGAGGTCAGGAACTGGCCGAGTTTGGGTTCGACGGCCTTGACCTTCCAGAGCACGTGGCCATCGCGCGCATCCATCGCGATCAAACGGCCGTCGCCGAAGCCGCGGAAGACCCGATTGTCCAGAAGTGCTGCACCGCGATTCGCTAGCGCGAGCGGCGTTTGTTCCATCGTGTACGCCGTCACCCATTTCTTACGACAGGTCGCCGCATCGAACGCGCCCGTCCGCTGTCCAGTCGTCACGTACAGTGTGCCGTCGACGATCAGGGGAGCAGTTTGGAACGGCCCCTCATCACCGAGCAGGATCTCGCACGCGGGACGAAGCTGCTTGATGTTTTGTGGCGTAATCTCGGAGAGATCGACGAAGCGCGTTGCAGCATAATCGCCATCGTAGTGGGCCCAGTCGACGTCCGCGGCAGCTTTGGTTCGGCCTTGACAGCCAGCCAGGCCAACGCAGAATAACGCCGCAATAATAAAGCCGGCGTCACGCGGTTTTGTTTTTGCGAACACTGGTCACCTCACTTCAGCCGATGGTCAGTCTAAACGCTATCAACCCCACTCGCGCAGAGGAAGTAACTAAGGCTCACTCCCCCAATCTTCCTTCGTCGCCGGTATGGACTGCGTCATCACGGTCGGCGTCACAAAGACCGACGGTGAGACCGGCGCGTTCGGCGCGTAGTTGGAGAACGTGATCGTGCCATCGACGCTGTATCCCGGGAAACGCGCAGCGATGTCTCCCTTCGCGACGGCAAGCCTGACCATATTGTAGAATCAGCTGCTTCGCATGTCACGCCCCAGAAGAGCTACGGACTTTGTCTTCACCCGTTACTCGCCTTGATGTCGAAGCGTACAGTTGGAATCGATCGTCACGCGCAATCGCCGAGTGGCGATCAACGCAGATTCTCGCGTGAGTGAGGCAAAGCGGGGGTTTGCCAAGGCGCGATCATGCGAGTTTCAACGCGTGCTTAGCGGTCGATGCGACCGCGAAAGATGCGGGGCCATTTCACTTGAATTGAGCAAAACACTTAACAGCTTCTCTATAATTGGCTGGGTATTGGCTGAGGAAAAAATGAAGAATGGCGGCTCTCCCACCCACATCGAATGCCGAGAAATCCCCGTTGCAGACGGTTTGAGGCGGATCGTAGCGACAACTAAATTCGCGACAACAGGTCCGGTTTAGGGAAGACATCGTGCCGAGTTGGTCCTGACCGGGGTCGACGGGCCGGGCAGTTAGGGAAAACGGATGAATTGGCGGCCGGCTCTCAAAGAAGGAAAACGCCCAAACCCTATGGGACGGGCGTTTAAGAGTATGCCGAGAGCCAGAATCGAACTGGCGACACCAGGTTTTTCAGACCTGTGCTCTACCGACTGAGCTATCTCGGCGTCCGAGGGGTGGATGCGTTTTTTTGGGCGGTGCTCCCTTCCGAAAGCGGAGCGCGGCGGCGCCTGGCTCGCGATGAAAGCCGAGCGCCGGACCGCGGGATCCGGCGCTCGAAAGTGGCGACGTTGAAGGGACTCGAACCCTCGACCTCCGCCGTGACAGGGCGGCGCTCTAACCAACTGAGCTACAACGCCAGATCGGGTGGTGGGCACGGTTGGGATTGAACCAACGACCCCCCGCGTGTGAAGCGGATGCTCTCCCACTGAGCTACGCGCCCGGTTGAATCCCCCCTGCCCGACGAGGTCGGAGTATACCCCATAGGTTTCGGCCTGTCCACCCGCAGAACGCGGGTGGCATGCAACGTTGGCCTGGCACGCTTGCCCTCCTCCTCTGTCTCGCGCTCGGACCGGCGAGCGCGCAGAGCCCGTCGCCGCAAGCGTTCGTTCGCGCGCACCGCACGGTCGCGACTCAGAACGCCGACGCGCAGGCTTCTTTCGACGACGGTCTTACGCTGCTCTATGCCTTCAATCCCGAAGCGGCGCGTCGCTCGTTCGAGCGCGCGGCGAAACTAGATCCGGCGCTCGCGATGGCTCAGTGGGGCATCGCGCTTTCCTACGGCCCCAACATCAACACGGATTACGACGCGGTCAAGGCACATCTCGGGCACACCGCCATCCTGAGAGCTGAGGCGCTCGATGGATCTGCGCAGTCCGTCGAGCGTGCGTTGATCGAGGCGGCGGCCAAGCGCTACGCGTTCGACCACCCGGGCGACGCCGATCGCTCCACGCGCGCCTATGCCGATGCGATGCGCACGGTCGCGACCGCGTATTCCGCAGACGACGACGTACAAACCCTCACGGCCGAGGCCGAGCTCGACGTGACGCCCTGGGGCTACTGGTCCCCGGATGGAAAGCCCGGACCCGAAACACTCGACATCATCGCGCGGCTCAAGACCGTCCTTGCGCGCGATCCGCTCCACGTCGGGGCGAATCACTTCTTGATCCACGCCGTCGAAGAGTCGCCCCATCCTGAAGACGGGCTCGATGCAGCGCAACGCCTCGCCGCCATGCATTTCGAGCCGGCAGCAGAGCATCTGACGCACATGCCGGCCCACATCTTCGCCCACGTCGGCGATTACGACGCCGCCGGCCTCGCCAACGAACGCGCGGTTGCGAGCCTCAAGGCGTATCTTGCCGATGGGGCCGCCGACCATGGGGGCTACCTCGGTCACGACTGCCTTTTCGGCGTGTACGCATTCATGATGGCAGGCGAATACGCGCGCGCGAAGGCGCTCGCTTCGACCTGCGATAATCGCGCGGAGGCCGACGAAGTCGACTATCGGTTCCGGCATTGGAGCACTTTGCAAACGAGCAGTCTCGATCTTGAACGCGGAGCGGCCGATGTCGCGGTTGGGAACCTCGAGGATGCGCAGCGCCGCTTGCATTCGCTGACGAGGGTCACCGACGATCGCGGAAAGATCTCCGTGCTACTGCTGACAGCGCGTATCGACGCCGCGCGGGGCGAGCGCGCCGGCGAGATCTCGGCGCTCCAAACTGCCGTTGCCGTCCAGGACGCTTTCGGCTATCGCGAACCGCCGCAGTGGTGGTTTCCGGTCCGCGAGACCCTTGGGGGTGCGCTCTTTCGCGCCGGAAAATACGCGGAAGCGGAACGCGTCTTTCGAACCGACCTGGTGAAGAATCCGCAGAATCCGCGCTCGCTCTTCGGCCTCGCCAAGACGCTCGATCGCGAAGGGCAAACGGCGGAAGCCGCCACGGTCGAGCACGCGTTCGAGACCGCTTGGGCTCAAGCGGACGCCGCGCTCGATATGAAAGACCTCTAGCGTGCTCGAGGGCTATCGGTTCGCGAGCCGCTTCCGCGTGCCGCTCTCCGATGTCGACATCCTGCGGCATGCCAACAACGTCGCCTACCTGCGCTGGGCGGAGACGCTGCGCACGGACTACGCGGCCGAAGTCCTGGGGGCCGACGTCGGCGGCGAGCACGGGATGATTCTCGCTAAGACGAAGGTCGTCTACGAGAAGCCGATTCTTTACCGCGAGCGCGTCGCCATCGGTACGCGTATCCCGCGCATCGGCGGAAAGTCGTTCGACTTCGAGTTCGAGGTCTGGAGCGACGACAAGGACGTACGCTGCGCGCACATCTATTCGGTGCTGGTCGCGATGAACTACGTCACGAACCAGACGATTCCGGTACCGCAAGATTGGCGGGACCGCATCGCGGAGTTCGAACGCTAGGTCGTCTGGCTCTTGGTGCCCAACTCTTTGCGCAAGGTCAGTTCGGGGGCAGCCGCTATTGCAGCTTCGAGCGTTGGATAGGTCGGGACGCGAGTCGTGACGCCGACGATGTCGAGGATCCTGCGTGGTGTGCCGCGCTCGCGTACGGCGACAACCAGGCGCTGCCGATTCGCCTCTAACCTGGCGCGGTATGCCATGATGGCATGCACCGTTAAACTGTCGAAGTAGGCCGCGTCGACAAGCGACAGGATTACGACACCGAGATCGAGATCGGCAGCCTGCTGCGCGATGCGCTCGAAGCGATCGATCCCGAGGTGATCCAACTCGCCCTTCACGGAGACGATCGGATAGAGGCCATCGGCAATCAGGGCGATATCGAGGTCGTTCGCTATCATGCTGGAATCGGCTCCAAAAGGCGGACGCGGGTGCTGCGCCCGTCGCTGACGATTTCAGCCGACGGACAAAGTTGCTTGATGAGATTGAGCCCATGGCCGCGCCCCTCGCTGCGCGGGGCGCGCCAGCGGCCAAAGTCGATGATCTCGACGGAGACCTCGGTAGACGTTCCGAAGGCGCGCAAGCGGATGTTGCCCGTCGACGCTCCGTAGGCGTGCTCCATAACATTGGCAACGGCTTCGCCGACCGCGACCTCGAGTGCGAACAGACGCTCGGGTCCGATGCCCGCCTCGCGCGCGACGCGCCGTACGGCACGGCGCAGCGATCGAGCGCTATCGGCGGTCGCCGGCAATTGAACGTCGAGGGTCGTGCGCGGGCTCAGCGGAACGCCGATAGTCAGAATCGCGACGTCGTCGCCGGGCGCCGTGTCGAACATCGCGGCACCGATCGCCGCCGACGGGTGGAGGCTGGTCGACGATACGACGTTCCTGACCACCTCGCATAAGCGCGCTTCGCCGGCTTCAATGTCTTTTCGCATCTCGATCAGGCCGTCGGTATAGAACACCAAGACTTGGCCCGGCCGCAGGGCGATGGTTCGCGCATTCAGCGTTTCTCCATCGATCAAGCCGAGGGGCAGCGTGCGAGGCAGCTCCAGCAGCTCGAGCTCGTCGCCTTCGGCGAGGATCGGGCCTGGGTGTCCGGCGTTGACATACGTCAAGAGGCGCGCGCTGGGATCGACGACGCCGACAATGGCGCTCACGAGCAATGCGCCGTCGAGGCGCTGCATGCGATCGAGGTTCGCGACGATCGCGCGTGGATCCGCGTCGGTCAGTGCGAACGCGCGAACAGCCTGACGGACTTTGCCCATCACGATTGCTGCCGGGAGCCCGCGCCCGGCGACGTCGCCGATGGAGAACACGACACGACCTCCAGGCAGCTCGAACGCGTCGTACCAATCCCCGCCAATGTCGGCGTCGGTTCCGGCCGGCACGTGCAATGCGTCAAAGACGACCCCGGCGAGCTGCGGCAGCACCGCCGGCAACATCGCACGCTGAAGCGCGTCAGCCAAATGCCGCTCGCGCTGATAACAGCCGGCGTTAACGATAGCGGCTGCCGTCCGGGCCGCCAGTTCTTCGGCCAGCGCCACTTCGGCCGAACTAAAGGCCTCACGACGAGGCGCGCGCGCGCACGCGATGACGCCGACGATCTCGCCCTTTCGTTCGATCGGCGCGACCATATGATGATCGCCGGAGGGGTCTTCCCAGACCTGAACCGCGCCTGTCTCGATTGCGCGGGTCGCTTCCAGTTGCGCGAACGCCTCGGCTGGACTGCAACGCCGCAGGGTTGCCTCGCGGTCGCGCTCGACATCGGCGTCGAAGTCGGCGACACCCAGCGCGCAGCGATCGGCGCCCCGCTCGCAAACGGCAACAACGCAACGATCGCAGAGGAGTTTCGTCGTATGCCGTGCGAGGCAAGCGATCATTGATTCGAGCTCGAGGAACTCTCCTAGAATGCGTCCGGCGGCGGACAGAAAACGGAGCCGTTCGGTTTCACGCTCTTGGATCGCCGCTTGCTCTCGCACGTTTCGCTCGACCCGCTGCAACCGGCCGTACTCGTAGGCGAGCGCGACCAGGACCGCGCTGCTCGCGAGCACACCGTCGATGCGCGCGAGATACCAGCCGAACGAAAAGCGGCCTTGCGCGATCAGCGACAGCGACGTGTCGAGCAGCGAAGCCAGCACTGCGACGCCCAACCACATCTCGATCATGTTGGCGCGATTGTTGCGGCGCACGAAGGTTACCATCGCCAGCAGGTTCATCACGAAAAGAAGCGGTCCGACGCCTGAGGTGACGAAGCGTGAATAGTCGGTCCACGAAAGGGCATTGGGCAGGAGCGATTCGCTATGCAGCGCGAGATCGATCAGGAGCGCTGCTACGGCGAAGACCGACCAGGGCAACAATGCGATGGAGCGGGCGTAGCGGACTTCCGCGCCCGGCCGGTCCGGCACGAGCTTCGCGACGATGAAGTACGCCGTCACGAACAGCGGAAAAAGTCCGTGCCAAAAGACGCCAAGCCAACTCGCCGCCGGCGCCCCGCCGCCCATGAGTCCAAGCGGTCCAAACACCCCGGGAAAGTTGAGCATCTGAGCCACAACGAGGCAGCCCGTGAGGAGATAGCCCGCACCGAGCACGGAGATCGACACCGAGCCGCTGGCTCGCACCTGAAGAAGCAACAGGGCCGCGGTGAGCAAGTCGGCGACGACGAGCAAGGAACTGTAAGCCGGGGTGAAGCCCGGGATCTGTACGAGCGAAATTCCGGCCACCGGGGTCGCCACGACAAAACTGACCAAGAGCAACGCGATGACGCTCAGCGACAAGCGGCGCTGTGGCTCGGTTGCGCTACCCGAAAAAAGGCGAGGCAGCGTAATGGTCATTCGGTGTGCGAGGGCCATGCAAGTAGGTTATCGGCCTGTTTTTCACCTCGCGCGCACGCGCGAGAGCCCGCCTGGCCCCATTCCCTTGCGGCTAGCGAGGACCGGCCCGAGGGAGGGGGCGGTTTAGACGGCGCGAACCGCTCGGAATGCCCCGCGCGGCAAGCCGGAACCGACGGGGGCGCGTAGCTCAGGGGGAGAGCGCTACATTGACACTGTAGAGGTCATAGGTTCGAAACCTATCGTGCCCACCACTTGAAAAAGCCCGTAACCACGGGCTTTTTCAATTGCCGGGCCCGTGCCCCGTAGGCTCTTGCGCTCACCCGTTCAATATGATATGAACATTCAAATTATGGTGAACACACTTGAAATCGCTAGTGAATTGCCGATCGGAAACCTCGAGGTCCTTCAGATCCTGGTCGACAGCCAGCGCCACCGCCTGGTCTCGCTGCTCATCCAGGAGCCGCTGAGCGCGCGCGAACTTGCCGAGCGCCTGGGGCTGGCGCGCACGCGCCTCTACTACCATTTAGAGCTGCTGCAGCGGCACGGGATCGTTCGGGTTGTCGAGACCCGCGTCGTTGCCGGGTTGGAAGAGCGCCGCTATCGCGCAGTCGCCCGAGGGTTCCGGGTCGACCGGAAGCTGCTCGCGGGTCAGGCCTCCGAGCCGCAGATCGCGGACCGCCAAGCGGCGATCCTCGAAGCCGTCGCCGGGGATCTGCGCGCGCGTGCGCTGACCGGCACCGAGCGCCCGGGCGAGGACGATGACGTTTTAGTGGGCCGCAAATTCCTGACCTTGAGCGACGCGCGCCGCCAAGAATTGCGCGCGCGGCTCGGCGCGCTTCTCGCCGAATACGAGGCGAACGATGCCGGCGGGCGACCAACCGAGGTCGCATTCGCGCTGTTCGCGACGGAGCGGGACGCGCAGTGATCGGGGCCCTCGCGTTTGCGCTCGGCACTTCAAGTGCGCCGCTCGCCGGTCCGCGCTACCTGCACGTTCAGTTCGAAGTCGTCGCGTACGGCATCCTCGGCACCGGCACGCTCGACGTCGACCGTCGTACGGGCTGGTTCGTGCGCCGGTTTGCAACCGGTCCCGCAAGCGAAGCTGAGGGTTTCGACGGCGTGCGCGCGTGGCGAGCCGATGCGACCGGCATGCCGCGCATCGAAGGGAACGTCGACGAACGGAACGAGATACTGGAGTGGTCGTCGGCCTTGGTGCGGGCGACGCGTGGTCCGCTGCCCCGCGCCGTCGTGCACAGCGGCACCGATCGCGTCGTCGTCACCTTTTCGGGCTACCGTCACGCGGGGGGCCTATGGCTGCCCTCGCGCATCGAGTCACGGGCCGCGCAGAACGGCGTATGGACCGCTCAGGTCCTCGCGGCCCAAAGCTCATCATCTGCGCCGGTGACGTTCGCGCCGCCCGCTCCACCGCGCGATTCGTCGCTCGCCGGCATCACGCGCGTGCCGATTTCAATGACGGGCGGTTCCCCACTGCTAACGGTACGCGTCGACGGCCAAGCGTTGCGCTTCATTCTCGATACCGGCGGGCAAAACGTCATCACGCAAAGCGCCGCTCGGCGAGCCGGCCTGACGGTCAGCGGCGGCGGAATCGTCGCCGGCGGCGGCCCGGACGTTGCTGCGATCCGGTATGCGCGCGCGCGTTCGCTGGGCGTCGGCGCCGCCGAGCTACGCGCGCAGCCGTTCATCGTCCTTGCCGACGATGCGCTGCCCGGCGTCGACGGCATCGTTGGTTACGAACTATTGGCGCGATTCGCGGCGCGCCTCGACATGGCCCACGGTTCGCTCGCGCTGGCTTCGCGCGCAGCCGCATTCGGACCGCCGGTTCATGCCGCGACGTTCGCGTTTCTCGATCGTCAGCCGCAGCTGCGTGGTGCGCTCGACGACGTGCCGGGCGCGTTTTCGATCGACACGGGAAGCAATCTGACCGCGCAAGTCAACGCCGCAATCGTTCGCAGCCACGCGCTGATCTCGCGGCTGCATGCATCGGTTACGACCCTCGCAAGCGGCGTCGGCGGACGCTATACGATCTATCTCGTACGCGCGCACGTCTTGCGCTTGGCGAACAACGTCGTCCGGGCGCCGATCGTCGATCTCATGACGCATCGCGGCGGCTCGCTCAGCAGCCCGACGGTCGTGGCTAACGTCGGGGACGGCATTCTGCGCCGCTGGACGCTGGTCTTCGACTACGCTCACGCGCGCATCGATTTCCGACCGGGCGGCGATGCGACTGCGGGTGCCTACGGCGACCGTGGCGGCCTAGGACTTGCGACGCAGTCGGGTGCGCTCGTGGTCGGCTTCGTCTTGGGCGGGACGCCCGCGGCTTGGGCAGGCATTCCGGCCGGCGAGCGCATCGTTGCCGTCGACGGTCGCGCCGTCGCGGCACGGGACCGCGCGCGCGTTCGTGCGATCCTCCACGGCCCGCCGGGAACGTCCGTCCGCCTCCGTCTCGGAGACGGCTCGACCCACGTCGTGGTTCTTCGGCGGTACCTCTAGATAACCGCCCCTACCGACGATCCCGAAGCCGCGTCCATCAGTTTCGTGAAGCTCTTCGCTTCATCGACCTGCGCTTCGATCACGGGCTTGAGCGATGACATGCCGTTGCGCAGCGCTTCACTTACCAATTGAGCCTGAGTCTCGCGGAGCAGATCGCCGCGCGCACTGAGGTCCTTCGCCAGCTTGGCGGCGTTTGTGCTGCGCGTCTCTAGCTCGGTGCGCGCCAGCTCCACGAGCTTCACGCCGCGATCGCACGCTTCCGCGTACACGCCGTCGAAGCTTCGCGACGCGTAGGGAGTCGACAGGATCTCGTAGGCGGCCTTCGCGTTGCTCAGCGCACGTTGCGCCGCACCCGCAAACGCCTCGCCGACGAGCCTGTATATTTCCGTCGAAGTTTCGACGTACTTGCTGAGTTGGGCGGCGCGTTGGTCTGATGGCTCGCCGTTCATCGTAGCTCCTCGCGGCGCAATCGCGCCGACTTCTCAAAGGATTGCGCCGGTTTGCTGCGAGCTTTTCCCCCTTGGCTTGCGCGAGACCGGCGCGCCCGCTAGTGTAACCCACGCGCTGCAGTGCATGTCAATCCCCCGCGCGCGCGCAAAAACTTCTTCCTGAGAACAGGGCGAGGACGGAAATTATGCTCCTGGTCCGATCGCAAGCAATCAGCCGCTTCTGCAGCAGCGCGGGCGGTTCGCGAAATCGAAGGGCTTCGCGTCTAGCGGCAGCGCTGGGGCTTTGGCTCGAGCTGTCCTTGTTGACCGGGCGTTGCGATAACGTAGGGCGCGCGCGCGACGGTCACGGTCGACGGGCCTTCGATCGCGCTGCACGCCAGCAACGTACCGCCTTGCGCTAGTGGCGTTCCTTGCCAAGTCATCCAATCGATGTTCGCGGTAGCGGCGCCAGGTTGCTCCGGCGAATACAAGGTTCCATCTTGATCGGTAGCGTACGCGCCGGCCATCGCGACGTTTCCGAAGTCGTCGAGGGTGTTCGGCAGCGATTTCTTTTCGGCGCTGTAGAAGGTCGCTTCGGCCATCCATTCGACCGTGTCGCCGAAGAGCGTCGCGGGACGTTGATATGGCGTGCCGCAATCGACACAGCCGGAATGAAATGTCCGCGCCGGAAGATAATAGCCGGTCGTTTCGTTAACGAACCAAAGCGTGGCGCGCTGCCACGCGGCCGGTCCCTTCGTTTCGGCTGCGATCCGTACGTAGATCGTGTCGCCGGCGCGTACCGGTAAGTTCCGCGAGTTGCGCCGTACCGCAATGTTTTTCGTACCGGCCCATTCGATCCAGAAATAGGATGACGTCGGGTAGTTGCCGATGGGGCCGCCGCTGTAGCAAGCAACATCCGATTCCGAACCGGCTTGCAGCACATCGGTCGAGTCGTAGGTGTGATACTTGCCGTCTTTGCCTTTAGCGTGCGCTACAAAGGTGCTCATCCAGCCGTCAAGCCCGACCCAAAGCGACGAACCGTCGCTCGGCTCCCATCGGTTCGAACAGTTGATCGTCGGCTTCGCGACGGGAACGGTCCACTCGGCCTCGACCTCGCTGAACCGGTACTGCGGAATCCTCATCGGCTGGGCTCCGGGGGCGAAGAGAACGGCACCGGCCCAATCGGGCTGAAAGACGCGAAGGGGCGTGAGCTGCTGCATCGGAATGAACTGAACGTCGAGCGGCACGCGCGCGGCGCGCATCACGCGCATCCACCTTTGGTACCGATCGGAATCGAAGGGCGCTACCGGGCGCGGCGGAAAACCATGCGCAGCCAAAACGTCGTTCGACGCGCCGATGTAGTCGGCGCCCCCCGGCGCGACCGGTACGACGCGGGTCGCGGACATGGCGCGGGCGTACGTCTGGAACCCGGTAAGGATCGCAGCCGCCGCGACCACGATCGCGAACGCACGTTTCATTCGAGCGCCTCCCCAGTTACTCTGCAATTAAGGTGCGGCGGCCGCTGCACCTGCGGCGCGCGGTCAAAGAAGAGCTGCGACCAGGCGCGGACGATCAAGCCGAGTTTGCATCGAGGCGCAGGAGGCGCACGACGTGACGCGCGACGATCGCTTCCTCGTCGGTTGGAATCACCCACACCGCGGCCGAGCCGGTCGCGTCGCTAATCTGGCGCGCGTTAGCATCGTTGGCGGCACCATTCAGGTGAACTCCGAGCCAGGCGAGCTGCGCGCACACCGCCCGCCGGACCGACGGGACATTCTCTCCGATGCCGGCGGTAAAAACCAATGCGTCCAGACCGCCGAGCGCGGCGGCGAGCGAGCCGACTTCGCGCACGATCCGATAGGCGAAGAGGTCGATCGCCTGGGCCGCACTTGGGCTCGTACTGGCCAGCAGCTCGCGCATATCGTCGCTTACTCCCGATACGCCTAGCAACCCGGACTGCTCCCAGAGGAGATCGCAAAGGTTTGTGCCCGACATGCCGCTATCGAGCAGATACAAGACCACGCCTGGATCGATCGCGCCGCATCGCGTGCCCATCATTAGTCCGTCGAGCGCCGTGAACCCCATCGTCGTCGCCACGCTGCGCCGATATCGCATCGCACACATGCTCGCGCCGCTGCCGAGATGCGCCACGATGACGCGCTCTTCGGCAAGCTCGCCGAGATAAGACGGCAAGACGGAAGCGATGTATTCGTAAGAAAGACCGTGGAATCCGTAGCGTCGAATTCCCCGCGCAGACAGCGCCTCTGGGAGCGCGAACTGGGTCGCAAGCGGCGGCTGCGTGTGATGAAAGGCGGTATCGAAGCACGCCACCTGGGGTACGCGGGGATGGAGCCGTTTGAACGCTTTGATCGCGGCAAGGTTGTGAGGCTGGTGAAGCGGCGCCATCGGGATGTACTCTTTGAGCTGGGCGAGCACCGCGTCGTCGACGACGACCGGTTCCAAGAAGCGCGCTCCGCCGTGCACGACACGGTGCCCGACGGCGACGATACGATTCCTGCGTTCCCGGTCGATCCAACCTAAGACGTACGCCATGGCCGGCTCGTGGCCCGCAACGTTTTCGAGGCTGCGATCCTCCAGGAGTGCTCCGCTGCCATCCGCGATGCGAACGCGCGGCTCGTGCGGCATTCCACTCACCGAACCGTGCGCCAACGCCTCGGCGCTCGTAAGCTCGCGCTCCACGTCAAAGAGCGAGAACTTGAGGCTTGACGAACCTGCATTGAGCGCGAGGACCGCGTCGCTCATCGGCTTACCTTAACTGCCGCCCGGCCACGTCCAGTCCGCAATCTCCGGCAGGTCCTCGCCGTGGGCGCGAATGTAGGCGCGATGCTCGATGAGCTTATTTGCGATCGTATCCTTGATGTGAGCCGAGCGATCTCGCAGCCGCGGTATGCGGTCGACGGCAGCGCCGGCAAGATGGAAGCGGTCGAGCTCGTTGACGACGGTCATGTCGAATGGGGTTGTCGTCGTCCCCTCTTCGTTATAACCGTGGACGTGGAGATTGTCGTGGTTCCGGCGGCGGTACGTCAAGCGGTGAATTAACGCCGGGTAGCCGTGGTACGCGAAAATCACCGGCTTGTCGACCGTGAAGAGCGCGTCGAAGTCGGCGTCGGGCAAACCGTGGGGATGCTCGCTTGGCGACTGCAATTTCATCAGGTCGACCACGTTCACCACGCGGATCCGCACGTCGGCGAACTGCTCCCTTAAGAAGGCGACGGCGGCCAGCGTCTCGAGCGTCGGGATGTCTCCGGCACAAGCCATCACGACGTCGGGTTCGGCACCCGCATCGTTGCCGGCCCAGTCCCACACGCCGATCCCCTTCGTACAGTGCTCGACGGCGCTCTCCATGTCAAGGTATTGCAGAGCCGGCTGCTTGCCCGCCACGATGACGTTGACGTAATTGCGGCTGCGCAGACAGTGGTCGGCAACCGACAGCAACGTGTTCGCGTCCGGGGGCAGATAGACGCGGATGACGTCGGCTTTCTTGTTGACGACGTGATCGATGAAACCGGGATCCTGGTGCGAGAACCCGTTGTGGTCCTGCCGCCACACGTGCGACGTCAGCAGGTAGGTTAGCGAAGCGATCGGTTCGCGCCAGTGAATCGCGCGCGAGACCTTCAGCCATTTCGCGTGTTGGTTGAACATCGAATCGATGACGTGAATGAAGGCCTCGTAGCAAGAAAAGAAGCCGTGGCGTCCCGTGAGCAGGTACCCTTCCAGCCAGCCTTGGCAGAGGTGTTCGCTCAGGACCTCGAGCACGCGGCCTTCGGGATCGAGGTGCTCGTCGTCGGCCGGTTCGGTTTCGGCGATCCAACGCCGGCCGGTGGCCTCGAAAAGCGCATCGAGCCGGTTCGACGACGTTTCGTCGGGCCCGAACGTGCGAAAGCTGCGCGCGTTGCCGCGCACCGTGTCGCGCAAGAATTCGCCCAGGATGCGGGTCGACTCGGCGACCGTTACCCCGGGCCGGACGGTCAGGGCGTAAGCGCGAAAGTCCGGCAGGTCGAGGGGCGTCAATAGCTTTCCGCCGTTTGCGTTTGGGTTGTCGCCCATGCGCCGGTGTCCCGAGGGTGCGAGGTTCCGCAACTCCTCGACGAGCCGGCCGCTCGAATCGAACAGCTCCTCGGGGCGATAGCTTTTCATCCACGCTTCGAGCGCGGCCCGGTGCTGCGGGTTCGTCCGTGCAGCCTCGATCGGGACCTGATGTGCTCGCCAGGAGCCCTCGACCCGCAAGCCATCGATTTCTTTCGGACCCGTCCAGCCCTTGAGCGTTTTCAAAACGATCATCGGCCAACGAGGCCGCTCGGTATAGCCGTTCGTGCGCGCTCGGTGCTGAATCGCAGCGATCTCGTCGAGAACAGCATCGAGCGTGCGCGCCATGAGCTGATGCATCGCTTCGGGTTCGTGACCTTCGACGAAGTACGGTTTCCAGCCGCAACCTTCAAGTAGCTCGATGAGCTCGGACGAAGGAATGCGCGCGAGGATGGTAGGGTTCGCGATCTTGAAGCCGTTCAGGTGCAGGATGGGCAGAACGGCCCCGTCGGAGACCGGATTAAGAAATTTGTTTCCGTGCCAGCTCGTCGCCAAGGGACCTGTCTCCGCCTCGCCGTCGCCGATCACGCAAGCTACGAGCAGTTTGGGATTATCGAATGCGGCGCCGAACGCGTGGGCCAGCGAATACCCGAGTTCGCCGCCCTCGTGAATCGAGCCCGGCGTCTCGGCCGCGACGTGGCTCGGGATGCCGCCGGGAAACGAGAACTGTTTGAACAGCCGCTGCAATCCGGCTTCATCCTGGGAAACGTGCGGGTAGTATTCGCTGTACGTTCCCTCGAGGTACACGTTGGCCACGATCCCCGGGGCACCGTGGCCGGGACCTGCGATATAGATCGTGTCGAGATCGCGTGCAACGATCGCACGATTGAGGTGCACATAGACGAAATTTTGCCCGGGCGTCGTGCCCCAATGGCCCATCAAGCGCGGCTTCACGTGCTCGGCAGCCAGCGGTTCGCGCAAGAGCGGATTGGCGAGAAGGTAAATTTGCCCGACCGAGAGGTAGTTCGCCGCTCGCCAGTATGCGTCGATGCGCCGCAGCTCTTCTTCAGCAAGCGGCCCAGTTTGGGTTCTTAGGGTCGTCATGGCTGCGAGTATACTACGCCGTGGTTCACAAGCGAAGCGTGCGATGTGTTAACGCAGGGAGCCGGGGTTGTTCGCTGCGCAGTTGCGGGGACCACCAATAATGCGAAGAGACCCCGCCGGTAGCGGGGCCTCCTCGTTCGAGCCGGTTAGGCTCTTCGAATTCTTGGTCTTAGACGAGCGAGGTCACAAAGAACGTCCCGTCGAGCCAGTAACCGTGCGCAACGACCTCGCGACCGACCGCAACCTTCCCGGTCCGCTTCGTGTCGAGCGCCGGTTGATCGTTGACCACGAGCTTGCGATCGGTCAACTGCAGCGTCACGAGATGTCCGGTTACGAAGGTGATCGTTCCGGCAAGGTGCTCGTGGCGCATTTTATCGGTGTCGGGCGGGCAGTTCCCATTGGGCATCCAGTTGTCGTCGCGCCACGACCCGCAGCGCGTGTCGTTGTAGATTTCCATCTGGGCGGGTGGCGCAGGCGCTGCAGCGTCAGGTCCGGCCGCTTGCGCAAACGCTGGTTGAGCGCCGGCCAGGCCGATCAGGGCGATACTGCTCCCGAAGACGGCGGCGTTCAAGGCGACGAAGATATTTTTCATGGGACGATTCCTTCTAGACGATAGTCCAGTTCGGCGCCCAAAGAAAAAAAGAGCGTCAGGCATCTTATACCCAAAAACGGAAAGTGCTAACAACGTTGGAATGACTTACGCGCACGATTGCACCGATCGATGCTGCGCAGGCGGCCTGAGCGGGCTCCTCGGCGAGGACATTGAACTTTCCACTGCACATGCGCACTGGTACCGGACTTCCTGTGAGGCGCGGTCTTAGGCCGGGAGGCTTCTGGTCGCTCTTGCTCGTTTGGATTCTCGCGCTCTGGGCGATTGTCGACGCCGGCAGCGGCCTTCTCGAAGCGGTTCGCCTCGTTTCGATCGCCGATACATCGGCCGTAAGCTGGCCTTCGCTTATCGCTGCCTGCGCGACGTCGCTCGTGTTCGTCGGCGTAGGCTTGCTTCTCGTGATGGCGCGCCCCAACTCGGTCACCTGGGGCTTCTTTCTCCTAGCTTGCGGCTACACGATCGCGCAGTTCGGATCGCTCGGGGCCTTGCTGCCTGCGGCATGGGCGATACCGTATCGGGTTAGTCGGGCTGTGGCGATTGCGATGGCGATCGGCGGCGGCAGCATTTTCGCGGCTCGCTTCCCCAACGGCACCAAGACAAGGGTTGGGATGCTGCTAGAGCGTGTCGGGGTGCCCGTTGCCCTCGTCATCGCCGCCTTGTACCTCGCAAGGTTGCTCCTTGCAGCCTCGGACCCGATCGCGCCCCTCATCAAAACTGCCTACGAGGTGGCGCTTCTCGCGATCCTTGCTCTGAATGTTGCCGTTGGCATCTACCGCCGCGCGGAATCGCGCGGTGAAGAGCGCGCTCGTGGACAGTGGGTCATCTCAGGCTCGACGATTGGGGTCGGCGCGGTTTTTGCCGACACGGTCATGCGGTTGCTGCGCGTGCCGGGCTTCGATGGATCTGCACTCGACACAACCCTCAGTGTCGCAATTATCGTCATTCCGTTGTCGGTCGCCTATGCGGTCTTGCGCCACCGGGTCATCGACGTGCGCTTTGCGATCAACCGCGCTCTCGTGTTCGGGCTCATCACCACGGGATCGATCCTTGCTTTCTCGCTCATCGAATGGTTTCTCGGCAAAGAGCTGGAGGCCACGCGCTTAGCGCTCGACGTCGAGGTGGGTCTGGCGCTGGCGATCGGCTTCTCGTTCGATCGCCTCAAAGGGCTAGTCGATCGAGGCGTCGAGCGCGCCTTTTTTCGGCGTCAACATGCGGCAGCAGAACGCTTGCGGCGCGCCGTCGAGGCGCTGCCGCATGCGGGGGCGCCGGAGACCGTGGACGAGCTCATGATCTCCGAGCCGTCCGAGGCCTACGGGTTATCATCGGCGGCGCTGTTTCGCAAGACTCTCAATGGAAGCTTCGAGCGAACCGCGTCGCGTGGCTGGGACAATGGATGTGACAGCGTCGTGACGAGCGCCGACCCGCTTCTCGCCTACGTAGCGGCGAGCATCAGACCCCTCGAGCTCGACGATACGCGGTACCGCCTCAAGGTGCCGAGTGGCGAATTGCGGCCGGAGGTAGCCGTCCCGATCGCAGCGCGCCACGAACTTTTGGCATTCGCGCTGTACGGGCCGCACGAAAGCGGGGAGATGATCGACCCGGAGGAGCGGAGCACGCTCGGCGATCTTGCCGTCGCGGCGGCTGCGGCGTACGATCACCTCGAAGCGGCGGACCTCAAGCGCGAAGTACATGAATTACGCCGCCGACGGGGCATAAGGTGATCCTATGGACGACTATAAGAACGCGCTCCCGGAAGAGGTCGCCGAGCGGAGGGATTCCGACGAGCCTCGACCGCTGCACTCCTTGGCCGATAAAGAAAGGCCGCTGAGCCGGCGAGAGGCCGATGTCGCGGGGATCTCGCAGACCCCCGAAACCGTATACGGCGACGACTCTACCGAGCCCAACAGCGACGACCAGCGCGACGCTCACCGAGCAGAATAGACCGCGCGTAACGTCCTGACGTCCGGGCACACGACCTGCGGTCGAGGAGCGAGCGGTACGGGTCATCGGCGAGACGCAACGGCAGTGACGTGCACTCGCACGCCACTGCCGAAGGTCATGGCCGGCGTTCGACTACTTACCGGGACCCGCGTCGGGATGTGCCGGCGCCGGAGCCGCGTGAGCCGCAGCCGGATCCGGGTGATGTGCGACCGTCGCCGGCACGCGCTGCGCAACTGGCGCCGCGCGATGCACGACCGGTGCTCCCGCATGCCGCGCAGCCGGAGCCGCGCGATGAACCACGGGTGCCGCGGCGCGATGCACGATCGGTGCCAGAGCGTGACGCACCACGGCTGCAGGCGCGCGATG
Organism: Candidatus Tityobacter terrigena; assembly: GCA_003156715.1. GTDB lineage: Bacteria > Vulcanimicrobiota > Vulcanimicrobiia > Vulcanimicrobiales > Vulcanimicrobiaceae > Tityobacter > Tityobacter terrigena. Next base: position 124,081 of record PMHO01000038.1, read on the forward strand.
CACGACCGTCACCGGACGGTTGCTGCTGCTGAACGGACGCGCGACGGCTAATTCGCCCGGACGGCCATGATTGACGCTCGCAAAGAGACCGCGATCCTGCCCCGCGAGCAGGATATGCTCGCGCTGAACGGAGGTCAGCCCGAGGTGAGGCCCTCGCAGAATCGCGAGCTGTCCCGCGCTAGGACGTACCGTCAATCCCCCGCGGCCGCCGTTGTAAGCAATGCGAATCGGCGAGCGGTTGACGAACACGGTCCGATCGACGTACACGTTGCGAGTGATACGCGAGTTGACGTTCGTGACGAACGTGTTATACCGAAAGACGTTCCCGGCCCAACGGCCGCCAACGTACCCGTTCCCGTAGTAGCCTGCGCCATAGTTCACGCCGCCGTAGAAGCCCACGCTCGTCCCCCAGTAACCTGAGTTAAAAGAGAAGCCGTAAGCACTTGCTCCCCAATAACCAGGAGTCCAGAGATAGCCATACTGGGGTGCCTCGACCCACGTGCCCGGAACCCAGAAGTAGCCGCCCGGACCCCAAGCCCAGTATCCGGGCGTCCAAATGTCGTTGGGCTCGAGCGCGACAGGCTGCGCGTACACTGGAATTGGGGGAGGCGGGTTGCCAACGTTGATGCCGACCCCGATCGATACTTGCGCAAGAGACGGCACGGGGAGCGCGATGAACGTCATCGCTGCTACTAAGAATAAAAGAAGGCGGAAGGTTTTCATAATGTTGATACCTTTCAAATGATGTTCGAAGACCAGCACGAGACTCATCGCCCCGCAGCTTTAAGGCCGTTCCCAGGGGGCGCCGAGGTCACGTTCTTGTTGACGATATCCAAGAATGGCTTCACGATGTCCAGGGGCATCGGGAAGATCACGGTCGAATTGTGCTCGCCACCGATTTCGGTAAGCGTTTGCAGATAGCGCAGCTGCATAGCGGCCGGAACGGCGGCCAGGATCGTGGCTGCATTGACGAGCGTCTGCGCTGCCTGGAACTCGGCTTCCGCGTGAATGACCTTTGCTCTGCGGTCGCGTTCGGCTTCGGCCTGCTTGGCGATCGCCTTGACCATATTGTCGGTGAGTTGCACGTCGCGAATCTCGACGGCGCTCACGTCGATACCCCAAGCTTTGGTGCGGGAATCGAGAATGTCTTGGATGTCCGTATTGAGTTTAGCGCGCTCGGAGAGCATCTCGTCGAGATCGTGCTGTCCAAGCACGGATCGGAGGGTCGTCTGGGCCAGCATATTGGTGGCCGCAATGAATTGCTCCACCGCGATGACGGACTTTGCCGGATCGACGACGTGGAAGTAGAGGACGGCGTCGACCTTCACCGAGACGTTATCGCGAGAGATGAGATCTTGGCTGGGAACTTCCATGACGACCGTCCGCAAATCGACCCGCACGAGCTGTTGCACGAGCGGAATCAGAACGATCAACCCCGGCCCCCCGACGTGCGAGAAGCGGCCGAGCGTGAAAACGACGCCGCGCTCGTATTCGCGCAGGACCTTCAACGATGCGTTCGCGAGCAGCACAAGCACGAAAAACACGACAAGGGGCGTTATGAAACCGGAAAGGGCAAGCATTGGGCGACCTCAGTTGGCACGCTCGACGAGCGCGCAGTACGCTCATTATATCGCAGCGGGGCGCGGTGCGGTATCGTGAAACGCACGGAAGGCGATTTCGTCCCCATCACAATCGGACGCCCAAGCGCAAAGCGCAGGGCGATTTTGCCCGACCCGTCGAATTCACGATCATAGCATGGTGGTCGCAGCGCGCATATCGTGAAAAAGGCCGATCGGACAAGACGGGGAGGCGCTCCAGCGCTCCACGACGCGATCCCGGAGTCGGATTCGGCATACCCGATCCTCTCGGGCATCCTCCGCGTCGTACCGGTTTCGCGTTGGGCCTTTGCGCGGGTGGCGCCGAACGGAGATCTCGGCTCGCTTTTCAGCTCGCACGCGAAGGGCGAGAAACTCGCGGGACTGACGGGGCTCGCGGACGAGCTCCAGCGCCAGCGCACGGCATCTCGTTCGGGGCCCCGGATCGCGGCGACGCTGGGACCTCTCGATGATTTCGAGAGCGGAATAACGCTCGTTTTTGCCGACGCGCGCGCGCAATTTGGCATTCTCACGCTCTTGCGGACGGCGGAGTTGGGACCGTTCACGTCGAGCGAGATCAGGATGCTGACGTTTGCCTTGGACGCGCTCTCCGACCGGCTCTCCCACTTACGCTTGCAACCGCCGCCGCAGCTCGTTTCAGAGACGGATCATTCTCAGATAGCCGGTGCCGCCGACGTGTCGGAGGAGGCGTTCTACGTCCTGGACAGCGATCTTCAGATCGTTTTGGCGTGGAGCTCGGAAGACCAGCGCCGCATTGCCTTGACGGGACTTCACACCCGGATCGCCGAGCGCCTTCCCAACGTGCTCGAAGAGACGGTGCGCGAACTAACCGCCGCGTGGTCCAGCGAGTCAGTGAAGCATACCGGCGTCGCGCGCCCGGTTCCATTTCTCGTCGTCCGAACGCAACCGATGTCGGGCCCGGCTGGGCTGTTCATCGGCGTGCGCATCGATCGCTTTCGCCCGCCTAATTCGCTTACGGGGCCGGCGTCACGGTTTCATATCTCACCGCGTGAGGTGCAGGTGCTGGCACTGCTGCTCGATGGTAACCACCTCGATCAAATCGCCGAGCAGTTGTACATCACGTCGTCCACCGTTCAGGATCATATCAACAGCATGCTCAATAGGACGGGAAGCCGTAACCGCAGCGAACTGATCGCACGCGTGCTAGGCTGGGAGTTGACGCCGACTGCCCGCCGCGCCAATGAGGCCGGCTGACGGCGTGCTATAGGGCTTGCCTTTCGCGGTGCGACCGCCGCTGAGGCTAATGGCCGATCCGAGCACAGGCGGCGAGTAGCTGTTGACGGGTCGTCGCATCGCGGACGGAAACGGCGAAGTTCTTATTCTTGAATGACTCGATCGGAATCGCTACGATCGTATGCGAGACTTGACCGGCAGAAATCGGATTCAATGGTATGGGCGCCACCGCGCCCCCCGGCGCGTCCTGGCAGTTGGTTCCGACGGCAAGGCTCAAACTCGAACGCAGAGCCGCGAAATTGGTCGCGTAGACGTGTACGATCGTCTTGGGGCCCTGCGCGGTCAGCGTTACTGTTCCGTGCACTCGGGATCCGTTGCGTTCTTCGAGCGGCACGGTCATGCTACGACCCGTTGCCGCCGGCGTCGGGGTCGACGCCGCTAGGACCGGCCTCGACACGCCGCTTTGCGCCCCCCAACCGAGAGCCAGGGCAGCGGCGTAACCGGCGAATTTCCAGTGAGAGCGCATGGCTTGTACCTATCCTTTGCCCCGTCGAGGCGGCCCGGAAACCCAAGAGTCGCCAGCCTTCGCGCCGCCTAGCGGCGGCGCCCTCCGGCGCACGGCGGAGGGCTGGGCGCGTTCGTCTCAAGTAGGCGAACATCTCCGCTAACGGGAACCGTCACGATTCGAAACGGGGGGCGTCGTGGACCACACGAATTTCCTGGTGCCGCCGGGCCAGCCTTGCCGGCTGCGCGACATCGACCCGCAATTCACGTCCGAGTTCGAGAACAAATCGGATGCCCGCCATAAGCTCGAGAGCGACATCGAGCGCCTTGCGGCGTTGCAGGATGTCTTCTTCGCCGCGCGGACCTACGCCCTGCTTGTGATCCTGCAAGGAATGGACGCGGCGGGAAAAGACAGCGCGATCAAGCACGTGATGTCCGGACTCAACCCTCAGGGCGTCGCCGTCTTCAGCTTCAAAGCGCCGAGCGGCTTGGAGCTCGGCCACGACTACCTCTGGCGCGCCGAGAAGGCGCTTCCGGAACGTGGGCGGCTCGGGATATTCAATCGCTCGTATTACGAGGAAGTGCTCGTGGTTCGAATCCACCCCGACTTCTTGGCGCGCGAGGGGGTGCCCGACTACGCGCTGCACGGCGATCTGTGGGCCGACCGCTTCGAAGACATAAACGCGTTCGAGCGCCACCTCTTCCGAAACGGAACGCATATCGTCAAGATTTTCCTACACGTTTCCAAGAACGAGCAGCGCAAACGATTGCTCGAGCGTGTGGATGACCCAGCGAAAAACTGGAAATTCTCTTCGCAAGACGTCGCCGAACGGCTCTACTGGGACCGTTACCAGCAAGCCTACGAAGAGGCGATCGATCGTACGAGCACCGAGTGGGCGCCGTGGTACGTGATCCCCGCGGATCGAAAGTGGTTCGTGCGGGCCGTGCTCGGCGACATCCTCGTCGCAAAGCTCGACTCGTTCAAACTCCATTATCCGACTCCCGGCGAGGATCAGCGCGCCCAACTAGCCGCGATGCGCTCCAAATTAGAAGCCGAGTAGCGAGGAGCACGAGTGAAACCCGCAACCAGTTCCTCAAAGATTGCCACCGTCGTGCGCGTTACGAGCGGCAACTTTCTCGAAATGTACGACTTCTTCTTGTTCGGTTTCTACGCCACGAACATCAGCCGCGCGTTTTTCCCGGCGGGCAGTGCGTTTGTATCGCTGTTACTGACCTTTGCGGTGTTCGGCGCAGGGTTTTTGATGCGCCCGCTTGGTGCGATCGTTTTGGGAGCCTACGTCGACCGCGTGGGCCGGCGGCGCGGACTCATCGTAACGCTCTCGATCATGGCGATGGGGACGATCCTGATCGCCTTCGTGCCGAGCTACCGCACGCTCGGCCTCCTCGCGCCGCTGCTGGTGCTGACCGGCCGATTGCTGCAAGGCTTCTCCGCGGGCGTCGAGCTGGGCGGCGTTTCGGTGTACCTCTCTGAGATGGCAACGCCGGGGCATAAGGGATTTTACGTTGCGTGGCAGTCCGCCAGCCAACAGGTTGCAATCGTCGTTGCGGCTTCGATCGGATTCGGTCTAGCAAAGTTGATGCCGGCCGCTGCAATCGCGCAATGGGGCTGGCGCATTCCCTTCTTCATCGGATGCCTTATCGTGCCGATCATCCTGGTCATCCGGCGCTCGCTCGAAGAGACGCCGGAGTTCTTGGCCCGCAAGCACCGGCCGGATGTTTCGGAGATCTTCCGCTCGATAGCAGGCAACTGGCGAATCGTGCTGGCCGGCATGCTTCTGGTGGTGATGACGACGGTTTCATTTTATATGATCACCGTCTACACGCCGACGTTTGGTGCGACCGTCCTCAAGCTCGCCGAGACGGACGCGCTGATCGTAACCTTTTGCGTCGGGCTATCCAACTTTTTTTGGCTTCCGGTAACCGGCGCGTTGTCGGATCGCATCGGCCGCCGGCCGGTGCTCGTGGCATTCACGGCGCTCACCATTCTGACGGCGTATCCGGTGCTCGCGTGGCTCGTCGTCAACCCAACCTTCAGCAAACTCCTCGGCGTCGAGCTCTGGCTCTCATTTCTTTACGGCGGCTATAACGGAGCCATGGTGGCCGCGCTTACCGAGGTCGTGCCGGCCAGCGTCCGCACGGCGGGCTTCTCCCTGGCCTACAGCCTTGCCACCGCGCTTGGCGGATTTACGCCGGCGATCGTCACGAGCCTCATACACGTCACCGGAAACAAGGCCGCTCCGGGTTTGTGGATGACGTTTGCCGCCGTCTGCGGTCTGGCGGCGACGCTCGCCCTGTACCGGAGCGGCGAATCGAGCCGAGTAGCCCTGGCGGCCTTGGCGTAGCTAGCCGCAGCGATCATCTTGCCCCAGCTTCTGCCTTCTCACCCGCCAGTTGATCGAGAAACTCGTCGTGATCGACAGGCCGCGAAAACATCGGGTAGTTCTTGTCCACTGCCAACCGCTGCTCTTCCTCGCTGAGCGTGGCGGTGCAATCCTTGAGCGTGAAAACGTTGTAGCCTTTCTCGTAGGCCGTGCGCATGGTTGACTCGACGCAGCAGTTGGTGAGAAATCCGCCAAGCGCGATTGTCGTGATTCCCCGGCTGCGAAGGATGAAGTCGAGATTCGTGCTCGCGAACGCATCGAGCCCACGCTTACCCTCGACGACGATGTCGGACGGGCCGGGTTTGAGATCGTCGACGATCTGGGCACCCCAGCTCCCCTGCCGGAACGACTTGCTATCGACAACGCCCTTGAGGATACCGTACGGCTCGCTCGTGAGTTCGCGGTAGTCGTCAGCAAAGGAGATCGGCGCGTGCACGATCGTGGCACCCAGCTCGCGGGCTTTCTTGACGGTGTCTTTGGTGTTCTCGAGCATATTGGTCGACTGCATGATCGGCTTCACGGCCTCGTGTAGCGTCCCGCCCGGCGACGTGAAGTCGTTCTGATACTCGATCAGTACGACTGCGGTCTTGCTTGGTTCCATCTTTGACCTACCTCTTAAGCGCACGTCATCACGTCCGGAGCTATTCGAAGCCTGTCGGCGCAATCCCGGCTGGCGCGGCGCAGCCTGGTGCTCTTTGGAGGACCTCGGCAGCGACGACGGTAGTTTGGGGACATGACCGGCGCCGGCGCGGACTGGGAACAACGCATATCCGATCTATGGTCGAGAATTGACGACCACGACGAGAAAGCGTTTGTCGTTCTCGTCGAAACGCTCGCGGCTGAGCTTCCGCCGGGGAACGCTATTGGACTATTCGAGCGCGCTTCGGCCTTTGATTCCACGGGTCACCCCGACGTCGCGGCCGCACTGTACGAGGACGCGCTTGCTGCGGGCTTAGCCGGCGAGCGCCGGCGGCGCGCGATCATTCAGATGGCAAGCTCCTTGCGCAACCTCGGCAAAGCTCGGGCTGCGGTGGATTTGCTGAGCGCCGAGCTGAATTCGCAGACAGATGCGCTGACTGGCGCCGTTCGAGCCTTCTTGGCGCTGGCGCTCGTAGACCTAGGGCGCGAGCGCGAAGCCGTCGCCGTTGCGCTTACGGCCCTTTCTGAATACCTTCCGCGCTACAACAGGTCCGTGGCTCGCTATGCGGTGCAACTGACGACTGAGTCAACGACTGGGGACGTACGCGAACGTACAAATTGAGCGAAGAGGTGCTCGGCGCCGAATCGCTCGGCAAGGTCGCGTGGGCGAGGGAGAGGTTGCCGCCGCGGCAGTTGGAACGCACGCCGCACGGCTGCCTAACGTGCACGGATGCTGGGAACGATGACCATATGGCTGAACGTAAGAAACGCACGGCGAGCCGCTGGTCCCAGGACGTTACCGAGCACAGCAACGCGCTCGACCTCGACGGCGGCGTGTTCACTTGGGAGGATCCGAAGCGGATCGCTGCCTCGCTCAAGCAATCAGCAGAGACCAGCAAGCGCCGCAAGGCCGATGCGTTTCGCTCCGCGCTGTCGATGCTGGTCTTCTATCAGAACCGGGCAGGTAAGAATCTCACGCGCGAACGTCGCAAGGTCCTCGACGAGGCCAAGGACGAGTTACGCGAGTTGTTCGGCCGCGGGCGAAAGAACGCGAGGCGCACGACCGCCTAACGACGAGCGAGCAACCCCCTAAAAGAGGTGCGAGCAGCCCCCCGAGATGGGCCAAGGAAACCGAGCGAGGGGAAGCCGCCTAGGATTCTACGCGGCTGAGGTCGCCCCGCCAGAATCGAAGGCGGTCGAACCCCTGGTATAACTTTTGTTAATGGTTGATAGTGCTTATGACTCCTTGACGCGATCAAATAATTTGTGCTAGCGTCCCCGTAATGTCGAGCATCGCGGCGGGACACCGGGCCGGCTTCCCGAGCAACCTGAATTGGCCGACCGTCACGACCTCGATCGTCGCGCGCTATTTTGTCGTTCCAGCCATCATCGGCGGCGTGGCGTTGAGCTTCGCCATCGCGGCGACCACCGAGCCGGCGCATTTCGGGCACTCGCACAAAACCGAGGCGCATTCGGCCGCGACCCAGCAACGGCTTTCGCTGGCTTGGTGAGCCCGGCGATGCGGAAGGCGGTAGCCCTTGCGCCGCCTTCCGCATCGACCAAAGGCGCCAAGCCCCGCCTAGTTTAGTACGGGCACTCGTACGGTGTGTAGGGTGGATTCCACCAGGGTGTCCACTCGTAGCCGTTCCAGTACCAGCAAACGCCGGGCGAGTACTCGTAGACGAACGCATTGAGGCCGTCGAGGTTTAACCAGAAACCGTAGTGGCCGCCCCACGTCGTCCAGTCCTGATTGGCCCAGTAGTCGTGCCAATAACCGTGATACCAGCCGTTGGCCCAATAACCGCGATCGGAGCCGGGATGCCCTGCATATTTCACGTTCACGGTCGTATGATAGTGGTTAATGTGATAGCTCGTGATGTCTTTGTAGACCTGATGGTTGGTGATCGCGACGTTCCGCTTAACTTGCGGGGTGTACTCGCGCACCGGCCGGCTCGCCGGATGGAATTGGTCGGGCGCAGCATGAGCGACCGGCTCGCGAACGATCGGCGCCGCATGGGGCGCAGCCGGATGCTGATAGTGAGGCGCGGCTGCCGGCCTTGCGGGAGCTCCGCCGCGTGACGGTGCGGCCGGCGCCGGCGAGTTCGCGAGCAGTAGGCCGACGGCGAGCACGATTTGGAGAAGCGATTTCATAAAATAAAATTTGCTCCTTTTGTTACAATTCGCCCAAACGCGAAAAGACTTTACGCCCCAGCGTACCCAATGCGGTTCTCCAAAAAACGCACCAGCAATTCCCAGCAATTTCCCAGAAATATCGCGTCTCGCGTCATTCGCCTCGCTCGCGTCCCCTTATGTCTTAGGAAGTACGTTTACGCCAAGCCGCAAGACGGTGTTGCGTCCCGAGCGGCGAGAGAAACCCGCGAAGGTCAGCACGAGACGACGCGCCGCCGCGTTGTCTCCGACGATCTCTGAAGCGGCTCGCGCCGGTTCGTCGACCGAGGTTAGCACATTCCAGCCGCCGCCGCGGAGCGCACCCACCACCGTCTTCGTAAGATCGGGCTCACCCGTTGCGTTTGCAACGAGCACGAGGTCCTGAGGCGGTTCGTCCGGCGAACACACCAGGCGCCCGACGATCTTAGCCCACAAATCGTCGACGATGACGACAGACGCATTGCCCACGAATTCCGGCCGTCCCGGCAGCGTAAGAGTGCGGACGTTGTCGGGAGGAACGCCTCGGTATAACTCGACCAGCGCCTGAAGCTGAGAGTCGTTCAGGGGCGTCTTTACGTCCTTGCGAGCAAACCGTATCAAGCGTGGGATCTTGACCCAGTTCAGCGGCTCGCCCATCTCGCGTACGATCTCCCGAATGACCTGCTGCTGACGGCGCATGCGGCCCCAGTCGGACTCAACGTCGTGGCGAAAGCGCATGTACTCCAGCACTTGCCCGCCAGTGAGGAACTGCTCGCCCTTCTTGAGGTGGATATGGAGATCGCCGTAGTTGTCGTCGTAGTCCATGTCGCGCTCGACATCGATGTTGATGCCGCCAATTGCGTCGACGATCTGCTTTGCGCCGCCTGGATCGATCGTCAGCGTCGAATCGATGTGCGATCCTGTGAGCGCCCCGACGAGGCGCGCGGTGAGCGGGGGCCCGCCGAAAGCGTAGGCCGCGTTCAGTTTCTGGTGCCCGTGCCCCGGAACCGCAACCCAGGTGTCGCGCGGGACCGAGATGAGCGTCGCAGTACGCCGGTCGAGGTCGACGTGAGCGAGAATGATCGTGTCAGTGTTACCCTCGTCCTCTTGCGCGCCCAGCACGACAAGGTTGAGGCGCCGTTTATGAAATGCGCCTGCAACGTCGCGCTGCGCCAGGCCAAACGCGACTCGTTCCGCGACCGACTCGCGCAGCTTCTCGAAAGCCAGAAAACCGAAGGCGGTCGCCGCTACGAAGCCGCCGGCCACGAGCATGACTACCCAAGCCCCCGATTCGATCAGCCGGCGCATCGGACTCCTTCTGCGAATATCCCGCCTATGATACCGTGACGACTCGTACGCCGCGACGAAGTCAGCGCCAAGTCGTACGCGTCCGCTTAGAGGAGTCCTGCCCGCCTTGCAGCACGACGACTATCATTACAAAAACTTGGTATTACGTCTTGAAAGATTTATGACTACTTGACGGGCCGAAATAATTTGTGCTAGCGTAACGGCGTATGACACACGTCGCGCCGGTACGCCGTTGTACGCTCCCCGAGCAGCCAGGATTAATGCCGGGGCCGCGGCGCTTTTGGGGCGCGGCTTCGTGATCGTCGCCCTGGCCGCGGCGTTAGTCGCCTCGGTTATCACGTTCACGCTTGGCGCCGCGGTCGGGTACCATTGGCGCCGTGCCGAACAGGAACGCGACGCCATGGTGTTCGCCACGGCGCGCCAACTCTTCGGGGTTGACTCCGGGCCATCATCGGCCTTGTGGCGCTAAGCTCGATCCCAGGTTAAAAAGCGGGCCTACTACGGGCCTACTAGTCGAAGGCCCCAAAAGCTGTCCTCAGGCCGGCTGGCGACCGCGGCTAGAAGCGAGCGCCTTCGAGGTTGGCGTGAGCGATCGTTTGCAGCTCGTCGCGCGTTACCGGACGGCAGTCGGACCGACGCCGGCGGCAATAGCGAACGCCGGTGAGATCGGCGCCACGCAGGGTGGCGCCCGCGAAGTTCGCGCATTGGATTTTCTCCAAGGACAGTCCGTCGCGGTCGTTTTCGGGATTGCACACGATGGCGGAAGCTAGTGACGCGCCGTCAAGTCTGGCTGCGCGAAAATTGGCCCCTTGCAGCTCGGCGCGATCGAACCGTGCCTGGCTCGCGTCGGCGTGCTCGAGGTCGGCGCCGACGAGGGAGCCGTCGCTGAAGTTCGCGCGCAAGAGGTCGTCGCCACGCAGGCTGCTGCCGACGAATAACGCTCCGGCAAGGTCGAGACCGCGCAGGCTTACGTCGTGCAAGTCGCAGCCGGTGCAACTCGGGGCGGCGCCGTGCAGCGACTTCATCGCGTTGAGCAGAGCGTGGGTGAGGCGCACGCCGACGAGCTTCACGTTGGTGAGGTTGGCCCCCGCGAACGACGCGCCTTCGAGCCGAACGCCGGTGAAATTCGCATCGGTAAGATTCGCGCCGTCGAACTGAACGCTGCTCAGGTTCGCGCCGGTAAATCGAGCCTCCCGAAGATCGGCGTTGCGCAAGTCGGCGCCACGCAGGTTCGCGCCGACGACATCGATGCCGTGAAGATCGCGGCCTTGCAGATTGAGTCCGGCGAGATCGCAGCCCACGCAATGCTCGAGCAGTTCGCGCGGCAGCTCGGCGGACCGAACGGAAAGAGGGACGATGGACAAGGCTACCAGCAGAGACAGGGCGAGCGTTCGATGTATTTTCATTACTCTTAATTCCTTAGGAAATCAACTCAATCGTAAAGGGGCGCGATGTGCCGCGGTGCCTCATCGTGCAGCTATTGGCTTAGCGAGGTGCCGGTCAGCGAGATGCCCGCGAGCCGGGCGCCGCTAAGCGACGCATTGTCGAAGTCGCAGCCGATCAGAACCGCGTTGCGCAAGTCGACGCCGTCGAGCTTGGCATGGCTGAGATCGACACCGGTCAGGCGAATTCCGTTGAGGTTCGCGCCGGTCAGATCCGCGTGTGAAAGGTCGACGCCGGTGAGCGCGATGCCGTGCCAATCGATTCCACGCAGGTTCATGCGCGAGAGGTCGCAACCGTTACAGGGCGTCGCGAGGATCGCTCGCAGAGCCGTGGCGTCGAACGAAGCGTCGCGGAACGACGTTCCGGTCAGTCGCACCCCCTCGAGATGCGCGCCCCGGAAAGTCGCCCCTTGGATGTCGGCGCCGGTCAGGCGCGCTCCGCTCAGGTTAGCGCCGTCGAGATTCGCGTGGCTCAAATCGACGCCGTTGAGTGTCGCGTCCGATAAATTTGCTCCGCGCAGGTCGGCGTGATTCAAGTCGGCGCCGGACAGCGTGATGCCGTGCAGATCGAGGTTGCGCAAGTCGCGACCGGAGAGATCGCAGCCGACGCAGCGAGAGACGAGCTCGCGTGTGAGCGGATCGCCTTGCGCGATCTGCATCGCGGGAACCTTTACGTTCACTGCCGGAACGTGGACCTGGACGCCGGGAACTTGCAACGGCGACAGCTGGTCTAGGAGCGCGCGGACTTGCACGTTTACACCCGCGACTTGCACTTTCACATCCGGGACGTGCACGTTTACAGGCGGGACGTGCACGTTCGTAGCCGGGACGCGCACGTTCAAGGGCGGCACGCGAACCTTGGCGACCGCCGGATGGGAAGCGGACTCAGCGTCCGAATCGGCACTGCCCTCAGCGTCGGCATCTGCATCGCTGTCCGCGGCCGAATTTGCGTCGCGTTGTGCGACTTGGACGGTGTGGCGTTGCTGGGTTTGGACGGCGTGGCGTTCCTGGGAATGGACGTTCACGCTGCCGTGCCACCGCACGACCGATTCGGTCTTCTCTGGTGCGGCGCCCTGGGGTCCGTGGGCGGACCGCGAGGGAGTCGCGGCGTGCTGGGTTCGCGGCTGAACCGCCGCGTGCGCGGGCTGTTGGGCAATCGCGGCGACTGCCTGCGACGCTGGCAATTGGAGCGGCGGAGCGGCGACGGCGACCACCGTCGACGAAAGGAGCGCGAGGGCGAAGCCTGCGACGAGGCTCATCGGGTTCAAGCCCATTAGGCGTTCGCGGCCCGGAGCGAGCAGCGCTTCGATGCGCGTCGAGATCTGGCGTCGCGTGAAGAGTGCGCCCGGGGCGACGACTGCATAGGCAGGCATGCGCATCTGCCGCGCCATGCGTAGCAGCGATTCGGCGTAACGCACGACGTCCGCGCTGCGCGCGACGACCGCGTCGTCGGCAGCCATCTCGCGCTCCAGTGCGATCCGGCGCCCGACGTACCACACGACCGGGTTGAACCAAAAGAGCCGCTCGATCGCACGCTGCACGAGATTCGTCCAGTCGTCGTAGTGGCGCAGGTGGGCATGTTCGTGGACGACGAGGTCCTCGATCGCGCGCAAGCCGCTGTGCGTCGCGAGATCGACTGGTATGAGGATGACCGGGCGGCGGAATCCGATCGCCACGGGAACTTCGATTTCGTGCGAGAGACGAAGGTACGCCTCGCGCCCGGCGCTCGGGGCGCTCAGCCACGGAAGATCGTCCGCCAGCGAATCGTCGAGAGGAATTGAACGGCCCTTGACCCGTCGCAGGCCGTAGACGCTCAACGCTAGCATCGCAAGCCCGGCTAGCGCGCCGAGCGCGAATGCGGCGTCAAGCGCGAGGAAGACATCGTGTCCGAGCCCGGCAAAGCGCGGTGCGGCCGGCAGCGACGACGCGGCAGCCCACGACCTTGTTGCGAGACGATGGGCGGTCGCCGGGATCCTCCGAGCGGGCGCTACCCGCGCTGGCGACGTTTCCGCGCCGAGGTTTTTTTGCGAGAGCGCGAACGTCTCGGCAGGCTGCGCCGGCTGTGCCTGCTGTGCCTGCTGCGCACGAGCGAGGCTAACGCCGGCACTTATGAAGGGCAGGCCCGCGACCGCGAGGAGCGTCATGAACCACAGCTTGTGGCGGCTTGCGGCGGTGAAGTGGCTGGATCGAACGAGCAACGCCGTTCCGGCCGCCAGAACGATGCTTCCGGCGATGCTGCTGGCGAGCGCTACGAGAATAACGGTTGCGAGGTTCATGGCTGCGCCGTCCTCTGCGCCCGCGCGATGTCGAGTATCTCGCCGAGCCGCGCGAGCTCGTCGTCGTCGACGCGCTCCGACTCCAGCAGGTTCAAAACGAGCTCGCCGGGCGAGCCATTGAAAAAGCGTGAGACGACATGTTGCACGACCTGTTGCCGCGCCGCGGAGCGCTCGATCGCAGCGCGATAAATGAAGGCGCGGCCGCTTTCGCGGTGGCGTACGTAACCCTTGCGTTCGAGCACACGCAACACCGTTAGGACGGTGTTGTACGCCGGCTGGGGCTCGCCGAGCAGCTCGACGACCTCCGAGACGCTCGCTCCCCCGCAGCGCCAAAGGACGTCCATGAGCCGGTATTCAGCTTCCGTGAGGGTCGGCGATTTCTTGCGAGCCACGCTGCCACGCTACCACGCAGCGGCAGCCTTGTCAACTATTTCAGTAGGTGTGCGCGACTCCCGCAGGCATCGCTATGCCAGCTTGCTTGTCTTACGGCCGTAGAAGTAGTAGATCACGAGGCCGATCGCGAGCCAAACGAAGAAGCGAACGATCGTCTCGAACGGTAGCTGCGTGATCAGGAAAAGCGATCCCAGCGCAGCGAGGATCGGCACGACCGGAACTCCTGGGACCCGAAAGCCGCGCTTGAGTTGCGGCGCGTTACGACGTAGGATGATGACGGCAATCGATACGAGGAAGAATGCCGCCAGCGTTCCGATGTTGGTGAGTTTTGCGACCGTCTCGATGGGCGTGAAACCGGCCAGCAGCGCCACGACGATTCCGACGAGCGCCGTCGAGCGCCACGGCGTCCGCCACACCGGGTGCACGCGGCTGAACACCGGCGGCAACAGCCGGTCGCGCGACATCGCAAAGAAGATGCGACTCTGCCCGTAGAGCAAGCTCAGAATAACGGTCGTCAAACCGGCGATCGCACCCACGGCGATGATCGCCGCGGCCCACGGCAAGCCGACCTCGAGCAACGCAAACGAGACCGGCGACGAAACACCCAACAGATGGTAGGGAACCATTCCCGTCAGGGTGCCCGCAACGAGAATGTAGAGGATCGTGCAAATGACGAGGCTGCCGATGATTCCGCGCGGCAAATCGCGCTGTGGATTCTTCGCCTCTTCCGCCGTGGTTGAGACGACGTCGAAGCCGATGTAGGCGAAGAAAATGATTCCCGCACCGGCAAACACCCCGTGCCACCCGAAGGGCAAGAACGGATGCCAGTTCGCGGGATTGACGTGCGAGAAACCGACCGCGAGAAAGAACGCAACCACGAGAAGCTTGACGGCGACGACGATCTTGTTGACGCTATTGGTTTCCTGGGTTCCGATCGCGACAAGGACGGAGAGGGCGAGGACGATCAGCATAGCCGGAAGGTTGACAACGCCGCCCGCGCCGGGCGCAGCCCGCAGCGCACTGGGTATGACGATATCGAACGCGCTGCGTAACAAGTCGCTGAAGTATCCCGACCAGCCGATGCTGACCGTGGCGGCACCAACCGCATATTCTAAGACCAGATCCCAGCCGATGATCCAGGCCAGAAATTCGCCGAGCGTCGCATAGGTATACGTGTACGCGCTCCCGGAGATCGGCACGGTCGAAGCGAGCTCCGCGTAGCACGCGGCGCATAGTGCGCAAACGATGCCCGCGACAACGAACGACAGGACGATCCCCGGACCTGCGTACTTGGCCGCCGCGACGCCCGTCAGAACGAAGATGCCCGCGCCGATGATCGCGGCGATGCCCATGGCCGTCAGCCCCCACACGCCGATCGTCCGCTTGAGGCCGTGTGGCGAACCTTCGCCCTCGGCCATGATGACGGCGACCGATTTGCAGCGACCGAGTAGCACCATGGCTGGCGCTTTAGCGCCTCGTGTCGCGAACCCCCCTTGGCCGCCGCCGTCTTGCGGCGCGACTCAACCGCGGACGCTCATTTCCAACCCGCCCGCGAACGGCAGCGTCATGGTGGAAAACCCGTTACTCGGATCCGTGATGAAGGCAAAGTAGTCTTCGTACTCCGCTCGGTAGGTCTGCGTGTTATCGCAGATAACGACCGCGCCCGTGCGCAGACACGGAGCGACCAACTCGATGGCCGGTCGGGCCATACGCGTCCATATGTCGATGAGCATGAAATCTACCGGGCTGCCGACGTCAACCAGGGTCTCCAGCAAATCACCCTCCCGCAAGTCGACGAATCCGGCGAGACCAGCCTCTTCGAAGTGCTTGCGGGCGGCCGCGGCTTTCCTAGGCTCGTACTCCGTTCCGATGACGATGTACTTGCCTGGCTGCGCGCGTGCGTTCTCACGCAAGGCTGCCGCCAGATAAAGGGTGGACACGCCGTACGAGGTGCCGGCTTCGATCGCGCGATGCGCATTCATCGCGCGGCAGAGTTGATAGCAGAATCGCGCCTTATCCGCATCGAGAGCGACGAGCTTGTCGCTCATGAAGTTCCTCTTGTCTGCATCATCCGCCGCAATCGGCTGCCTCTCGCGCCCGCGCGCCCCAAAATACGCTGCCGTTTCTTTCGACTGTGCCGTACTCTGCCCGTGCAGCCGCGCGAGCAACGCATCGAGCGCGGGATCGTTGAAGAAACTCATTTAGCTACCTTCCTGGTTAGCGCCAGGATCGGTTCGGACCGCCCAGGCGAGTGCATCTTCGAGCGCCTCCTCGCCCCAGAAAAGCTCGTCGCCGACGAGGCAATTCGGCGCGCCGAAGATGCCGAGCGCGATCGCTCGATCGGTATTCGCCCGCAGACATCGGCGGCGTTCCCCTTCGAGCGCTTCGCGCAGTACCGGCTCAGGACGCCCGACGTCGGCGAGCAATTCGCCGACGACGTCCGCTTCGCCAATCTCGCGATCCTCGCCAAAGTTCGCCACGAACACGCGCCGCACGAAGTCGCCGGTCCAGGGTTCG
This sequence comes from Candidatus Tityobacter terrigena, assembly GCA_003156715.1. Classification (GTDB taxonomy): domain Bacteria; phylum Vulcanimicrobiota; class Vulcanimicrobiia; order Vulcanimicrobiales; family Vulcanimicrobiaceae; genus Tityobacter; species Tityobacter terrigena. Next base: position 140,520 of record PMHO01000038.1, read on the forward strand.
TGCGAGAACGCCGCGGCAACGCGAGCCGGGTTCGTGGTCGGCCGCGGGAATCGCGACGGCCTTCGCCAGGGCAAGCCGAACTTCGCGGTTAGACGCTCCAAATCGCGCCACATATAGTTTCCGCGGCGCTCGTTGAGGTTGAAGTGCGAGTCGTTCCAGCCTTGCAACGCGAAGATCGGCCCGAGCAAAAATGGCTTCCAAAAGAGTTCTACACCGGCTTTCCGGCAGAGCCCTTCGATGCGCATCGCAGCGACGTACGAGTACGTGCTTGCGAATTCGAACCAAAACTCCAGAGGTTTCATCGACGGCTTCAGACGGTTTTTCAACCCGAGGGCGACGCGCTCATCTTGGATACCCACGAGCACCGCGCGCATTCAGACCAGGAGACTCGCGACTGCAGTTAGTACACCTCTGCCGACAATTGGTCGGAGATCGAGATCGTGGGACCGTTCCAGATGGGTGCGCTCTTGCTATGTCGGTGATCCCGTTAACGGCAAGCGGCCTAGGGCCCGCCCGATGCATCGACGGCAGTTTCGGCTAAGCCGACAGGAAGGTTCTCAAATGAATGGTGTTCTTCGATCCATCGTGACGGTCGCGACAGCGTTGACCATCACGGCGTGTAATGCGAGCGGCAGCGCACCGGCAGTGTCCGGTGCGAGCGGCCAGGGCGCGACCTCTCAGTTGGCCGAGCGTTCGGCTCCGGCCCAGCCGACGTTCAGACTGTCCCCGAACGTGCACCGGGCCTGCAACGATTTCCGTCCAGGCCACGCGCACTGCGATGTGCTCGTGCGCGACGGCGAGAGCCCTAGCGGGTTTTATGCCGCGGATCTCGAGTCGGCCTACAACCTGCCCTCCACGACCGCTGGGAGCGGTCAGGTCGTCGCGATCGTCGACGCGTACGACAACCCGAGCGTCGCGGACGATCTCGCGGGGTATCGGTCGTACATGGGTTTGCCGAAGGCGAACTTCGCGAAATACAACCAGACCGGACAGCAGGGCAGCTACCCTACCGGGGACACGGGTTGGGGCGTCGAGATCGCGCTCGACGTCGAGATGGTGTCGGCGAGCTGCCCGCTGTGCTCGATCATCCTGGTAGAGGCGAACTCCGATAGCACAGGCGATCTCGGTGCCGCCGAAAACGAGGCGGTAGCGCTCGGCGCGACGATCGTAAGCAACAGCTACAGCGGATCCGGCTCGCCCGTCTCGGACTACGACCACAAGCACGTGACATATCTCGCGAGCGCCGGTGATGATGGCTACGGGATCGGCGATCCAGCAGACTTCGCGAGCGTCGTCGCAGTCGGCGGTACCTCACTTGTGAAGGGTGGAAGCGGCCGCGGCTGGACGGAAACGGCGTGGAGCGGCACCGGCGGCGGTTGCTCGACCGTGGCGAAGCCGGTCTGGCAGACCGACACGGGCTGCAAGTTCCGCACCGCAAATGACGTGTCGGCTATCGCCGACCCGAACACGGGCGTGGCGGAACTCGATACGTACGGTGAGGACGGCTGGTTCGTCGTCGGTGGAACCAGCGTCTCATCGCCATTTCTGGCGGGGGTCTTCGGTTTGGCCGGTAATTCGACCCGGCAAGACGGCGGCAAGACCTTCTGGGAGAAGCGACACCATAAGGACCTCTACGACATCACCAGTGGAAACGACGGAAGGTGCAGCCCCGCCTATCTCTGCACGGCCGGACCAGGCTACGACGGCCCGACCGGGTGGGGAACCCCCAACGGCGTCGGGGCGTTCTAACCGCACGCCTTGCGCGAACGTGATTTGGGGAGCGGCGCGCCGAGCGTCGCCCCCTAGACCTTTTCATCGCGGTTGGAGGCCCCATCGACATGAACGGCAAGCTCTCTGGCGCAGCGGGAGGCAGTAGCTCCGGCTGGATAAGCGGCAATGTGTCCGCGATCGTGGCGACGGCCGCCCTTGGATTCTTGCTCGCGGTCGGTGTTTCCGGGTCGGTTCTCTCTGCGCACGCGATCGTGCGTGCGGTTCGCTCCAACGTACCGCCGGCGCCGAAAACGTTGACGGTACTCTACTCTTTCCAAGGTAGCCCGGATGGTTCCAATCCAAGTGCAGGAGCGATCGTTGACAGGGCCGGCAACGTTTTCGGAACGACGGTCGGCGGCGGCTCGGCCAATGATGGAAGCGTGTTCGAGTTGACACCGTCCGGCAGTTCGTACCGCGAGACGATCGTTCATAGCTTTACTGGTTCCGACGGAGCCGCGCCGTACGCAGCGCCCCAGGAGGACATGCACGGCAATCTCCTCGTCACGGCGAGCGGCGGAGGTTCCGACCAAGACGGCACCGTCGTGGAGTTGAGCCCACGGAGCAGCGCCTATCAGGAGACAGCGCTCTTCTCCTTCGATTCCACGGATGGTGACTATCCGGCCGCGGGATTTCTCAAAGTCGGCAAGACGTTCTACACGACGACAGTCGACGGCGGGGCCTATGGGTACGGCGCCATCGTTTCACTGACGCCCACCGCGTCGGGCTTACGCGAAAGCGACGTCTACGATTTTCAGAACGCGCCCGACGGGGCGTATCCGCAATCTCCTCTCGTCGCAGACTCGTCGGGCGCTGTGTATGGCACGACATATTATGGCGGGAACGGCGACTGCTCCCACGGGAACCACCTCTATTACCATTGCGGCACCGTCTTCAAGTTCGTGCCCTCCGGAAGCGGCGGCACCGAGACGGTGCTTATGTACTTCAGCGGCGGTGACGGCGCAGACCCCGCCGCGGGCCTGATCCTCGACGCGACCGGGAACCTTTACGGTACGACTGTGTTCGGCGGCGGCCTCGGCTGCGGGACGAACGGGCAGCCGCCGGGCTGCGGGACCGTGTTCGAGTTGAAGCCGAACGGCTCACAGTACAAGCAGATCATCCTGCGCTCGTTCGCGGGTTCGCCCGATGGAGAGTACCCGTATGCGACCTTGATCGCCAAGGGCAACGATCTGTACGGCACGACCGAATTCGGAGGAAGCGGTCCGAGCGCTTGCGGCAGCCTCGGTTGCGGAACCATCTTCAAGATGTCGGCCTCAGGCAAGCACTACACGGTGCTCCACAGCTTTGTGGGGAGCGATGGCGAGCAACCTCTTGCCGGACTTTTTGTGAAGGGGCGCAGCTTCTACGGCACGACTTCAAGTGGCGGCACCAACTCCTGCAGTTGCGGCGAAGTATTTGAGTTCGCGCCCTGAAATCGCCGGCCCGGCGGTGCCCTACGATTCCGACGGTACGTTTATCTTGAAGACGACTCCGTACGAATCAAGGCCAGTCTGACTTTTGCCGCCGCCCTCCTGCGTGGTGCCGTAGAGCGCCCCACCGGAATCGATGACGACGCCCGACGGCATCTCGCCGTCATCGGTGTCGAACTGGTGAAGAATGGACTCAACGTATGCCCGAGCGGGAATGTGCGGCGGGTTCAACTTGAATGCGAGTCCGACGCCGTTCTCGCCGCCGTCGGCGGTCGCCCCGCAAAGCGCACCGGCGCTTGAGCACAAGGTAACGCTGTTCGGTGAGGAACCATCGGTCCCGTCGAAGTCGAACAGGACACGGATTGCATAACCGCCAGAGGCAGACGAGGACGGCATGAGTTCGTACACCTCGCCGTAACGGGTGTAGGTGTTGGCGATGCCGTAAAAGTCACCCTGGGAATCAGCGGTCAGTCCCGAGGTCGGGGTTTCACCGTCATTGCCATCGAAAAAATGAATGACGCTCTCTTTGTACGGCTTCGGCTCATTGGGCGTCAACTCGTAAACGATTCCGCATCCGCTGGCGAACTCCGTGCAGTTGGGGTTGCCGCCGCTGGCCGCCGTCCCGTAGAAAGCGCCGCTCGAATCGGCAATGAGCGCCGACTGCGGAGACCATCCGCCGGCGCCGCCCTTGAAACGGTAGAGAACGCTCTCCGTGTACGTTCCCGAACCGGTAGGCGTCAGCTTGAAGACGATTCCGCAGCCTGTCCGCCCGCACGAAGAGTTTCCTCCACTTGAAGTCGTTCCGTACAGGGCTCCGCCGGCATCCTCGTACAAGCCTTGGGATCCAAGAAGCTCGGCGCCGTCGGAACCCCCGCTGAAACGGTGAAGAACGGTTTCCACGTAGGTTGAGCCCGTCGGGGTCAGCTTGAACACGATGCCGCAATACTCGCAGCCGTGGGCGTGTGACGTTGGCTGGGCATGGGTCGTACCGTACACAGCGCCGGTCGAGTCGACAAGCAGCGAGCCGGCTCCGGGAGAACCATTGAAATTCCGGTCAAACGAAAAGAGCGTGCTTTCCTCGTACCCCGTTCCTGACGGCGTCAGTTTGAATATGGTACCTCGGCCGTAGCGGCCCCCCGACGAGGTGGTTCCGTAGAAAACGCCGTTGCCGCTCGGATCGGTGGTCAGGCCCGCTAACGGCCGCAAGCCGTGCTTCGTCCAGCGAAAGCGGTAGAGAACGCTGGAGCCGCAGCATTCCGGCCTCAACGCCGGCGCCTCTCGGAAGGTGAGCGGCGGAACAAGGCGCACCGCGGCGGCGCCCGAAGGGATCGCAAACCCGATGCATGCGGCCAGACCCATGGCGGCACATCGGAACAGCGGACGTAGCATACCGGTCCTCCAGCGCCGGCCTCTTCGGCCGGCCTCTACGTTAGCAGTGCGTCGCACTTCGCGGCAAATACGAAGTCGCTCTCGGTGAGGCCGTCGATTTTGTGCGTCCAGATCTCGACGCGCACGCGGCCCCACGCTAGGTAGAGATCGGGATGGTGATTTACCGACTCCGCAAGCGCCCCGACGAGATTTACGAAGCCAAGACCTTCGGCAAAGTCACGAAAAGCGTACGTCTTCAGGAGCCGGCGGGCGTCTAGGGCCAGCTCCCAGCCCCCGCCGAGGCGCTCGATCAGAGCCGCACATGCGGCGGGATCCAAAGGCGGCACGCCGCCTTTGCACGGGACGCACTCCAGGGCGGCCAGACTGCTCATCGCGCTACTGATCGTCAGGGGCGCGGTGACTCTGCGGCTGCGTAAGGAAAAAGTCGCTCCCTTTCGGAGCCTTGATCTTGTGGAACGGACGCGGCGGCTTCGAGAAGTCTAAGTTGTCCGTCACCGGGTCGGCCGCTCGTGCATCCGCGGTCGCAAGCTGAGGTAAGCCGAAGTTGTCCTCGATGTAGCGCGGGATGCTTGCCGTTTCGTAATGCACGTGCGTGACGTGCCCGTGTTTGGCATACGGCGAGATGATGAGCATCGGAATGCGGAAACCAAGGCCATCGTAATCGACGCGCTTCGGCTTTACCGGGTCGTACCAGCCGCCCCAGTCGTCCCAGATTACGAAGATGACCGTCGAGTTCCAAAATGGGCTCTCGCCTACGGTGTTCACGAGCGATGAAACCCACGAAGGCCCGGTATTGGAAAGCGATCCGGAGTGGTCGGAGTTCGGCCAAGTCGGCGTGACCCAGGTCACCGCGGCCAATTTCCCTTTCTTGGAAACGTCGGTCAGAAACTGGGATTGCGGGGTGATGACGTCTTTCGCCCAATCCGGACCATTGTAGATGTGATCGACCGCCTGATAGGCCGTCCACAGGTTTCCGTCTCCAGTGATCGAGGCGGTGTAAAAGCGCCAGGACAGCCCCGCCGTGTCGAGCTCGTCGCCAAGCGTCTGGTAGTTGAAACAGGGTTCGACGGTGTCCGGCGCGATTTTGCGCTCGGGCGCAAGCAGATACTGCTCCTGTGTGTTGGAGCCGCCGGGGCAGCCCCAGGCTTCAGTTGGATTGTTGACAGACTGCGCGGCGTAAGCGGCGATCGCGTACTGGTGCGCGACGAAGCTGCCGTCGACGTTAGACTGGAACATCTTGTCGGCAAGTACATACTGGTCGGCCATATCCCAGTACGGCGCCGTTTCAGCGAGCGGAACGTAAGCGTAGGCGAAGTTCTGCGGCTGACCGCAGCACGCGGCTTCGTTGTTCCAACCGTCCATCTTGCCGTGGTCGAAGGCCGACTCGAACGTCGTAATGTTGTGATCGATGTTCCAGTCGATCTCGAACGGTTCGGATGTCAGCGGGATCTGATTTCCGCTCTGGTCGAGCCCGTAGTTCTGCGTCTCGGCACCCGGATAACCCACGAACAAGTCGTTGAAACTGCGGTTTTCCTGAATGATGAAGACGACGTGCTGAATCAACCCGCTCGAGCTGCTGTGGGTCATCCAAGTAGCCGGCTGCCGCTGACGCTGGGCAGTGGTGGCGCCGCGCGGGGCAAAGCCGGCGGCGAGGGACGCTCCCCCTCCGCAACCGCATAGAGCAACGCAAACGGCCATAAGGCCAATCGAAAAAGCCGTCCGAAGTTCGGGCATCGGGTCCTCCGTCGACCGCCTGGGGGGCTGGTCCCACGTTGTGGTTCTCTTTCGCGTCGCCCGCGCCCCTGCGGGGAGCGCCCGCCGCGGGGGAATGTGCGTTCGGGGCCAAGGGAGAATTTCGCCCGGAATGCTTTCACACGTTTTCTTGCACGTCGCATTGTGCAGCGCCATCCTGCAGCAGCCGCCCGACACCACGGTCGCGATGCACGTACGCATGGTCTACCCGATGCGGCACACCGGCGCCGTCAAATTCGAGCAGACCTATACGTTCAAACGCGAGAGTGACCCGCAGACGGTGATCGAATTCGATATCGAGCCTGGCTTGTACGCCCTCGAGATCGACGCCCCGAAGTATGGTTGCTCCAGCCGCGACTTCCTCGAATTGCTTACCGATCACAACCGGACCGTCAAGGAGACGCTGGTGGCGGGCGTACCGCCGGTAGAGCCGGTCTTGCTGCTGGAAGGCGCAGCGCCGCTCTCGTTCCAGTCCGTCAAGCCGACCTTCGTGTTGTTGGACAAGAGCGTCGCCTGCAACAAACCCGTCGGCACCCCGGTTTCTTCGCACATCGTGGTCGAGAACGACCTCGACGGGTACTACGTCTGGCTTTATTTCGACTCCGTGACGGATCCCGAACCCGGGTCGGTCGTCCTCGCGTTCAGGCTGGCAACCCCGACCGGGCTCTTCCATTACGTACGGTTGAAAGTACCGTTTCCGCAACCCTGGGGCGGCTGGCCCTCAACCGTGAGGTTCGACGTAACCGAGGAGATGATCGACGGCCTTTCAACCGAAAAAACGGATACGCTTCTGTGCCCGAAGCTTTGGCAAACGAGTGCGGGCTGACTTCCGCTCGGCAGGCTGCCGCAACTTGAGACCGGCGTGAGTGCATCCGCCGCCCAGCCCCGATCCGGCATACCACCCCATTGGGACGTCGAGATCGATGGAATTCGCTGGCTGCCGCGCATGATTGAGAAAGCGCGCATGCAAGAGCGCGGCACGCTCGGCGCGTATTTGATGGGCCACTCTCCGGTCGACAAAGCCCTGCTCAAACGGCTCGGCATCGACACCGACAGCTTCGTGAAACTCGTCGCCGCGAATCCCGACGATGCCGCCGTGCTTGCCGCGTTGCGCGCGCGTGGATTCGACGAGACGTCGGTGCGCAGGTGGTCCGCGAGCTTTCCAAATCGCTACGCGAGCTACATCAAGCTATGGGATCTCGATGAAGGATACACGCGGCCCTCGACGTGGCAGGCACCGCTGATTTCAGGCTTCCGCGCCGTGGAAGGCCCCGTGATGGCGCTGTTTCGGCGAATATCCAAGGCGCCCTGAGCTCTTTAGTAGCTGAACTCTTGGAGTTGGTTGAGCTTCGGCCCGCTTGAATTATCGCTTTCGATGCTTACATAGCCGATCCGGGCTGATGGATTAAGGGCCAGGCCTGGGAACGAGAACGTGAAGCCGTGGATCGATTCGACGAGCTTCCCCTTCTCGTCGTACGCGTAGATGGCGCTACCGGTCCCGGTTACGCTGTCGAAGGGTTGCGTGACGAGGAAGAGTTTGTTGACCTGATCGACCGCGACGGACCAGCCGGCCGCAATCTGGTCGTTCGTGTTCGTGTTGGGGAGCGACACGGTGATCCCGGCGCGTTTCTTAAGATCGTAGAACTCGACGCTGGCGTTGAGCTCCGTCGTCGTGCAAGCGATGTGCGTGTTCGAGTCGACCGCGAGGCCGTTGACGAAGCCGGCGCCGACCGGACCGTTGTTGAAACCATTGAACTTGGTGATTTTACCGCTGCTCAGGTTGATAAGCTCGATGAGGGGCGGAGTGGTGCCGCCAACCTCGCCGAAGTCCGGCGAAGTTGCCAGCACCGCGTCGTCGAGCACCGCGTCTTGTGCGACTTGCGGTTGAGCGCCAAGGGCGAAGTCGTTCGCATTCAGATGGATCACCGGGGCAAACGTGCCGGCTGCGATGTCGGAAACCAGGAGATCCGGGACGTCGTTGTTGGTGAGTTCGATCGCGAAGAGAATTGAGGTTGACGTGGTTTGGTTTTCCGCGTAGCCCTCCACGCGTTCGAGCGCTATCGGGGGCGTCCACGTGCCGGTGAAAGCCCCGCCGGTAACCGGGTTGAGGACGTTGTAGTCCTCAGCCGTGACGAAGCCGCTGCTTCCGACGATTTCCTCGTCGACCAGTCCCACGTCGTCCGAGAAAATGCCCTCCATGACGAAGTCATTCTGCGAGTTTTTCAAGGTAGCGACGCGCTTCGTAATTTTTGCGGTCGTTTGGTCGAACGTATCTACTTCCGCTCGATTGTCCGAGGAGTTCTCAAAGGCCAAAAGCCCGTCGGAGCCGTGCTGATCGATATCGAAGCCGAAAATGGTTCCGCCTTTGCCGACGGTCAGGACGGGGCCGAGCGAGCCGTGGGCTTTCGCATCGGATGGAAGCGTGCGCGATGCCGTGCCCAGAGAGCGGACGAAGGCGCCCGCAGTATTTGCGGCGGCGCCGCTGGGGGACTGCAGCGCGGGAAGGAGCAGCAGGGACAGGACCGCGGCGGAGCGTTCTGCGCGTTTCATGAGACCTTTCGTGCCGTGCCGAGGGGGCCAGTGACCGGCTCATTTTGGCGAACGGTTATTAAGAATTCCTGAAACCGGCGAGCGGCCAGCCCCTCGTCTGCGGCTCGCTGCGGGTCCCGGCTACTTCTTCGAGCGGGGATCGAGCGCGTCGCGCAGGCCTTCGCCGACGAAATTGAACGCGAGCACCGTGGTGAGGATCAGCAGGCCCGGGATCGCGATGAGCCACGGCGCCGACAGCGTGTCGGGATCGAGTGCCTTCTGCAGCATGTTGCCCCAGCTCGGCGTCGGAATCTGCACGCCGAGCCCGAGGTACGACAAGCCGGACTCGGTCAGGATGTTGTCGCCGATGGCGAGCGTGGCGGCCACGATGACGGGGGCGATCGCGTTCGGGAAAAGGTGGCGCAGCATGATGCGTCCGTCGCCCGCACCACTGGCGGTCGCGGCAACGATGAAGTCGCGCTCGCGCAGGCTCAAGACTTGCGCGCGCACGAGGCGCGATAACCCCGGCCACGAAAGCAAGCCGATAACGAGCATGATGACCAGGATGCTGAACTGGTTGGTCAAGGCTTCGACGGTCAGGATCAAGAAAAACGATGGAAAGCTGAGCATGACGTCGACGAAGCGCATCATCACCGCGTCGATCGCGCCGCCGTAGAAACCGGCGAGCGAGCCGTAAATAGTCCCGACGCTGATCGAGACGAGCATCGCGACGAAGCCGACTTCGAGCGAGATGCGCGCCCCGAAGAGCGCGCGTGAAAAATAGTCGCGACCGTCAACGTCGGTGCCGAAGGGATGCGCCAGGGAGGGCGGCGTGGGCGTGCCGATGAGCTTCATGTCGAGCGCGTTGGGATCGTATCGGCCTAGGAGGGGCGCGAATACCGCACCGAGCACCAGAATGATAACGACCGAGAGTCCAACCAGCGCCAGCGGGTTGCGAGAAAAGCGCCGCCAAGCGTCTTGCGCAAGCGAAACGTGCGGCCCAAGGTCCTCGTCAATGACGCCCGGGAGGGCCGTCACCGCCACGCGCCGCAGCCCTCAGTCATAGCGAATGCGCGGGTCCACGACGGCATACGCGACGTCGGCCAGCAGGTTCCCGAGCGCGACGAACACAGCCGACAACATCGTCGTACCCATGATCACGGGATAATCGCGCTCGAAGACGGCGTTCAGTGCGAGGTAGCCCATGCCAGGGATCGTAAAGATCGTCTCGACGAAGTAAGCGCCCGTCAGCAGGGCGGGCAGAAACAAGCCGACGAGCGTGATGACCGGCAGCAGCGCATTGCGCAGCGCGTGCTTGAAGATGATGGTGCGCCGCGAGAGCCCTTTGGCGGCCGCCGTTCTGATGTAATCTTCGCTCAGGACTTCGATCATCGCGGAGCGCTGGTACCGCATCCACGAGGCCATTCCGACGAGGGTCAGTGTGGCGACCGGCAGGATGAGATGCCTGACGCGTTCACCCAGATCGAAATGCGTCGATTGAATGTCGGCCAGGCCGCCGGCGGGGAGCCAGCGGAGCTGGACCGAGAAGAGCTCCAACAGCATGATGCCGACCCAGAACGTCGGCGCGCCGTAACCGATGAATGCAACCAAGGTCGCGAGATGATCCACGAGTGAGTTCTTGTGAGCCGCGGCGTACACCGCTATCGGGATCGCGATCAACAGGATGCACGCGAACGCCAGGCCGATGACTTCCAGCGTGACCGGGACCTTCTCGAAGATCTTCGTCAAGACCGGCCTTCCGTCGATATATGAGGTTCCGAGGCTGTGATTGACGACCAGGTTCTTCAGCCAAAAGAAATACTGCACGTACCATGGACGGTCTAGGCCAAGGTTATGGAGCAGGATTTTCCGATCGGCCTCCGTGCTTTGCCGCGACATGCCGGAAAGAACGCCCGCGGCGCCGCCCGGAGCGAGGCTGATCAACGCATAGGTCACGATCGAAATGCCGAGCAGCAACGGAATGAAACCGAGCAGCCGCCGAGCGATGAAGGTCGTCATGTCTGCGCCGGACTTCTACGGCGCGATGTACCACTCCGGTTCGTAGAACATCGTCGAGGTAAACTGCGAACCCGCCTGGGCCGATTTAAAGCCTAGAATGCGCTTGTTCATCACGTTGCGGTAGTACGGCATATTGTCGACCAAGTTCGGCAGGCGATCGACGAAGCGTTGCTGCAGCTTCTTATAGATCGCGGCGCGTTTTGCTTGGTTCGGCTCGCGCCGGCCGGCGTCGATGAGGGCGTCCATCGCCGGGTCCACGTAGTGGCCGTAGTTGAGACCGTTCGGCGGAATCGCCTTCGAGCTCAGTGAGATGAACGGATCGGGGTCGGCACCGCCGCCGAAACCGCCTTCGTTGAGATCGAACTGACCCTGCTGTTCCTTCTGGTAGAAGACGTTGAACTCAAGCGACGTGGAATCGGTCTTAATGCCCACGCTCTTGAGGTTCGCCTGGAACAGCTCGAAGCTCTTGATCGAAATCTCGCTGCCCGCAATCTCTCCGTTTACGAAGTGCAGCAGCTGGCCGTTCTTATGGCGGTAGCCGTCGGATCCCATTTTCCAACCGTCAGCATCGAGGATCTGCTCGGCTTTGCCCGGATCGAAGGGATACGCGTTTTCCGTGCTTGGATCGAAGGCCCACTTGATCGCCCAGGGTATGGGCGAGACCGCCGGCACGTCCTCGCCGTGAAAGAGCTTCTCGGCTTCCGTTTTACGGTCCCACGCGTACATGATGGCCTTGCGCACCGCAAGGTCCGCCAAGATCGGATTTTTCATGTTGACGGCAAGCTGATTGACTTGGTCGGCCGGATTATGGATCGTGTTGTAGCGCGCATCGTCCTTGAGCGCAAGCCACATCGGAGTGCTAAGGAAGTAGGACGTGTCGACATCTCCGTGCTGCAACGCGATGAGCGCGGCCGGATTGCTTTCATATTCCTTGATGTAAACTTCGTCGATATAGGGCCGTCCATGCCACCAGCCGCGATTGCTTTCGAGCAGCAGATGGTCGTCGTGCTTCCATTCCTTGAGCGTGTACGGCCCAGATACGACGAGGTGCTGGCTGAAGTCCATGTTCCGCAGCTGCCCGGGCGGGATTTTTCCATAGATGTGCCGCGGTAGCGGAACGTGCGGCAAAGCAGATGGAATGCTCGCTAAGAACGTCGCGTTGGGGGATTTGAGGTGATACACGACGGTGTATTTATCCGTAGCGCGAACGCTATCGACGCCGTCGTAGTCGGCTTTATACGGAGCGCTGGCCGCGGGATTCGTGGTCAGTTGATATTCGAAGACCTGATCGTCGGCCGTGATCGGCTGCCCATCGCTCCATTTCGCGTCCCGACGCAGATGGAACGTGTACGTCAGCCCGTCTTTAGACACGCTCCAGCTTCTTGCGAGCCAAGGTACGACGTTGAAATCCGGATCGATGTTGACGAGACCATCGTACATGAAACCCAAGTCGTTTCCGGATCCCTGGGTGTGCGCGAAGATCGGAAAAACCGTGTCGGCCGCAGCGACCGCGCCGATGCGCAACTGTCCGCCGTAGTTTGGCTTTCCACTGCCCGCGGCAGGCTGCTGCGGAGATTGCTGCGTGCTCGATCCAGTGCTCTGCCCGGCGCATGCCGGGAGCAGCAGACACAATACGCCGGCTGCGGCGATCGGAAAACGGTAGCGCATGTTGACTCCTAGGCGAGCGATCCCGCGCGAAAAAGCCCGGTTTCCTTCCATTGCACGCCTACGCGCCGAAATCTCCTGGCAAGCGCCTATTTCCTCCTACAAAAGTCGCAGCTCCTGCGGAGCTGAAGGCCATAGTGGGGCCGTCGCCCGTCTTGAGAACGGAGAAGTCGGCCCGAGTACGTTCGCCTGCGCGTCGTGCCATAGCGGCAAACGGGAGTTCCGCCTAAGGTGATCTAGCTCACCAGCCGATTACCCGTCGTAGAAGTCTGCCTGCCTCGCTAGTAAGCGGCCCCTAACGGAGGTTCGATGACGATCGCGCGCCGGCTGTATCTCGTGCTGGGCATCATGCTTTTGCTGATCAGTGCCGAGTTGTGTGCGCTCTTGTTTACCATTAACACCCTCTCTGCGGTGCGCGCCTACGTCGCCGGCGAAGGGCTTTGGTCGAAAGCCGAAAAGGACGCGGCTTATCACTTAGAAGCCTATGGGCGCACGCGCGCTCCCAAAGAGTATCAGGCCTATCGGGAGCGTCTCCGGGTTGGCTTCGGCGATCAGCAAGCCCGCCTGGAGCTTGCGAAGGCAAAGCCTGACCCGAGCCGCGCATCCGAGGGATTCTTGCATGGGGGCAACGACCTCGCGGACATCCCTGGGATGATCTCGCTGTTTCAACGCTTCGGCAAGATCAGCTACATCGCGCAAGCCATTGCCGACTGGACGGCAGGCGACGCGCTGATGACTCGATTCGAGGCGCTTGGCTCGCAACTTTACGCCCAGGTGCGGTCGCGCAAGTCGGACGCGGTCGTTGCTCAGACCTTACTGCAGATTGCCGATGTCAACGCGCAAATGACGGTCATCGAGGATCACTTTTCCGCCACCTTGGGCGAGGGCTCACGTTGGCTCACCGGTCTCGTAATCAAAATACTCGTTGGCGCTGCGCTGCTAGTGGAATTGACGGGACTGCTTCTTACGGCCGCGATCACGCGCCGCATCTCTGTGCGGCTCAAAGCCATGCTGCATGCCTCGGAGCGTGTGTCCCAGGGGGACTACAGCGTGACCCTCGACGAGAACCGTAACGACGAGATCGGCCGGCTCGCCGCATCGTTCAACAAGATGACGCAGGAGATCGAGCGCGAGCGGCAGCGTGCCGCGGATGCCGTTTTGGCTAGCGAGACGAGCTTGCGGGAAGCGCAACGGGTAGCGCACATCGGCGGCTGGGAATGGAACTTTGAGAGCGACGCCATGTCGTGGTCGAGGGAAGTTTGCCGCCTCCACGGCGCGCCGTCGGATGCCGTCGAAATATCGTACGCCCGCTTCATTCATTTCGTCCACCCGGAAGATACGCTGAGAGTCGATCAGATCGTTCGCGCATCACGCTGGACCGGCAAGCCGTTCGTTCTCGATTACCGCGTCTTGCTCTCGGATGGCGCGGTGCGTTGGCTCTGCGCAGAAGCCAGGGTCGAACGCGATGCTAGCGACGATCCCTTCCGCATGCTGGGTACGACGCGCGACATCACCGAGCGGAAACGGCTCGAATTTCTCGCGCAGAACGATCCCCTGACGAATCTTCTCAACCGCCCGGCCCTCGTCGACCGCCTCAATCGGGCGATGATCGATGCGTCTCGAACCCACGGCGTGGCTGCGCTCCTGTTTTTGGATCTCGACCACTTCAAACACGTGAATGACACCCTCGGCCACGCCGCCGGCGATCGCTTGCTGGCCGCCGTGGCGGAGCGGCTGAAGTCCCGTTTACGCTCGTCCGACACCATTGCACGCCACGGCGGCGACGAGTTTCTCATCGCGCTTACGGAGCTTCCGCATGCTGAAACGGCCGGTCACGTCGCTCACTCGATCCTAGCGGCGCTGGCCCAACCCTTCCTTATCGACAATGAAGAGGTCTCCATGACGGCGAGCATCGGGATCAGTCTCTTTCCGCACGACGGCGACGACCCCGAAAGCCTCATTCGGGTGGCCGACAAGGCGATGTATCACGCGAAGGTTCACGGGCGTAACAACGTTCGGTTCTATTCCGAGCGAACGCACGAGCAGGCTGCCGTAGAGCTAAGCTTCGACCTCAAAGCGTTGGCGAGCCAGGAATCCCCTTTGGCGATTCGGGAAGGCGCGTTGGCGCCGGACCCTTCGAACGCGGGGAACGTTCTCGATGGACTCGCGCTCCTTGCCGGCGACGTGGCACGGTCGATTTGCCTCGCAGTTCCTCCGGCGCTCGCAGCGCGGCGACGGTCGCGCTGATCTGACTGACGCAACCTCGCAACCCCTTGGAGGAGAACCATCGCAGCGCGTTAGAACCACTTCGCTTCCCGGCCTCTCTCCGGGCTCGCGGTCATCGCGGTCATCGCGGATCGTACCAATCGAAGAGGGTACCTGCGCGCAGCCATGATTCACACCCGTCGAGCCAATCCGATAAGCAATTGTCCTCTTACCGCCGCGCTCGCTGCAGTCGGCGGAAAATGGAAGCTTGTCATCGTGAACTGTCTGGTGGACTCGCCTCGCCACTTTTCGGCGCTTCGCAATTTCATGCCCGACGTCTCACAGAAGGTTCTCACCGAACAGTTAAGCGAGTTGATCGCCGACGAGATCGTGCATCGCCACGAAACCGGCAAGGTACCGGCTCCCGTCATCTACTCGCTGACCGAGTACGGGCGGACGATACTGCCGCTGCTCCAAACCGTTCGCCGCTGGGGCGAGGCTCATATCGAGCGCTTCGGCGGCGACGGGCCCTGAATTCGCGTGTAGGTGTTGATCCAGTTTACTTCCCACGTCTTACCCCCATCAGCCGAGAACGCTTGCTCTGAGCGCTCGGAATTCGCAGCGACCTTCGTGACGGTAAATCGAACCAAGACGCCTCTGCCTTTGACCGATTCCTCGCTGAAAAACTCACCTCGCCCATCGTTGAATGCGCCGGTCATCGCTCCGCTAACGATGCCGACTTGGCTCGTGGCAAAATACAGGTTCCACTCACGCGACCGCGGATTGTAGAGGCGCAGCGACAAGAGCTCCAGGTGACCGGTCGGCCCGTCAGACTCGAGTTCCACGATGTTGGCGCGGCCATTCCAGATCGGCTTGTCGACGGAAACACCGTCCATTTGCATCCAGGTCTTGGAACCCGTCAAGGGATGTAGCAGACGGACCGTGTGCTCTTTCCACGTGCCTAACCCGAAGTCGAAAGCGTCTTGTCCGTCCGGGTCCGTGCCGGCGCCGTGGCCTGCCAGTCGACCAGCGGCCGCTTTGGCAACGGCCGGAGCTTCCCGGGTCAGCGATGCGGCAAAATTTGTTTCCCACGTTCTGCCGCCGTCGCTCGAGAATGCCTGTTCGTAGTGGTGCGAATTCGGCGTGATCTTCGACCAGATCATTCGAACCAGGATCGATTTGCCGTTTCGAATCTCCTGATCGAAGAACTCGCCGCGGCCATTCTTAAACTCGCCGATCGACGACGGAAAACCCAGCGTTCCATCGTTACTGCCGGCAAACGTGATGCTCCACTGATGGGCCTGCGGGTTGTAAAGAAAAAGTGCCAGATCTTCGAAATGGCCCGCCGCGCCGTCGGCTTCGACCTCCTCCAAGTTCGCACGCCCGTCCCAAATTTTCCGAACCACGACCGTGCCGTCGAGCGTGACCCACGTCGGGCTCCCCGTAGTTGAATGTCTCAACTTCGAAATGTGGGTCTTCCACGTGCCGAAGTGAAAGTCGAAGTCGTGTCGGCCGTCGCGCTCGGCCGCGTACGGCGGTCCCGTTTGGGCGGCGGCGCCGGCAGCCTTTGGTGTGACCACGGCCTGAAGGCCGCAGCCGAACATGCACGTTAGTAGGCAAATCCATGCGTGTCGGAGCGGATACATCGTCTCCTCGGATTCGTGACGAGCTCGGTCACTCGATCATAAGAGAGGTCATTCCGGCGCGCTAGAAGGCACGTGGAGGTAACTATAGGCGCGCATTCGACGAACCCCGGCACGACCGTGCGTTGTGCCGCTCACCGCAGAGGGCGACGCGGCGCGGGAGCCCGTCTAGGACTGCACGAAAAGCGAATCGATGGAGCACGAGAGCCCCGCCGGCGGATCAACTTTCGGCGAACTCCTGCGCCGTCACCGTCTCGAAGGTGGCCTCTCGCAAGAAGCGCTCGCGGAGCGCGCCCGGATGAGCGCGCGCGGTATCGGTGCACTCGAACGCGGCGACCGACGCACCCCGCAACGCGAAACCGTATTGCTGCTGGCCGACGCGCTGGCACTGAGCGGCGAACAACGGCGAGCCTTTGAAGCAGCCGCCAACCCAGTCGGGTCGCGCTTGGTCAAACGCGGATCGGTCACCGCAGGCCCCTGGCCGTCGGCGCCGTCCTCGAACCTTCCGCTTTGGCTGACGACCTTCGTAGGCCGCGAGGCGGAAGTTGCGCAAATCGATGCGCTGGCGCGCGGACATCGTCTCGTCACGGTGACAGGCCCCGGCGGAATCGGCAAGACGAGAACGGCCTTGAGGGTTGGAGCCGCGCTCAAGGATGCGGTGAGCGGTGGCGTGTGGTTGGCAGAGTTAGGTTCCTTGAGCGACGGCTCGCGCGTGGCAGGCGCCATCGCCGCACCGCTCGGCGTCCAGGAGTCGCCGAATCGGAAGATCCTCGACGAACTGCTTACGTTCCTCGAACGCAGGCAACTTCTGATCGTGCTCGACAACTGCGAGCATGTGATCGACGAGGTGCGGCACGTCGTAATAGCGCTTTTGCTGCGCTGCCCCGGGTTACGCTTCCTCGCAACTAGCCGCGAGGCGCTAAACATCGCAGGCGAACGTCGCTATGTCCTCGGGCCCCTCCCCTTCCCTTCGGAGCGCGAGGTCGTGAGCGCGCAACACCTGCTGAGCTTCGACGCACCCGCGCTCTTCATGGAGCGCGCGGCCGCAGTGAACGGCCAGTTCGCCGTCAATGACGAGAATGCAGCAAGCGTTGCGCAGATTTGCCGCAGGCTCGACGGGATGCCGTTGGCACTGGAACTCGTGGCAGCTCGCATCAACATGTTTTCGCCCGAGGAGTTGACGCGCAGGCTCGACGACCGGTTTCGGCTCTTGACGATCGGAGACCCAACTGCGCCGCCTCGGCAACGGACGATCCGGGCTCTCATCGACTGGAGCTACGATCTGCTTTCTCCGGACGAGCAGTCGCTTTTCCGCATGCTCGGAGTATTCGCGGGCGGGTTTACGCTCGAGACGGCGGCCGCAGTCTACGGCTTGCTTGGCGGTGACGACTCCCAGACGATGGACTTACTTTCTTCGCTGGTCGACAAGTCACTCGTGCAGCCCGAGCCCGAAGGTGGCCGCACGCGGTATCGGCTCTTAGAATCTGTGCAACACTATGCGCGCGAACGGCTCCGCCAACGCGGCGATGACGGAGCCGCCGCCAGGGCGCATGCCAGAGCGTTTCTTGCGCTAGCGAAGGAAACCGAAGCGACGTACGGCACCGCTGGGGACCGTGAGTGGGCAGCGCGCGTGCTGCCCGAGATGGAAAACTGGGGTGCGGCGTTGCGCTGGAGCCTTGCGGAGTACGGAGACCTGGGCCTAGGCCTCGACTTGACGGCAACGATGCGCTGGGTCTGGATTGCGTTCGCGCAGGCAGAGGGTCGACGCTGGACGCCGCTGGCTTTGCAGCGGGTCGACGCGACCACACCCAGCGTTGTAATCGCCCGACTGCACCTTTTCGAAGCCCACAGCCACGCATGGCTCGGCCAATACAAGGCGAGTTACGATGCGGCAGAACGCGCGCGCCCTTATCTCGACGATTCGGCCGATGTGAGCGATCTTGCCGAGGTGGGCTGGCGAACCGGCAACGCGCTCGTTCTTCTCGAAGAGGTGGCCGAAGGCGAGCGACGCTTGCAGGCGTCCCTTTCGGCGTATCGGCAAGTCGGGTATGACAAAATGGTCTGCTGGGTGTTGATCTGCATCGCCATTGCCAGAGCGTACGTGCACGACACGGACGGTGCCAAGGCGTGTTACGCTGAAGCGCTCGCGATTGCCAAGACCAGACAGTTCGTCAGCGTGGTACTGGTGGTCTTGGGCAACCTCGCTGAGGCGGAATATCGCAGCGGCGACGCCGAGGCCGCCGTCCGCTGTGCCGCGGAAGCGCTGGCCGGCTCTCGTGAGACACACACTCCGCTGGGATGCGCGATCCATCTGTGCAACATGGCGGCTTACCTTGTGAGCATCGGGCGATTCGATGAAGCGCAATCGTGCGCGCACGAAGCCCTCGGACTAAGCCGTGACCTTCGCGCCGAGCTTGTGGCGACGGTAATCCTGCAGCACCTCGCCGCCACGGCTGCGCTGCGCTCGAACGGCGCGCCTGGTGAGGCGTCGGACGATCGGGCGCGCGCGGCCCGCCTGCTGGGCTACGTGGACGCGCGGCTCGACGCACTACACACGACCCGCGAGTTTACCGAGGCGCGCGAATACGATGCTCTCATCGGTGCGCTCTCGGCGGCGTTCGGCGCAGAACCGCTTGCGAATCTCATGGACGACGGTCGCAAGTGGACAGACTCAACCGCCTATGCAGAGGCACAAATGATATGAGTTAATAGGAGGTTGACATGCATGACACAAAGGAGCGGTTGTCTCTATTTTGGATCTTCGCGTTATTGAACTACCTGTATGCGGACGTTGTTGCCCTGTTTGATATCGTTGGCTCGCCAAAGCTAGCCGACGCCCCACATCTCCCGCCATGGGCTCTAATCGGTTCAGCGGTCTTGATGGAAATCCCCATCGCCATGATTGTGGTGTGTCGACTACTTCCGTTTAGAGCGAACCGGCTGGCGAATATCATCGCGGGTGCATTTTTGACCCTTGTAAATGGTTCCCTGACGTTCGTTCCGCCTCTTGTCGGTGCCCGGACGCCCGCTCTTCCTGAGTACTTGTTCTTCGCGACGATCGAAACTGTATGCACCTCGGTCATCGTCTGGCAGGCGTGGACTTGGTCAGGGGTTGAAGCCGCAGTTAGCTAAAAGTTCTTGCTGCCCGGCGGCCCGTCGCCTGCGTCATTTCAGGCCGGCCGACCGTTCGGCTCGCCAAGCGCGCCAAAGCCGCCGGAATCATCCGGCGGCGGCTCGAAAAGAGGCGCCACATGGAGAATCCCGGTTTAACGCGTAGGCTGCTGAAAACGGAAGTACCGATGAACGTTCTTTTGGGATTGCGTCGAGCGCTCGTGGTGCTCCTCGCCGCTATCGCGCTGCCATTTGTGGCGCGAGCCGCCACCAGCGAAGGATTGCCCACGAGGGGTCCAATCGCTCCATACCTTATGCCCGATCGTCAGGCTGAAGTTGCCTTGGCGCGGAGCGCCGCTCCGCCATCGATCGCAGCAAAAGCAGAGGTGCTCGTGCTTACGTCTCACGGCTTCGAGACGGCGGTGAAAGGAACCAACGGTTTCGTGTGCATCGTCGAGCGTTCTTGGACTTCGCCATTTAACGATCGCGAGTTTTGGAATCCGAAAGAGCGCGGGCCCGATTGTTACAATCCTCCTGCGGCGCGCACCGAGATACCGCAACTGCTTCAAGAGGCGCAATGGGCGCTGGCCGGGCTCACTAGGCAGCAAATGGCGGAAAGAACGAAAGCTGCTTTCGCCGACCGCAGCTTTAAGCCACCGCAGGCTGGTGCATTTGGCTTTATGCTCTCGAAGAAGGGCTTTCTCAACCATGCCCACGGACCATGGTATCCCCACGTGATGTTTTTCGTCCCACGAGATCAAGTCGCTAGCTGGGGCGCCAACGTCGATAATTCACCGACGATGTCCGCTGATCGCGGTCCGTATCTATCGACGGTGGTTATGGTACCGGTGCTCACGTGGTCCGACGGATCGCCCGCACCGCACTAGAAGTCAAGGAGTATATGGATCTCAGGCTCGTCGCAAGATGCCGGCTTCGGGTGTAATGTAAGCGCCAAGCTGCGCGCGCGACGAGATGCCGAGCTTTTGGTAAGCCGAACCGAGGTGTTTCTCGACCGTCTTGTGCGTAATCGATAGTTCGCGCGCGATCTCGAGATTCGAGCGGCCGCGCGATGCCAACGTCGCGATCTCGCGCTCTCGAGCCGAGAGCGCGAGCGCGCCTTCGACGTTCTGCTACGCCGGCGTTGATGTATCCGTGGCCAATGGCGTCGTCTATGCAGGCTGCTATCACGACGACGGCGAGTTATGCGCCCTCGATGCCAAGAATGGAAACGTCCTCTGGTCGCGCGGAATCGTCGGCGGCGGCTATACGACCCCAATCGTGCTGGACGGCGTCTTGTACGGGTCGTGCGGCGGTAGCAGCTTCTGCGCCTTCGGGCTGCCGGAAAACGATCGGCGGCGATGATGCATAGCGCTCGGAAAAGGAGGCCCCGTGGTCCTCGCGGGGCTCTTGTAAAACCATGGCTGTCTGCCGATGAACCACAATCGACCGCGCAGGCGCGAAGACCTAGCTAGCAGGCTAGTCGAGAAGACCTGATTCCTCGCGGCTTTTTCGGGGTATTGGAATCGTCAAACAGAGTCGACTTTGGAGCGAAAATCCGTGACGGACGAACGAAAAGACGAAGACGCCTCGAGCTTGCAAGAGATAGCCGATCGTAAACTGGGAGGCCTGCGCGCTCCCGTCACGCCCGCGGGGCCGACGCTCGGGCCGACTCCGAAAAGTCCCGAGCCCGTTCCCGGGCCGGAGACGATTCCGGGCGACGACACCCCACCATAACCCTGCCGCCTTGCTCGCCGGAAGGCAGGCCTGCTAGGGCGGGGTCTGCGATTTTTCCAGGCGCGCGAGCTCCCTTAGCTCGCTGCGTCCTTGGCTGGCGGTGACCCGCTCGATCGCACGATAGGAATCAAGCACGCGGGCGCCGGTCGCCGTCAATTGGGCTCCGCCGCGTTTGGCCCCGCCGCGGAAGACGGTAACGACCGGTTCGCGGAAGGTCCGGTTCAACTGATCGATGAGCGACCAGGCGCGCTGATAACTCATCGCCATGGCGCGCCCTGCCGCCGCAATCGACCCGTGCTCTTGGATGCCCGCGAGCAAGTCGGCCTTGCCCGGCCCGATGGCGCCTCCAGCCGGCAAGATAATCCTGATCCGAACCCGCGGGGCCGGTTTCACTCCGCCCGTCTTTTTCTACCGGCCGGGTGCGTTCCGCATGTTATTGCGATCACGCAGGATAGGCGTCGCTGAACGGTTGCGTCCGCGCGCGCTTGCCGTTGATCGCGAAGACGGCGTTCGCGACGGCGGGGGCGATCGGGATTACGCCAAGTTCGCCGATACCGGTCGGGGAGGGCGCGTTCTCGAGCACGTCGACGTGAATCTCCGGCGCTTGATCGATGCGCAGCACGAGGAAGTCGTAGAAGTTGTGCTGCTGCACCGCACCGTTCTCGATCGTGATTTTGCTCGCGAGTGCCATCGAGAGCCCGTAGTTTGTCGCCCCCTCCAGCTGCTGGCGCACGATTGTCGGATTGACCGCGATGCCGACGTCGGCCACGACGAAGGCGCGGTGGACGCGCGGCGTCGTTCCGTTCATGGAGACCTCGGCTACCGTCGCGACGGGCGTGTTGGCCCAAAAGCCGAAAGCGAGACCGTGTTTGGTTCCCGGCGCGGGCGAGCCCCACGACGCATTCTTTGCAACCCGTTGCAGGACGTTCGTCGCGCGTGGATTCTTCTTCAAGAGCGCGAGACGAAATGCTAGCGGATCTTTCGTGGCCGCATGGGCAAGCTCGTCGAGGAACGTCTCCATAACGAAACCGTTCCAGTTGGCCCCCGGCGCGCGCAGGCTACCCGGCGGAATGCCGCTGTTTGGGTTGATGTAATACGCCTGGTAATTCGGGATCTCGTATGGTGAGTTCATCACCGAATCCATCGACACCGGGTCCATGCCACTGGCCGGCAGCGGAAAGCCGAGGCCCTTCAAGATCGAATCCATCACGACGGTGTGCCGCATCGCGACCAAATTACCGTGCCCGTCGAGTACGGCGCTGACGGCGTTGGCGGCCATCGGCTTATACCAGTCGTGCTGGATGTCGTCTTCGCGCGTCCAAATGACTTGCACGGGCGCCTTGATCGCCTTACTCACGGCGACTGCGTCGTTAGTGAAGTCCACATAGAGACGACGCCCGAAGCCGCCGCCCAAGTATGTCGTGTGAATCTTCACCCTCGAGAGCGGCACGCCCGCGATCTTGGCCGCATACGCTTGGGCGCTTGTTTGGACTTGCGTCGGGGCCCAGATTTCGACACCGTCGCTCGTCACCGAGGCCGTCGCGTTCATCGGCTCCATCGTCGCATGAGCGACGGGTTGGCCGAAGTAGACCGCCTCGAAGCGCGTGCCTTGCACGCTCTTCGAACCGCGCTCGACCGCCGCGATGGCGCCCGTGCCGCTGCTCGCGAGCTTAAGGAATTGAGCCTTGAGACTCTCGCTGCTGGCGTTCGCAAACGCGCCGTCGTCGTATGTGGCCGTTAATGCCGCCTTGCCTTGGAACGCGGCCCACGAATTGGTCGCAACGACCGCGACGCCGCTAGGGACCTGGACGACGGCGATGACGCCTTTGACCTGCTTGGCCTTGGACGCGTCGAACGACCTGACTTTTGCGCCGAACACCGGCGGATAGAGGATCGAGGCGAACTTCATGCCCGGCACCCGCACGTCGATGCCGTACTTCGCCGTGCCGTTGACCTTCAGCGGCGTGTCGATGCGTTTGTCGACTTTACCGATCAGCGTGAATTGCTCGCGACTCTTCAGCTTCGGCTTCGCCGGGACCGGCATCGAAGCGGCCGCCCCGGTGAGGCTGCCATAGGTTGCAGTCCGGTTGTTCTTGTTGTCGATCACGCTGCCGGCGTTCGTCGTGAGCGTCGACGCATCGACGCCCCACTGCTTGGCGGCGGCCGCGACCAGCATCGCGCGCGCGCTCGCACCGGCGGTGCGCAGCGGCATCCATGACGACAGCATGCTCGTGCTGCCGCCGGTAATCTGGATGTGAAAGTCGGGATCGTTGTATGCCGCGGCGGCCGGCGCAAATTCGACCAGGACATTTTCAAACGGGATATCGAGCTCGTCGGCGACGATCGTCGGCATGCCCGTCGCGACGCCTTGACCCATCTCCGATTTGGCGACGAAGACGGTCACTTTTTCGTTGGGATGCACGATCAGCCAGGCATTGGGCCTGAAGGCGGCGCGGGTTCCGGGTGCGGCCGAGCTCGGCGGCGCGGTGCGGCTTTGGTTAGCGCAGCCACTCGCCCCGACGCCTAGGACGAGACTGCCGCTGAACATCGACCCGAGGCGGACGAAATCCGCGCGATTCAGAGTCGTCATGATTGCTGCCCCCCGCCGGTCGCACGCGCGACCGCTTTGCGGATACGACCATAAGTCCCACAACGACAGATATTGGTAATCGACTTGGCGAGATCGGCATCAGTCGGGTGCGGGTTCTTCTTCAAGAGCCCGGAGATCGCCATGAGCTGGCCCGATTGGCAGTACCCGCATTGCGGTACCTCTTCGTCGACCCACGCCTGCTGCAGCGGGTGCGGCTGTTCGGACGTGCCGAGTGCTTCGATCGTAGTGATCGACTTGCCGGCGACACTGCTGACCGGGGTGATGCACGAGCGTACGGCGCCATCGCCGACGTGCACCGTGCAGCATCCGCACTGCGCGACGCCGCAGCCGAACTTCGTGCCGGTCAGTCCGACGACGTCACGAATCGCCCAAAGCAAGGGCATCTCATCCGGAACATCGAGATCGTGCTGTTCCCCGTTGATCGTAAGAGAAACCATCGGTCGACATCCTCCCTGAAGCAATGGCCGTCGGGTCACTGGCCGATCGCCCTGATAAGAAATATCCATCCGGGGCGGTCGCCTATCCTCCTAGCTTGCGTCGGGNNGGCCGTCACACGAGTTGCGAGAGCCGCTGCGCGAATTCGGCGATCGTTTTCTTGGCGACGCTTTCGATCAGCCGGCCGCCCACGCTGACGATGATGCCGCTGACTTGCGCGTCCGTGTGCAACTCGACGTGCGTCTTGCCGTCGCGCGGCACGAGCCGGGATACAATCGTCGCGCGCACCCCGCCGCGCCCCTTAACGTCGTCGCCCTGCACGCGCATCGTCGCCGTGTGGGTCGCTTCGTCGAACGATTCGACGAAGATTGTCGCATTGTAGGCGATCGCGACCGGGCCGACCTTGACCGAAACCTTAGCGCGGTACGTCTTGTCGTCGACCTTCTCGGTCACTTCGGCGTTCGGTATGCAGGTCGCGACGCGCGGCACGTCCTTCAGCACCGGCCATACGCGTTCGATCGGGGCATCGACATCGAAGGCGTCGTCGATGATCAAAGCGTCACCTCTTGCAGCGGCGCCGGCTGTGCGATGGAGCGCTCGCTGCCGTGAACCGGCGCCGTCCCCTCACGCAGTCGGCCGCCGGCGCGGCCGGAACGCAGGGCGACGATCTCGGCGGCGATCGAGATCGCCGTCTCTTCCGGCGTTCGCGCGCCAATGTCGAGACCAATCGGAGCGCTGATGCGAGCGAGGTCACCATCGCCGATTCCCGCTTCTCGCAGGGCTGCGATACGGTTCGCGTGGGTGCGCCGGCTGCCCATCGCGCCAATGTAGCCGGCCTCGGTTTGCAGCGCAACCTGGAGCAGCGGAACGTCGAACTTGACGTCGTGCGTTAAAACGACGAGGACCGTCCGAGCATTGACCGGCGCTTCCCGCAAGAACTCATCCGGCCACGCGACGACCACCTCATCGGCGTCGGGGATGCGGCGCTTGGTTGCAAAGATCGGGCGAGCGTCGACGACCGTGACGCGGTATCCGAGGTACTTCCCGATCTTAGCCATGGCTCGCGAGAAGTCGATCGCGCCGAAAACGTACATGTTCGGCTTTGGCGCGAACGATTCAATGAAGACCTTGACCTCGACGCCGACTGGTTCGCCGTCGGCGCCGAAGGTGCGAATCGCCGTCTCGCCTAGGTCGAGCAGCGCTCGCGCTTCAGCCTGGACGGCGTGGTTGAGGCCGGGAGAGCCCAGATCGCCATCCGTCCCGTCGTCGTCGACGAGCAGCTTGGCGCCGGCTCCCGTACCGTCGATGCACGTGGCCAGGGCCGCTGGGCGGTCGCCGCGCAAGTTTGCGGCGAGCCGTTCGAAGAGGCTCCTCACCAGTCCAGCCGCTCGACGAAGACGTGGATCGTGCCGCCACACGTCAAGCCGTGCTCGGCTGCCTCTGCATCGCTGATGCCGTAGGTTACCAGGCGAGGCCGGCCGGTTGCAATTGCATCCTGGGCCTCCTCATAGACGGCCCCTTCGACGCATCCGCCGCTAACCGAACCCGCGACCTCGCCACGTTCGTTCACCGCCAGCACCGCTCCGGGATCTCGCGGTGCGGAGCGTTCGACGCCGACGACCGTCGCAAGCGCAATGCGCTGACGTTCCCCGCGCCAGCGCTCGATCGTGTCCAGAACGTCCATCATCGGCGTGGTTTCCTTTCGAACGTTTCCATTGGTCTTGAGCCTTTCGCTCTGTGCCCGCTCACGGCCCCGCGTCCGCCGGCCTCGACGGCGCCGGCGATCGCCTCGAGGGAACGCAGATTGTGCCCGGCGACGAGGGCGTCGACGTAAGGAAGCGCCGCCGCCATGCCGCGCGCCAACGGTTCGAAGGCGGGGTGCTTCTTTTGCGGATTGACCCACACGATCCGGCGGCAGAGCTTTTGGAGTCGTGCCATCTCGCGCGCAACGAGTTCGGGGTCCTCACGTTCCCAGCCATCCGAAAGGATGACGACCGTGCCGCCCCGCGCGGCCCCGCGCTGCGCGTAGCGCGCATTGAAGGCATGCAGCGCCGCGCCGATTCGGGTTCCGCCGCCGTAATCGCGCAGCTCGCGCCCGAGCGCGCCCATCGCGCGCGTGGGGCCGGCGCGCATCAGCGTTGGGCCGATCTCCGTCAACCGCGTCGCGAACGCAAACGCGCGCACGCGGCTGCGCTGCAGCGCACTATAGCGCGCGTACTGAAGCAGCGGCCGCGCGTACGGGACCATGGAGCCGGACACGTCACACAGGAAAACGAGCGGGCGCAGGCGTTCGCGGCGCTCGCTATTGCGACGCCGCAACAGCTCACCGGCGGTGCGCGCCGCGTTGCGCAGCGTTGCGCGCAGGTCGAGCCGGTCGCCGCGCACCGCCGTCCGGCGCAGCCGCGAGCGCCGGGTTTCCGCGATCGACGCCAGGCGCGCGACGGCGCGACGTGCGAGCGCAAGCTCGCGCTCGTCCATTTCGGCGAAATCCCGATCCACCAGGCGTTCCTCGGGCGAGGCCATCGCGACGAATAGCGCGGCATCACGCGCCTCGGCGTCGCCGGCGCGCCGCTCGTCCGGCGCCGGCGCACGCATGCGCGGCGACGCGCGTTGCAGGTTCCGGATGACGTCGTCGCGCGGAACGTTCGGCACGAGTGCGGCTAAGATGTCGCCTTGCGGCAGCGCGCCCCAAAAATCGAGGAAGGCGGCGTGGAACCGCGTAAGGTCGCCAATCGAAGGCAGCATGGCGATCCGGGCGCACCAATACAGTTCGGGTCCCGTTTTGGGCAGCGCCTGGGCCAGCAGTTCGGCAAAGGCGAGCGCGCGGGTCGTTCCCGCATCGACGTTATAGTAAGCAAGCGCCCGGTCGAGCAGGGTAGCCAGGGTGGCTGCGTCGTGCTGCTCCATCTGGTGCATCACGAAACGAGCTTGTCCGTGATGGCGCGGGCGATTTCCATGTCTTCGGGATACTTCACGACCGCCCCGAGCGAATCCGCAACCGCTTCCCGGTCGAGGCGCGGCCGCCCGAGCGCGATCAACGTTTCAGCCCAATCGAGGGCTTCGGCGATCCCCGGCGGCTTGCGGAGCTCGCGGCTGCGCAACATCGCGACTGCAGCGGCGACCTGTGCCGCCAGATCCCCAGAAAGCTGCGGCAAGTGGAGACGCAGGATCTCGATCTCCCGCCCAATCGACGGATGGTCGATCCAATGGTAGAAGCAGCGCCGCTTCAGTGCGTCGTGCAGATCGCGCGTGCGATTCGACGTTAAAATCGTGATCGGCGGATAGTGCGCCGCAATGCGGCCGCGTTCCGGGATGGTCATCGCGTGGTCGGCTAGGAACTCGAGCAAATAGGCTTCGAACTCGTCGTCGGCGCGATCGATCTCGTCGATCAGAAGGACTGCACCGTGCTTGCGCGTCGCTCCGAGCGCGGCGAGCAGCGGGCGGCGGATCAGGAACTCGTCACCGTAAAGGTCCGGAACCGCCGCAGAAGACGCTTCGGCCGCGCGGATCGCGAGGAGTTGTCTGGCGTAGTTCCAGTCGTAGGCGGCCGCGTAGAGATCGAGCCCTTCGTAGCACTGCAGGCGGATAAGCTCGGCCTCGTAGACGCGCGACAGCGCCCGCGCCGCGTCGGTCTTTCCGACACCCGCCTCGCCCTCGAGCAGGAGCGGCCGCTCGAGCGCGACGGCGCTCGCGAGCGCCGTCGCTAGGCCGCGATCCGCCAGGTACCCGACCGCGCGCAGGCGCTCCGTCAGGTGCTCGACGTCGACTGCACTCCTCATAGCACCGCGCTTCGGCAAGGCTTCGCGCCTTCCCGTGAACGCTTGCAAGACCAGGACTTTCGATGCCGGCGCGGTAGCTCAGCCTTCCCACGAATCCAGGGAGAATTGCATGGAAACCGTCAACATCGAGGTCAACGGCCGTTCTTATTCGAACGAAGTCGAGCCTCGTCTCCTCCTGGTCCACTACTTGCGCGACACACTCGGTCTGACCGGGACGCATGTCGGATGCGACACCTCGAGCTGCGGCGCGTGCACGGTGCTGCTCGATGGCATTTCCGTTAAGAGCTGCACCGTTTTCGCGGCGCAGGCCGGCGGGCACGCCGTCACGACGATCGAAGGTATCGGGAACAGCGGCGCGCTGCATCCGATGCAGGAGGCTTTCTGGGCCAAACACGGTCTGCAATGCGGATTCTGCACGCCGGGCATGATCGTCAGTTGCATCGACTTGCTCCGTCGCAACCCCGATCCGAGCGACGCCGAAATACGCGCCGGAATCGAAGGCAATCTTTGCCGTTGCACCGGGTATGAAAATATCGTACGCGCGGTGCGCGCCGCGGCCGCCGCCATGAAGGCCGACGAGCCGCGCCGGAGCGTTGCCGAACTGCTGCCCGTAGGAGCTTCCTAATGTCGACGATTCCATCGATGATCGGTTCCCCGATTCGCCGCCGCGAAGATCCGCGCTTGATCACGGGCCGCGCGACCTACGTCGATGACGTCAAAATGGTCGGGACGGTATACGCTGCTTTCGTCCGGAGCCCGTACGGCCACGCAAAAGTACGCAGCGTCGACGTCTCTGCGGCCAAGGAGCGTCCCGGCGTCGTCGCCGCGTATGCGGCGGCGGATCTTATCGCCGCCGGCCTCAACGTCTCGATCCCGGTAGCGGCGGATCTTCCGGGCCTCAAGAAACCGGCCCACCCGCCGCTGGCCATCGACGAAGTGCGCTTCGTCGGGGAGCCGGTCGCGGTCGTCGTCGCGAACACTCCATACGCGGCGCGCGACGCCGTCGAGGCGGTCGCCGTTGAATACGATCAGCTCGAGGCCGCGATCGATCTCGAAAAGGCCGCAGCCGGTCCGCCCTACGTTCACGAGGATCTCGGCACGAACGTCGCGTTCGTGATGCCGGTCAAGACGGGCGATCCCGAAGCCGCCTTCGCCGAAGCCGACGTCGTGGTCAAGGAGCGCATCGTGAATCAGCGCTTGATTCCGTGCCCGATGGAGCCGCGTTCGATGCTGGCCCACTGGGATACCGGGGCTGCGCATCTGACCCTTTGGACCTCAACGCAGATCCCGCATCTGCTGCGCACCAATCTCGCGCTTCTGCTCGGTTTAGGCGAAATCAAGGTGCGCGTCATCGCACCGGAAGTGGGCGGAGGTTTCGGCGCCAAGCTGAACCTTTACGGCGAGGAGATCGTCGTGTCGTGGCTTTCGACGCAGCTCGGGCGGCCGGTCAAGTACATCGAAACGCGCTCGGAAAACTTTGCAGCGATGACGCACGGCCGCGATCAGATCCAGTACATCGAGGTCGGCGCGAAGAAGGACGGCACGATCACCGGGTTGCGGATGAAGATCTTCGCCAATCTCGGCGCGTATCATCAGCTCTTGACGCCGGGGATTCCGACCTTCACGCCGCTGATGTCGCCTGGCTGTTACAAGCTGACGGGCTTCGATTGCGAAGTGACCGGCGTCTTCACGAACACCATGGCGACCGACGCGTATCGCGGCGCGGGCCGCCCCGAGGCGACCTTCATGATCGAGCGCGCGATCGATCTGGTCGCGCTGGAGTTGGGGCTCGATCCGGTCGACGTACGCCGTAAGAACTTTATTGGCTCGGGCGAGTTTCCGTTCACCACGATCACCGGACTTACGTATGACAGCGGCAACTATGCCGCTTCGCTCGACAAAGCATTGGAGCTCGTCGACTATAAAGGCCTGCGGGCCAAGCAGGAAGAGCTTCGTAAGCAGGGCCGTTATCTTGGAATCGGGTTTTCGACCTACGTCGAAGTCTGCGGGATGGGGCCTTCGGCGGCAATGCCGGCGCCCGGCTGGGACAGCGCGCAAGTGCGCGTCGAACCGACCGGCAGCGTCACAGTGATGACCGGGATCTCGCCGCACGGACAAGGCGAAGAGACGACCTTTGCTCAGATCGTCTCGGCGGAGTTGGGCGTACCGATCGACAGCGTCAGCGTGATCCACGGCGACACGGACAAGGTACAGTACGGCGTCGGAACGTTCGGTTCGCGTGGGACTGCGGTCGGCGGTGCGGCGCTCAAGCTCGCGATCGACTCGATTCAGGCCAAGGCCGTGAAGATTGCGGCGCATCAATGGGAAGCGAATCCCGACGACGTCGAGTACAAGGATGGCAAAATCACCGTCAAGGGCGACCCATCGAAATCGATGACGACCGCGGAGGTCGGCTTCACCGCATTCCGCGGCGTCGGCCTGCCGCCGGGGCTCGAACCCGGGCTTGACGCGACGCGCCGCTTCGAACCACCCAACTTCGTGTATCCGTTCGGTGCGCACGTCTGCGTCGTGGAAGTCGATGCCGACACCGGCGAGGCCAAGATCGTCCGCTATATCGCAGTCGACGATTGCGGCCGGGTCATCAACCCGCTCATCGTGGATGGGCAAATCCACGGCGGCTTGGCGCAGGGCATCGCGCAGGCGCTCTACGAGGAAGCCGTCTACGACGAGAACGGTCAACTGGTCAGCGGCACGTTCATGGACTACGCCATGCCGCGCGCGCACCAGCTCCTTGCCTTCGAGACGGATCGGACCACGACGCCCTCGCCCGTCAATCCGCTCGGCGTCAAAGGCGTCGGCGAAGCCGGGACGATCGGTTCGACGCCGGCCGTCGTCAACGCGGTGATGGATGCGCTCGCACCATTCGGAGTCAAAAACATCGACATGCCGCTGCGTCCGGAGAAGCTCTGGAAAGCGATGCATGCGAATTCGAACGGGAAGGTAAACGAGTGATTACCGCAGCTTTCGAATACTACCGGCCGGCCTCGCTCGACGAGGCCCTGCGGCTGCTCGGCGGCCGCGACGACGCCAAAATCTTAGCGGGCGGACACAGTCTCATACCGATGATGAAGTTGAGGCTGGCCGAGCCGGCGGCGCTGATCGACATCGCCGCGATTCCGGACTTGGGGCGGATCGATTTCGATGGGAAACGCTTTCGCATTGGTGCACTTGTGACCCACGCGACGCTCGCTGCCAACCGCGATCTCGAGAAAAACGCACCGGCCTTGTGGGACGCGGCGAACCATATCGGCGATCCCCAAGTGCGCAATCGTGGAACGATCGGCGGCTCCGCGTCACACGGCGACCCGTCCGCCGATTATCCGAGCGTCTTACTCGCACTGGGTGCGACGCTTTCGCTGGCCGGCAAGAGCGGTTCGCGCGACGTCGGCGCGGATGCCTTCTTCCGCGGCATGTTCGACACCGCGCTCGCGCCGGGGGAGATTCTGACCACGGTTTCCTTCGACGCCGCGCCCGCTTCGGCGTACGCCAAATACCAACATCCGGCTTCGGGCTACGCGATGGTCGGCGTGGCGGCCAACTTGCGGCTGAACGGCGGAACGGTGGGCGAGGCGCGCATTGCGGTCACGGGCGTGGGAGACAGCGCATTCCGCGCCGGCAACGTCGAGAAGGCGCTAGCCGGCGCACGTGCCGGCGATGCCGACGCGATCAAGAAGGCGTGTAGCAACGCAGCGTCAGGAGTCGATGCACGCTCGGACAGCCAAGCCTCGGGAACGTACCGAGCCGCGATGGCCGACGTCTACGCCGCCCGTGCCGTGAGCGCCGCAGCCGCGCGCGGGTAGGCGCCGCACACCGCTTACGGAGCAGTGCCGACAGGTTATCGGCGTCGGGCGACCGATGCCGATAACCTGGTCGCAGGCGTTACCTGCGCCAAAAGAGGCGTTGCTCCCAAAGATGATAGTCGTGCCAACTAGATTGCGTTCGGCGGCTTTGCCGCGAGCTTAGGATCACGTGGCGGACGTGGTCAAAAGTCTCCAGACGGCATTAGCCGGGAGTGGCGTACGGCGTGATGGCTATGCCGTTGATAAAGTCGCCGGGCTGAATCCGACGAGGCGGTAGACCTCCGCTTGGATATGCATACTCGTAGATCCAGCCGTGATGCGTCCCGCTTTCGCTATTTGCCCAGATGTGGTCGTTTCCGAAGGTACGACGTAAAGCAGGCGACCGTGCGCTCGAATTTTCCCGCCGAGTCGTACTCAGAGAGACTCCCCGGTCCCTTGCATTCCCCGTCGATTGCGCTGTTGCAAATGCCACCCAAATGTTTCCGCCCCGATCGACCGCGATGCTTCCCCCGGCGTCGCAACCAAAGCCGCCGGATATCGTCGTCGTCTTGGAGGCAGTCGTTTGTCCTGATGGGTAAACGGAGAGCACTCCAGCGCCAACGTCGGCTGCGTACAGGTTGTTCTTGCGATCCGTGGCAATGTAGGCGGGGCCGGCAAAAGGACCGTAGGTAAGCAGCAAGGAGCCGGAGCGTTGATCGTAAGCGTAAACATAATTCGCCGAAGGATCCTTGGTGCTCGAAGCGGACGCACAAACGATCGGCGTGCGATCCAACGATGTTGACCGCAGTATCGACGTCGCTGCTTCGTTGCGTAGTGGTAAGCCGCCACGACTCGATGCAACCGCGCTCGAGCCCGCCGCGGCCGTGACGGTTACGACGAACGACAACGCATACATGAAACTCTTCAAAGTCGCGCGGCTCATTTACAGTGCTCCTTCACCGAGTCCCAATCCTGACTCGAACGCTTAGAACATGACTGGATGATGTTTGGCTGGTTTGTTCGGCCACCCTTTGGCGGGAAACCCCTATAGAATAATTCCTCGAGCCGACTCCGGATGGTTCTGGCAATCTTCGAGGCGACCGGCAAGCCGGTTCGCCGCTTCGGCAATACGTGAAGCGCGCTCAGCCCGGAGCAAACGAGAAAACCTGGCTGGACTCGCGAGCTCGGGGCGAACCTGAGATCGGTTTGGTATTTGCAGATTCAATTGGTCGGCGGAAATCGAACTTCATTCGCCGCGAGTTCAAGCCGCTGAAACGTGCGGGCTTGCCCGACTTACGATTCACTCACTTCGACACCGCCTTGCAACGCGGGCGCTCGTGGGGGCTACGGCGTCAGGTGTGGCAGTGCAGCGCAGCCCAGACTCGTATCGGCCCGGCGGTACCGGAAAAGCCCATTCGTGCATGGCTTTCAAATGGTCGGGCAGACAGGATTTGAACCTGCGACCCCTAGTCCCCCAGACCGATTTGGGGGAACGGTGTGACGGGAAAAGCCTTACAGAATGGGCTTCGAGCCTTCCATCCCAGTCCACTACGGTCCAGGTTTTCCACCGTGCGTGTTGTCAAGTTGTGTTGTCAGACCGGCTGCCCGAATTGAGGGTTACAGGAAGTGCAGGACCAGGACCAGCGCGCCGATCGCAGCGGCCCATAGCACGAAGCCGGCAAAGCGTAGGAACATGTCCTCGGCTCCGCCCTTCCGATAGCCGAACACTAGGCGGCTTTCCACGTTCCGCTTAGGTAAGCCGCGACGATCGCTTCGAGGCCGTCTATCTCCGCCCGCGAGAGTGCCAGGCGGTCGGCCACCGCATCGTCCGGCGAGAGGTACGCGAACCGGAGAGCCTCGGGGACCGTCAAGGGGTCGCCCTGCAATACTGCTTCAGCCATGTAAGCGGCGATTCGATTGTAAAGCCCGAGACGTTTCAGGTCGCTAACGTCACGCTCTCCGATGTCAGCGTTCACATCGTCGAGCAGAGCGCCAGGGTGCGTATCGTAAAGAATCGGATCGAGCACCAAACCATCCTTTCAGCGAAAGCGCGTAAGACGACGGTAAGCGTTCCCTGGGCGTACTGTCAATACGACCGGATGCTTGCCCCGCCGACCTTTCTTTCGATCGCAGACCGCAATGCGGACGCATTTTTCAGGACAATTTTCCGAAACCCGTGCTCAAAGTATAGAGCAGGATAACAGACAGTTTAACAATTCAACGGGAGCCCTGATTGCCGCGGCCGCAAGGATCCGAACGGCAAGTTCGGGAGTTTCGCACGCGCCTACGCACGCGCGCGAGTCAAAGGCGAGAACGTGGCGCTGGCCGCGCTGATCGCCGCCACGGAAGACGACGAGTCGTGACCGATCACCAACTGCGAGACCTGATCGTCCGCTTCCAGGTCAAGAGCGTCTACGCGCGATCAGATCTCGAGCTGGTCGATTACGCCGACGCCTTCGTCGGCACGCTGACGAAGCGCCAGATCGTTCCAGTTCTTCGCGAGCTCGCGGCTCGCATGCGGAACGTCTCGGCACTGCTGTCTGCTCCGATACGATTCCACTGCGACCGCTGCTAGCCCGCGCAGCGCGCGAGCTCACGGCAAACCAACCTAGTGTCCAAGCCCGGTCTCGAAGTGGCAACAATCGTTTGCCCGACGAGCTTCATATCCCACCGCTTGCCGCTTTCAGCGCTTTATTTCGCCGCCACCGCACGAAACGAACGATCACGTTGAGGAGCGCGACACCAAACAGAATGTACGCGCCCGTATGCCAAACCCGATACTGAAGCAGCCCGATGACGACGACGAAAACCGGGACGGCGTTAGGTAGTAAGGCGTTCAAGTTCATGCTTCACCTTCAACAGTTGTACGCCGCGTAAATCCCAAAGCCAAAACCGACGAGCAAGCCAGCGGCAACGACCGCTCCGGCCGGTGTGATCGCACCAGCGAGAGCTAAGGGTCCACCAAAGCTGCCAACTAAGCCAGCGACGAATCCCGCCCCTTCGGCAACGGCCTCGGCTTCCTCGCACCACGGTTTCTTATCGGGACGCATTCTGAGGTAGTCACCGATCGGAAGCGGCACGACCCAACTACCGCTCTCGGACGGTCCGTTCTCTTCCTGAA
Organism: Candidatus Tityobacter terrigena; assembly: GCA_003156715.1. Lineage (GTDB taxonomy): Bacteria > Vulcanimicrobiota > Vulcanimicrobiia > Vulcanimicrobiales > Vulcanimicrobiaceae > Tityobacter > Tityobacter terrigena. The sequence continues at coordinate 175,510 of PMHO01000038.1, forward strand.
TCTCGAACACAACGAGCACGTTAGAAGTCTCGTACAGCGTCGCGGTTAGGGTGTAGAAGAAGAGTTCCGAACCGTTGCCACCGACCCACGTTACTTGCGTACCTTTGCTAAGTGTCGTGAACGTGTAATTGCCGCCGTCGGCGCTGTAAGACCCCACAGCCCTTCAAATGGTCGGGCAGACAGGATTTGAACCTGCGACCCCTAGTCCCCCAGACTAGTGCGCTACCAAGCTGCGCCACTGCCCGACACGGAAGGACCCTTCGCAGTGCGTGGCCGGAGTCCATGCCGATCCGCCTTCTCCACCCTCAAGGGTGCCGGCACTTCCTCGAGCCACGTCACATTCTGGCCGGTCTTCCCGAGCGCACGTTCTCTTTTTGGATGAGCGCCTCGTCGCGCTCGCACACCCATAAGAACCCCTGCCGGCCGTCGCGGGCCTCACGTGCTGGCGACAAATCCTCCTAGCAGCAAGGTCCACGGCTCGATGCTCACGGTTGTTAAGCGTTGCGGCGTCCACGGATCCTCTTCCAGACGCGCTTCGATCGCACGCTCATGCGGCGCGTCGACGACATGCAGGACGCGTGCGGCACGATCCTCGTCTCCGAGCGGGCCGCCCGCAACGATGAACCCTTCGTTCGCAAGAGCGTCCATGAAAGCGGCGTGCGCCTCCCATTCCGCTTGCCGGCGCATCGGTACCGACCAATCCCACTCGGGTCCGCGCTCTCGAACGACGACAAAGTACGGCATGATCGGTTCCTTCGAGCTCGGCGCCGGGCCTACACGATCGTCTTAACGACGCCGCCGTCAACTCGAATCGATGCGCCGGTCGTCGCGGAGGCGCTCGGCGTGCAAAGGTAGACGATCATGTTTGCGACTTCTTCGGTCGTCGTAAACCGCTTCAATAAAGACGTAGGCCGGATGAACTTGAAGAACCGGCGCTCGACCTCCGCCTCATCGATCCCCTGCTGCCCGGCCATGCTTGCAATGAATCCGCCGACGCCCTCCGACCGCGTCGGACCGGGCAGGACGCTGTTCACGGTGATGCCGGTGCCGGCGACGCCCTCCGCGATGCCGCGAGCGACTGCGAGCTGCGCAGTCTTGGTCATTCCGTAGTGAACCATTTCGACTGGAATGTTAATGCCCGATTCGCTCGATACGAAGATGATGCGGCCCCAGTTTTTCCCTCGCATATACGGAAGGTACGCCCGGCTCAGGCGGATCCCGCTCATCACGTTGGTCTCGAAAAAACGAAACCACTCCTCGTCGGAAATTTGCTCGAAGGGCTGCGGTGCGAAGATGCCGAGGTTGTTGACGAGGATGTCGACGTCGGGAAACCGTGCGACGAGCGCGTCGATGCCCGGTCGATGCGCGAGGTCGAAGGGCGCGGCTTCAAGCGAGGCCTCGCGGCTCCGTTCGCGTATTCGAGAAATCGCGTCGTCGACGCGCCCCGCGGTGCGGCCGTTCACGATGACCGCCGCACCAAGCGTGGCTAGACCGTGTGCAACAGAAAAACCGATACCCGCCGTCGAGCCGGTGACCAGCGCGCGCTTACCATCCAACCGCAAATCCAGCATCGAATCACGCTCTGGGTTCATTCTTTCGAACCCGTTCTTGAAGAAGCTGCCGGAATCAGCGCTTCTTGGCGCCGCCCTTCTTACCCGCGGCGACTTCCGTGCGCAGGCCTTTTCCCGGTGTGAACGCCGGCACGCGGCGCGCGGGAATCATCAACTTCTCGCCGGTTTTCGGATTGCGGCCTTCGCGCTTCTTCCGGTCGCGTACCACGAAACTCCCGAACGGAATGAGCTGCACTTTGTCGCCTTTGCGCAGCGCGCCCGCGATCGTGTCCAGGAACATATCTACGAGTTCACCGACCTGGCGTTTGGACAGCTCGGCTTCTTCGGACAAGGCGTCGACTAATTCGGCTTTCGTCAATTTGTCAAATCTCCAGCATAAAGACGAGTGTGCGTGTCCGTGTCCGCCATACGCATGAAAAGGTGCTGCGAAAGGCCCCACCGCCGTACCGTCTCGCTAATTTGCAGGCGGCTGGAGCCCTCCTGCCCCATTTTACCTTGAAAAACCAAAGAAATCCGCTCGCGGCGCCGCTCACGCCCCGAGCAACGAAGTTAGCGCGCGCAGGGCAAGGACATAGGACTCGATGCCGAATCCGGCGACGGTTCCGCGACAGGCCGGGGCAACGACCGAAATCGCGCGGAACGGCTCGTGCTGGGCTCGCGCGTAGAGGTTCGATAGGTGTAATTCGACCGTCGGCACCCCGATCGAGGCCACGGCGTCGCGGATCGCATAGGAATAATGGGTGTACGCGCCGGGGTTCAGCGCGATCCCGTCGAACCGGCCGCGCGCCGCGTGAAGCTCGTCGATGATAGCGCCCTCGGCGTTGTGCTGGACGCAAACGACCTCGACGCCGAGCGCGACCGCCTCCTGCGCCAAGCGGGCATCGACGTCGGTAAGCGACTGCGTGCCGTAGATCTGCGGCTCGCGCGTTCCCAGCAGATTCAGGTTCGGCCCGTGGATGACCAGCAGCCTCACCCTGCGCGCGCTTCGTGGAGGAAACCGGAACGCCCTCGGAAAGAGCGACCGCGATGCCCGACCGGATCGTTTCGGCCAGCGCCGCCGACGGCAGCTTTTCAATCGTTGCGGGCATCACCACCGTTCTCGTGCGCGAAACCTACGCGCGTCACCAGCTGTCGCTGACGGCGAGCGCAGCGCTCGGCCGGTTGCTGACCGGGGCCGCTTTGCTGGGCGCAAGCCTCAAAGGTCGCGAGCGCATGACGCTTCAGGTCGCGGGGGATGGGCCGCTGCGGGGGCTCGTCGCCGACGTGGCATTGCAAGCGCCCGACGTCATCGGAGCGCGCGGTTACGCGCGCCGGCCGGACATCGAGATTCCGCTCAACGATCGGAACAAATTCGACGTGGGCGCGGCCGTCGGAAAAGGCTTTTTGCACGTAACGCGCTCGTTCGAGGTCGGTCAGCCGTACGTCGGGATCGTGCCGCTGCGTTCGGGAGAGATCGGCGAAGACATCGCCGGCTACTTGGCCCATTCGCAACAGATCCCGAGCGTCGTCGCGCTCGGCGTGCTCGCGAACCGCGACGGAATCAAAGCCTCGGGCGGTGCCATCGCTCAGGTTCTCCCCGGCGCCGACGAGGCCGTTCTCGAAAAACTCGAACGCGTCGCCGGTGCGATGCCGCCAGTCACCCGCCAAATCGACGAAGGCGCAGCGCCGGAAGACCTCGTTCGAGCGCTTGCCGGGGACGTGCCGCTACGGGCGGTCCACGAATACGAGGTTCAGTTCGCCTGCCGCTGCACCCGCGAGCGCGTCGAGGTGGCGCTGCTGGGTTTGGGTCGCGACGAACTCCGCAAGATCGTTATCGAGCAGCCTCGCACCGAAGCAGTGTGCGAGTTCTGCAAGAAGCGCTACGTCGTGACGAGCGACGAGTTGCAGCACCTCATCGACCGGCTCGAGGGACGCGTTCCGGGCTAGGCCATTTCGCTTCGCGGCAGCACGCGCACGAAGCGCCGTACGCCGACCGAAAGAACCGCAGGTTGGCGTGCGTCCCAAGGCCGTTTCGGATCGTGCACGACGACGCCGTCGAGCTTGACCCCGCCGCCCGCGACGAGGCGCTCGGCTTCGCGCTTACTCTGGGCAAATCCGCAGCCGGTAAGCGCATCCGCGATCGTTCGCCAGTCGCCCGCCGGTATCTCGCGTAGCTCGCGCGGTGTCTCTCGGCGCTGCACGGTCGCCTCGAAGTGTTCGCGCGCAGTCTCAGCCTCGGCCCGGGAATGATAAAGCGCGACGATCTCGGCCGCGAGATCCTTTTTGGCCTCCATCGGGTGGACCGATCCGTCACGCAGCCCCGCCCGCAGCGCGTCGACCGCCGCGGCCGGGCGGAATGCGGCAAGCTCTGCGTAGCGGGGAATCATCTCGTCGGGAAGGCTCATTAGCTTTCCGAATTGCTCCGTCGCCGGTTCGGTCAGGGCGACGTAGTTTCCACGCGACTTCGACATCCGAGCGACGCCGTCGAGGCCTTCCAAGATCGGCGTCGTCATGCAAATTTGCCGCGGCTGCCCCGCGTGCGCCTGATATTCACGCGCTAAGAGGAAGTTGAAAAGCTGGTCGGACCCCCCCAGCTCCACGTCGGCCTGCATCACCACGCTGTCGTATGCCTGCGTTACCGGGTAGAGAAACTCGTGCAACGCGATCGGAATGCCCGCCCGGTGACGCTCGGCGAAGTCGTTACGCGAGAGCAACTGAGCGACCGTTGTTTGGCTCATGAGGGTGATGAGGTCGGCTAGGCTCAGCGGCGCGAGCCAGGTCGAGTTGCGCATGACGTCACTGTGCCCGAGGTCGAGGACCTTGCCTGCCTGCTCGCGGTAGTCGCGCATGTTATGCGCGATCTCTTGGTCGGTCAACGGGGGGCGCGTGTCGTTGCGACCGGTCGGGTCGCCGATGCGAGCCGTGAAGTCGCCGATCAAAAGGATCACGCGATGCCCGAATGCGACAAACTGCTGCATCTTGTGCAACACCACGGCATGCCCCAAATGCACGAACGGTCCGGTCGGATCGATCCCGAACTTGACGGTCAGCCGCCCCTTTGAAGCGATGCGCTCTTCCAGTTCGGCGCGGGTCTCGACGTGGTCGCAGCCGGCGACCAGCAGTTCGGCCTGCTCGCGCGCGCTCGGGATGCTCGTCACGTTCGTCATCGCGCCGTCAGCCCAGCTCGACGACGGTGACGCCGCTGCCGCCTTCGTCGGCGTTGCCGAAGCGCACGCTGCGCACGCCGCGACGCTCGCGAAGATACTGCTGCAAGCCGCGTCCTAGCAGTCCCGTCCCTTTGCCGTGGATCAGGCGTAGCGGCGAGAGCCCCAGCAGCTCGGCATCGTCGAGCCACTTGTCGACGATCGGCTCGGCCTCAACGAAACGCTTTCCGCGCACGTCCAGCTCGCCGCGCGCACCGGCTGCCGCATCGAGCGTGGCCTCACCGGTACCTACCTTAGACCGCGGGCGGTTCGCCGCGCTCAGTGCTGCGCTTCGAACGACGTGGACTTCGTTCTTGGGCACGACCGTCTTCATCGAGCCGAAAGCGACTAGGACGTTGGAACCATAATCGTCGGCCACCGTGCCCTCCGAGCCGAGGGAGCGTACGTGGACGGTGTCGCCGATCGCGACGGCCGGTTCGTTGCCGGATGGTTTAGGCTGCGTCTTGAGCCCGAGCTCGTCGTGAACCTCATTCAGGGTGCGCTCGAGGAGAGCACTCTGACCGGGCGTGATCTTCGCCCGCGCGGAATGCTCCTTACCGCGCCGCTCGAGTTCGAGCGCGAATTCGCGCAGGGCGCGCGAAAGGCGCTCTTCCGCGTGCCGGCCGAGCTCACGGCGCTCGCGCTCGAGCGCGTCCGCACGGCGGCGCGCGTTCTCTTGCAAGGTGCCGAGATGGGAGCGCTCCTTACCGAGCGCATCGCGCTCGGCCGAGGCCTGTGCTCGAATCGTGGCCAGCTCCGCCAGCGCCCGGTCGTATTCGCGCTCGCTCTCTGAAAGCAGCCCTTCGGCGCGGGTCACGATCGAGTCGTCGATGCCGAGCGCGCGCGAAAGCGGGAAGGCCAGCGACTGCCCGGGCGCCCCCATGTCCAGTTCGAAGGTCGGGGCGTACGTCGTCGGGTCGAAGCGAACCGAGGCATTTGCGACCCCGCTCGCCGCGTGGGCAAACAGTTTCAGTTCGGTGGCATGGGTGGTAACGACGCCGCGCACGCCCTTGGCCAGCAAGTACTCCAAGAGCGCGATGCCGAGCGCAGCACCCGCCGCAGGCTCCGTACCGCTCGCGATCTCGTCGATGAGCACAAGCGAGCGCGGACCGGCCCGCTCCAAAATTGCGCGCAGACGCAGCAGGTGTGCCGAAAAGGTCGAGGCGTTTTCCGCGATCGACTGCTCGTCGCCGATATCGCAGCCGAGATCGTCGAAGCTGCCGATCGCCGTGCCTTCGCCGGCCGGGAGCTGCAAGCCGCAGTAGGCCATCGCCACGAACAATCCGAGCATCTTGAGCGTGACAGTCTTGCCGCCCATGTTCGGCCCGCTGATCACGATGAAACGCGTGCGGTCGTCAAGCTCGAAGCTTTGCGCAACGGCGCGCGCGCCGAGCAGCGGGTGACGGCCCGCGCGGATGTCGATGTGTGGTGCGTCGAGGATCTCGGGCGAGACGGCCGCCATTCCCTCGGCGACGCGGGCGCGCGCCAGCACGAGGTCGATTGCAGCCAGCACCTCGAGGTTCGTCTCGGCCTGTGCCGCGTGCCGGCCGACGAGCGCGGAAAGCTCGGCCAAGATGCGCGCGATCTCGCGCTCTTCCTCGATACGCAACGTCCGCAAACGATTGTTGACTTCGAGGGCGGCCAGCGGCTCGACGAAGAGCGTGTGGCCGCTGTCCGACGTATCGTGAACGACGCCCGGAACCTGCCCGGCGAACTCGGCCTTAACGGGCACGACGAAGCGGCCTTCGCGCATCGTCACGATCGCGTCCTGAACGGCACGCGCGAAGGTCGGCGAGCGTAGCATCACCTGGCAACGTTCGCGCGCCTCCTCGTAGGCCCGAGCCGCCGCTTTGCGAATGCGCGCAAGCGCCGGACAAGCGCGGTCGAGGACGTCCCCCCGCTCGCCGATGGCCTCCTCGATCCGTTTGCTCACGGAAGGTAGCGGGTCCGCGCCCGTGCAGCGCGCGATCATGAGTGGCGCGTCGCTTGCGCGCACGCGGCGCACGGCGGCATCCGCCGCGGCGAGCGCTATCGCGATGGCGCGCAGTTCTTCAGCACCGAGGACGGCGCCGCGCTGCGCCCGCGCGATCCCCTCCGCCACCTCGGGGACGCGCGGCAGCGAAAACGAATCGGCCACGACGATCGCACGCATCTCGCGCGTCGCCTGCTGCTCGTCGCGCACCGCGGCGATAGCGCGCTGGGGCGCGAGCTCGCGGGCGCGAGCCGCCGCGCGGTCGGTCATCGTATGGCGCGCGACCAGACCACGAAGCGCTCCGAAGTCAAGCACCTCGAGGCTCCGCTCGTCGGCCAGCGGCCGGGATTCTAGCGCGCCGATCACGCGGGGCTGCCGGCCTCGATTCGAGCGCGCAAACGCTCCTCGGCGAGCGCGGGATTCGCTTTGCCGCGGCTTGCTTTCATCACCTGGCCAACCAGAAAGCCCATCACCTTGTTCTTTCCGGCGCGGAAGTCGGCGCACGTCTGCGCGTTGGCCGCTATCACTTCGTCGACGAGACGGTCGATGGCCGTGAGATCGCTAACCTGCGCGAGGCCTTCGGCTTCGACGATGTGCGAAGGAGAACCGCCGCTGGTCCAAATCCGCACAAGCAGATCTTTGGCCGTCTTCGAGTTGATCGCGTTCGAGGCGGTAAGTGCCACCAGTTCCGCCAGCGCCTCGGGCGTGGCGCCGGAAGCGGCAACCGCGACGCCGGAATCGTTGGCGAGACGAGCGAGGTCGCCCAGCAGAAAGTTTGCGGTCGCCTGCGGGCTGCCGCTCATGCGCGCCGCCGCTTCGTAGAAATCGGCGAGGCCTGCGGTGTCGACGATCTGGTGGGCCGCGGCAACCGTCAGTTTGTCGACCTCGATCAGCCGCTCGAGGCGCGCTTGCGGAAGCGTTCCCGCCGCATCGCGCAAGCGCCGCACGTCGTCTTTCGAAAACTCGATCGGGACGAGATCGGGATCGGGGAAGTAACGGTAGTCGTGGGCCTGCTCTTTGCTGCGCTGCGGGATCGTGACGCCCGAGGACTCATCCCAACCTCGCGTCTCTTGCACGATCCGGCCACCCCGTGAGAGGACGTCCGCCTGGCGCGCGAGCTCGCTCTCGATCGCGCGAAGCACGCTGCGAAAAGAGTTCATGTTCTTGATCTCGCTCTTCGTACCGAGCGCCGCCCACCCGGCCGGCCGAATCGAGACGTTGGCATCGCAGCGCAGCGAGCCTTCCTCCATCTTCACGTCGCTGACGCCGAGCGCAACGAACGTTCGCTTCAGCGCCTCGAGGTAGGCGACCGCTTCCGCCGCCGAGCGGATGTCGGGTTCCGAGACGCACTCCATCAGCGGCACGCCGGCCCGGTTGAAATCGACCAGCGACGAGGTGCTGCCCGCGATCCGGCCGTCGCTCGAACCCGAGTGAATCGACTTGCCCGTGTCCTCCTCCAGATGGATGCGGGTCAAGTTCACACTCTTCTTGGTTCCGTCGGGCAGCCAAAACGAAACGGATCCACCGACGCTGAGCGGCATGTCGTACTGCGATATCTGGTAATTCTTCGGCATGTCCGGATAGAAGTAGTTCTTGCGGTCGAACTTCGAGAAGGCCGGGATCTCGGCGCCGAAGGCGAGCCCGGCTTTGACGAGGAGCTCGATTGCGATCCGGTTGGGAACTGGCAGCGCGCCAGGAAGTCCCAGGCAGACGGGACAGACGTTGGTGTTGGGCTGCGCCCCGAAGAGGTTGCGGCACCCGCAGAACATCTTGGTCTCGGTTTTGAGCTCGACGTGGCATTCGATGCCGATCACGGCTTCGAAAGGAATTCCGTTGACTTCCAGGTGCTGCACGGGACTGGAAACGACGGTCGTCATCGTGCGCTCGCTTCGAGCACGGGCGGCACGCGATGGGCCGCGTGCTGCGTGCCCGACTCGTACGCCCGTGCGACGCCGATGAGCAGGCGCTCCGCAAAGAGCGGCGCCGTCAGCTCGAGCCCGAGCGGCAAGGGCTTGTCGCTTCCCTGCGGCGTGACGTAACCGCACGGAACCGAGAGCGACGGCACTCCCGCTAGCGACATCGGAATCGTGTAGTAGTCCATTAAGTACATCGCGAGCGGATCGCTCTTGGCATTGAATTCGAAGGCGGGTGAAGCGGCGGCCGGGCACGCGATAACGTCGCAGGCCTCGAAAGCCCTGGCGAAATCGGCCGCGATCAGCGTGCGCGCTTTCTGAGCGCGCACGTAGTACGCATCGTAGTATCCCGATGAGAGGGCGTGCGTCCCGATCAAGATACGACGCTTGACCTCGTTCCCGAACCCGGCGGCGCGCGTCCGCTCGTACGTTTCTAGCACGTCGGCCCCCTCGGCGCGTAAGCCGTAGCGCATTCCGTCGAAGCGGGCCAGGTTCGATGAGCACTCGGCCGGAGCGATCAGATAATACGTCGCGACGCCGTAATCGGCGGTCGGCAGGGCAACCTCGACCAGGTCTGCACCCAGCCGCTGGAGATCGCCATAAGCGGCCTCGTACACGGCGCGGACGTCCGGTTCGAGCCGGTCGAGCGCGAAGTCGCGAACGATCCCGACGCGCAGCCCGGCGAGATCTTTGGGAAACCCGCCCAAGGTTGCTTCGACTGGACGATCGACGGTCGTGGCGTCGCACGGGTCTTTTCCCGCCATCAGGTCGTAGACGAGGGCCGCGTCTTCGACGCTCTTCGAAAGCGGCCCGATTTGGTCGAGGCTGGAGGCAAACGCGATCAGGCCGTAACGCGAAACGCGCCCGTAGGTCGGCTTGAACCCGACCACGCCGCAGAACGCCGCCGGTTCGCGGATCGAACCGCCCGTATCGCTGCCGAGCGCGATCACCGCTTCGCCCGCCGCCACGGCCGCCGCGCTTCCGCCCGACGAACCGCCCGGTACGCGAGTGGGGTCCCACGGGTTGTGCGTCGTTGCGAGCGCGCTATTCTCACACGAGCTGCCCATCGCGAACTCGTCGAGGTTCGTTTTGCCCAGCGGAAGGGCGCCGGCGCGAAGGAGACGTTCGACCGCCGTCGCGGTATACGGAGCGACCCAGTCGCCCAGAATCTTGGAAGCGCACGTCGTGCGCGTGCCGATCACGCACATATTGTCCTTGATCGCCAAGGGCACGCCCGCAAGCGGAAGAACTGCGCCGGCAGCCACGCGTTCGTCGACGTCGCGCGCGTGCGTCCGCGCGAGCTCCGGCGTGGGCGTCAGAAACGCGCCAATCGCACCGTCCCGCGCGGCGACGCGCGCGATCGCACTTTCCGCAAGCTCGCTTGCGGAAATCTCGCGCTTGTTGACGGCGCGTGCGAGGTCGCGCGCGGTCCAATCGAGCGGTGAGGAGATGGCTACTCCTCCGTAATGATGCGCGGCACTTGAAAGTAGTTCCCTTGGCGGCGCGGCGCCTGGGATAAGACGGTTTCGCGCGCCAGCGAAGGCACCGGGACGTCGTCGCGCATCACGTTGCTCGAGGGGATCACCGCGGCCGTTGCCGCGACGTCCGCCGTGGGCAGCGCTTCGAGCTGTGCGACGTGATCGAGCAAGGCCTCCAATTGGCCCCCGAACTGCACGACTTCTTCCGAGGTGAGCGCAATCCGCGCGAGCCGCGCGACGTATGCAACGTCGATCTCAGCCATCGGTTTTCTCCGGAAGGGCCGAACCCCGCGCCGGCAGGTCGGCGCGATGCAGCGCTACGAGAGCTTCGATGTGCCCCGTCTGAGGAAACATGTCGAACGGTTGGACGAGCCCGAGCTTGTATCCGCCCGCCAGGAGATGCGCAAGGTCGCGCGCTAGCGTCGCCGGATTACACGAGAGGTACCAGATGTATGGCACGCGCGAGCGCAGCAGCGCGTCGAGCGTGGGCGGATCGCTTCCTTTGCGCGGCGGATCCAAGAAGACCGCCTCGGCCGCGGCCAGCGCTCCCGCACCGTGTTCGCCGCGCAGAACCATCTCGACGCGCCCCGCCAGGAACGTCGTTCGGTCATCGACCCCGTTGAGCGCGGCATTGGCGCGCGCCTCGCGTACGGCGCTCGGATTCTCCTCGATGCCCACGACGCGCGCGCCGCGCGAGGCGAAATAGAGCGCGAATGTCCCCGCCCCGCAGTACAGGTCGACGATCCGCTCGACGTGACCGACATGCGACTCCATGAACGCGAAAATCTTACCGACCATCTCGCCGTTGACTTGGAAGAACGACGCAGGCGAAACTCGGAAGCGGATGCCGGCGATCTCCTCCTCCATCTCGGCTCGCCCGAAAACGGTCGCATGACGGCGCCCCATCACCGCGTTTTCGCTCGGCGGCTCAAAGGAGTTTTCCAGACCGACGACGCCGGGCAGCGCTGCCGCAAGGGCCGCGCCGCGGCGGGCAAGGGCAGGCGAAGCGCGTTCGGTCGTGACGGAAACGACGCTTTCACCCGAGGCCTGGCCGGCCCGCGCGATGACGTGACGCGCTCCCTCGAAGACGCGCGCCGTATCGGGTGATGCGGCGGCGCTCCACAGGGCAGCTATCGTTCGATCGAGCTGCGGCGTCACGATCGGGCAACCGGCGATGGGGACGACGTCGTGCGTCCGCGCCGCGTAGAAGCCGAACCCGGGCCGCTCGTTCTCGCGTTCGACGACCAGCGCCATCTTGTTGCGGTACGCGCGCGGCTGGTCCATTCCAATCGCCTGGCTGACATTGGGAGCGTCGATCCCGCCGATGCGCCGAAGCGCGTTCTCGATCAAACTTCGTTTCCAAGCCAGCTGCGCCGCGTACGCCAGGTGCTGCACCTGGCATCCTCCGCAGGCGCCGAAAACAGGACAGAACGGTTCGACGCGATCGGGCGAGCGGTCGAGCAACTCCACCAGCTCGGCGACGGCATACTTCGCCTTGACGGCCTCGACGCGGACGCGCGCGCGCTCGCCGGGAACCGGGCCGAAGACGTAGACGACCATGCCGTCGGCACGGCCGACGGCTTGGCCCGTCTTCGCGATCAGATCGGTGCAGGCTACCTCGACGACGTCGCCCACGCGCAGCGGCGCGGCCGCTTCCGCGCTAAGCATCGCATGCGGCTGCGCCGCGACGTCCAAATCGCGCGCTAAGCGGATTTCTTCTCATCGAGCTGCTTGAGCAGCCGATTCGCTTCGTCGATGAGCGATTGAATTCGCTCCGTCGTCGGGTCTGAAGGCGCGCGCGACAATGTCGCGCGGACGATCGCGAAGGCCAGACCCGCCGAAGCCGCAGCGATGGCGACGAATAGCAACATGCGCAGCATCCCAAAGTCGCGCTCGACCTGGAGGGAAGGCTCACTTTGAGGAGCTTCGGGCGACGCGGCGTGATTGCCGGAGACGGGTTGCGTTTCAGCAGCGGGACGGTCCATCATGCAGACGCTGTTCGCTCTATGCCTGGAGCGTTCTTGCGAGTTCTGCAAGCGCATCGCCGGCCTGCGAGGCGAGCAGCGGGCGCAAGAGCGCTCCTCGTGCGCCCGCTGCGACCGCTTCTCGAACGAGCGCGCGTTCAGCCAGCGACGCGATGACGAGGACGGCGACGCCTTGCGCTGCTAGGAAGGCGATCAACCCGAGCGCGCCCTCGGGCGGAAGCCGGCTGTCGACGAGCGCGATCTGGGGCCGCGTCTCCTCCGAGCGCACTCTGGCCTCGTCTGCATCGACCGCCTCGGCGACGATCTCGTGCTCCAGGCGGCGCGCTATGCGGCGTAACGCCGACCGCACGACGGCCGCATCGTCGGCGACGAGGATTCGCACGGCGCCAGGCTACGCGCGCCGGCGCAAGCAGGGCCGCGCAACCCGAGCCCACGCCGCGGAGAAACTTGGGCGTGCCGGCCCGCTGAGCCACGCCTCAACCTGTTGTGCCGGGACGTCGGCGAGCAGCGCGACGTGCCCCGGACTACTGCCGACGAGCGCGTAGCCCGCTCCAACCCTGATCACGTGAAGGGAGGCTGCGTTCGGCAGAAAGGTCGTTTCCAACACGGTAACGAGCCGCGGCCTCGAAGCACAAACGATCCATCGACGAGAACAGAGGCGCAGCCCGAAACGCAGCGCGGCGAGCACGAGCGCGATGACGCCGCAGGCGAGGGCGGCCCGTGCCACGAGGGCAGCCTCCACTAATGCCCCGCGATGCGCCGGCGAAACTCGACAATGGCCTCGCGAACGTTCTCCGGCGGATCGCTGACCACTAGCGTGTTACCGCTGGTAAGCGTTACAACGGTCGACCCGTCGTCGACCGTTTCGACGGTTTCGATCAGATCCGAGTTGACGAAGATCGGATATCCGTTCCTACGGCGCAACGCGATCATATCGCGCTTCGCTTCGCCGGGGTGCCGCCCGCTACTCTTTGTGAATCCGAGCGCAGCGAGGAGCGCTGCCACGCTGCGTGCCGCAGCGCGTTGCACTCGTCAAGATCCGCCGCCTCAGCGCGCGCCTCACGCCACCGTGCCGCCTGCAGCGCCCGGGCGCGGTGCTGTTCGAACGCAGCCTTTTGGCGTGTCGCCAGCTGCAGCACTTCCCGCGCCTCGCTCGTCGCGCGCTGGGCGCGCGAGATTCGTTCCCGTTGCCGGTCATGGGCCATCGACGCAGCAACACGTTGCCGGTCGATGGCGGCGAACGCGCCGGCATCCGCGACGCCAAGTTCGCGCAGCGCGTCGCCGGCCGCGGATGCGCCTGCCTCGAGCTCGCGCAGCCGTGCAAGCTCGGCCTCGAGCGCCGCGGTCGCCTCGGCATGACGCCGCCGCGCGCGGGAATGCTGCTCGACAAAATGCTCGAGCACCGCCGTAAGCCGATAGCGAAAGCCTGGCACCGATCTCGACGTCCTTCCCAGCACCCCATCACGCCGGAGGCGCGCTTGGCAAGACCGATCGCGAACCTAGGTCAACGCGATGCTCTCGCGCTCGGGGCCGACCGAAACAGCATCGATCGGAACGCCGAGCACTCCCTCCAAGTGCGCGATGTAGTTGCGCGCCGCCAGCGGCAGCTGCCAGATTCCTCGCGCCGAAGAGAGGTCGTCGGTCCAGCCGTCGACCCAGGTCACTTCCGTCTCGAGATCGGGTTCGCCGGCGGCGGCGAAGGTCGCAGGCTTCGAGGCTTGGCGATAAGCCGTGACGATTCCGATCGCCTCGAGGCCGGTGAGCACGTCCAGCTTGGTGAGGACGGCGCTGGAAAGTCCGTTGACGCGGGACGCGTAGCGTGCGGCGACCGCGTCGAACCAGCCGCAGCGCCTCGGCCGCCCGGTGACGGTGCCGAACTCCGCGCCGCGTTGGCGCAGCCGGTCGCCGATTGCATCGTGCAGTTCGGAGGGGAACGGCCCGCCTCCGACGCGCGTGCAATACGCCTTCACCACGCCGACCACGCGGTCGATCTGCGCCGGGCCGATACCTAGCCCCACGCACGCTCCCCCCGCGATCGTGTGCGAACTCGTCACGTACGGGTACGTGCCGTAGCCGACGTCGAGCAGCGTTCCCTGCGCACCTTCGGCAAGGACGCGCTTGCCGCGCTCGAGCGCGCCGTGAATGAACTCGACCCCGTCGACGACGTGCGGCAGAATCTTCGCCGCGCGCTCGAGGGTTTGAGCGACGACGTCTTCCTCGCGCGGCATCGCTTGCCCAAGAAGCGGTTCGCGCGCGAGCAGGTTATGCCGAATCTTGTCGGCCGTCGCTTCCTTGCGGTGCAGGTCGCCGAAGGTGATCCCGCTGCGAGCTGCCTTGTCCGTGTAAGCCGGACCGATGCCGCGTCCGGTGGTGCCAAGCGCCAACGCACCCCGCGCGCGCTCGTTCTCACGGTCGGCGGCCGCGTGATACGAAAAGACGACGTGCGCCCGGTCCGAGACCTTGACGCGCGAAATATCCACTCCGAGCGACCGTAGCATCTCCAACTCGTCGAGCAGCCCCTCGAGGCTAACGACGGTCCCGCCGCCGATGAACAAGGCCGGGCGCGTGCGCAGAACGCCGCTGGGAACGATGCGCAAGGCCAGCTTGCGGTCGCCGACGACGAGCGTGTGGCCGGCATTGTCGCCACCCCCAAAACGCGCGATGACGTCGTATTCGCCGGCATAGTAGTCGACGACGCGACCCTTGCCTTCGTCGCCCCACTGCGCGCCGAGGATGACGTCCGTTCGGCTCGGGATCATTCTCCGCGGAATTCGAGGTCGCTCGTGTCGCCCATCGGAAGCGCCGGGACGCCGCCGAATTCAGTCATCACGAACTCGCTAAAGAGGGCGTTCGGCCAGCCGAAATCCTTCCGTGAAAACCGTGCGGGGTCGCTCGGATCGAACGACTCGTGCAAGAGGTGGTCGCCCGGATCGCTCGCCAGCAACTGGTTGAGCACGTCGCGGCGTTCGGATTCGCTCGTCGCGGTCAAGCCCTCGACAATGAGCGAGAGCGGCCAGACGAAGCCATCGCTCGTGTGCGCGCTTCCGATCCCCCGCGCGACCGAGCCGACGTAGTAGTACGGGTCGTCTTTCGAAAGCAAAAAGCGCCGCGTGTTCTTGTACACGAAACTATCCGCTTTCGTGTAGCCGAGATAGGGCGCGGACAGAAGGCTTGGGATATTTGCGTCGTCCATCAGCGTTTGGTGGCCGAGTCCGTCGACCTCGTACGCATAGACGTAACCGTAGTTGGGGGTAAAGACCTCGCCATACTTTTGGATGCCGTCCTGAACTTCGGCGCGCAGGGTCTTGGCGCGGTTCGACTTGAGAAGGTTACGGAAGATCACCCGCTCGATCTCTTCCATGTCACCCAGCGCCACGACGGCCATCATCTCGGAGGGGATCAAGTAGTTGTACTTGCAGGCGTCGTCCGAGGGGCGGAAACCGGTCCAAATCATGCCCGTATAGGCGACCGGGTTCGGCCCGGGATTACCGTTGTCGTCGCGTAACTCGCGATGCGTGTACTTCGAGTTGCGCGCATGATCTTGTTCGCGCTCCATCGTCTCGAGCGCTCGGTCGAAACCGAGGGACAGGTCACCCGTGAAAATCGACGGGTCGCCGGTCGCCTTCCAATAGCTCCACGACAAAACGATCGGATAGGCCAGCGAATCGAGTTCGAACTTTTGCTCGTACACGCGGTAGTCGATGGTGAACGCGTTCGCATAGGGATCGACCTGAAGGTATTTGACCTCGCGGGCAATGATGCCGCGCAGCAACATGGCGACTTCCGGATCGCTCTTGGCAAAGAAAAGATAAGGGCGCACCTGAGCGCTCGCGTCCCGCAGCCACTCGGCCGGGATGTCGCCGGTCTTCACGTAAGCGGTGCCGTCGGCGGCGATTGTCGCTTGCTGACTCGTATTCAGAAGCGCCGCACGGTACATGGCCTCGAGCCGGACGTTGGGATTTCGGTAGTCTGCCGCCGCCGCGGCGATCGACTTGAGTTCGATGGCCTGACCGGGCAAGGCACAAACAAGGAGCGTCGCGGCCAAAAGGGCTGCGATAGACGATCGCATGTCCCGCAAACTACGTTGGCTCACGGCCAGACTCCTCGGCCGCGAAGATCGCGCCAATCCTGGCAATCGGCCCAGCGCTCGGCTTGTTCGATTCGCGCCGCTACGATAGGCTGGCCCCATGAGCATCCTTCATCGCATCCTCGTCCCGACCGACGGGTCGGACCCGTCCGTCATGGCCCTCGAGTTCGCGATGCGCCTCGCGCGGGCGGAGTGCGCGGAGGTGGTTTTCTGCAGTGCCGTCGATCTCACCGGTGCGATCGCCGGTTCCACCAACCCGTACGCCGCCACGGATGTCGGCCCGCTCGTCGATGCGCTCGAGGAGCAGTCGAAGCACGTTCTGGGAAAAGCCGCGGCACGGGCATCCGCCGCAGGCGTCTCTGCGAGCACGGTTGAGCTGGCAGGGCCGGCCGCCGGCGCGGTCGCCGATGCGGTCGATACGCAGCACGTGGACGCGGTCGTCATGGGTACGCACGGTCTGAGCGGGGTCAGCCGCTTCTTCCTCGGCAGCGTCACCGACGGCGTGCTGCGTCGCGTCGACGTGCCGGTCTTCGTCGTATCCCAATCGGGTGCGAACGTGCCGGCGGACGTTCTTTTTTCGCGCATCGCGGTCGCGCTAGACGACTCAGATCCGGCCGATGCGGCACTCGAATTCGCGCTCGACTTGGCGCAAGAAACGACGAAGCTCGTGCTCGCTCACGTCGTCAACATCCGCGAACTGTACGAGTTGGCGGCGGCCGAGCGCTACGCGGCAACGGCTGCGATCGCCCAAGCGCGTCACGCGGCCGAGGAGCTGCTTGCCGCCGCGGCCGAGCGCGCGAGCCGGCGCGGCGCCAACATCGAGACCGTCGTGATCGAAGGCGAGCCGGTCGCGAGTTTCCTCGACCTCGTGCAAACCTCCGGAGCCGGCCTCGCAGCGATCGGCACCCACGGCCGGCGCGGCATCCGCCGAATGCTGTTCGGCAGCGTTGCCGAAGGCGTCGTCCGGCAATCGCCGATACCCGTCGTCGTCGTGCGCCGTCACCGAAAACCCGCGCCTAGGCCGAAGGATAGCTGAAGTTAACCGAGCGCGTCACCGAGGGCCGAAGCGCGCTCGCGCAGTTGACGGTAAATGAGCGACGCTGGGAAGCCTAGGCGACCGAGCGCGCGCGCCGCGCCGGGATAGCTGATCTGCGGCCGGGCCGCGAAGATCTTCTCGACGGCCTTGGCGAGGCGCTGCGACTCGCCGCACTCGGCATGCCCGACCGACGCCTGGGCCGCTTCGCGATCGATGCCGCGACGGACGAGCTCAGCGACGAGGCGAGAATCACCCAGCGCCCGCGCGCGGGCCTCGACGAAGAGGCGTGCAAAGAGTCCGTCGTCGACATATCCTTCGGCTTTGCAGCGCTCGACCGTCGCGCGCACCTCGGCCTCCGGATAGCCTCTGCGCGCGAGGCGCGCCCAGAGCTGCGCCTCGGTGAGCCGGCGACGCGCCAAGAGGCGCAGGGCCGCAACGCGAGCGCTTGCCGAAGGCGCTTGAGCTCGCCGGCTATTCCGTATCGGCGGCGCCACGCGCGCTGACGGCGAAGGCGACACCGGCCGAACCGTTGCTCGAAACGGTCGCTTTGAGCGCTTCGCGAATCTTGGCGGTGATCTCATCAGCGAGATCGATGTGTTCCTCGAGATAGGCCTTGGCGTTCTCGCGGCCTTGGCCGATGCGCACGTCGCCGTACGTGTACCACGACCCGCTCTTGCCGACGATGTTACGCTCGAGCGCGACGTCGAGCACGGAACCCATCTTCGAGATTCCCCTGCCGTAGGTGATATCGAACTCGGCTTGCCGGAACGGCGGGGCGACCTTATTCTTGACCACTTTGACGCGGGTCCGCGAGCCGACGACGTCTTGCCCGACCTTGATCTGTTCGAGCTTGCGCACGTCGAGCCGAACCGATGCGTAGAACTTCAGCGCGCGGCCGCCTGAAGTCGTTTCAGGGTTGCCGAACATCACGCCGACCTTCTCGCGCAACTGGTTGATGAACACCATCACGCATTTCGAGCGCGAGATGGCCGCCGTCAGTTTGCGTAGCGCCTGCGACATCAAACGTGCTTGCAACCCGACGTGCGCGTCGCCCATGTCGCCTTCGAGCTCTGCCTTGGTCACGAGGGCCGCGACCGAGTCGACGACGACGACATCGACCGCATTCGAGCGTACGAGCATCTCGGCGATGTCGAGCGCCTGCTCGCCGGTATCCGGCTGGGAAACCAGCAGCGTATCGAGATCGACGCCAAGCGCCCCGGCGTATTGTGGATCGAGGGCGTGTTCGACGTCGATGAAGGCCGCGGTCCCGCCGGCCTTCTGCGCTTCGGCGATGACGTGCAGTGCGAGGGTCGTCTTGCCGCTCGATTCCGGCCCGTAGATTTCCACGACGCGACCGCGCGGCAGCCCGCCGACGCCGAGCGCCAGATCGAGTGCTATCGAGCCCGTTGAAACGACGTCGACGGCCATCCTCTCGGCGAAGTCGCCCATCTTCATGATGGAGCCCTTCCCAAACTGACGCTCGATCTGTGCGATGGCGTTGCCGAGGGCGATGCTCTTCTCGTCTTGTGGCACTCTATGGGCTCCTTTGCAATGAAATGCGGGCGAGGGTTTAGTATGCTTGGCCGGTGTGCCATCTGTATGGCACAACGGCCGGGCTGACTTCAGGCCGCGGGTTCGAAGAGGGCGTCGATGAAGGCAGCGGGCTCGAAGGGGCGCAGTTCGTCGATGCCCTCGCCGATGCCGATGAACTTGATCGGGACGGTCAGTGCGTCGACGATCGCCACCAGCACGCCGCCCTTCGCGGTCGAGTCCAGCTTGGTCACGACGACTCCGCTCAGTTTGGTCGCCTCGTTAAAAAGCCGGGCTTGCGAGATAGCGTTTTGACCGGTGGTTCCATCGACGACCAGCAGCGTTTCGTCCGGCGCGGCCCCGCTCTCACGTTCGATGATGCGATGCATCTTCTTCAGCTCTTCCATTAGGTTGGTCTTGGTCTGCAAGCGGCCCGCCGTATCGATCAGCACGACGTCGACGTCGCGGGCCTTCGCGGCCGAGAGCCCGTCGTAGACGACCGACGCCGGATCGGAGCCTTCACGCCCGCGCACGAACTCGGCACGCGCGCGCTTGGCCCAGACTGCCAGCTGCTCGGCGGCCGCCGCCCGGAAGGTATCGGCCGCTACGACCATCACGCGCTTGCCCTGTAATGACAAGAGGTGGGCGAGCTTGCCGATCGTGGTCGTCTTGCCGCTGCCGTTGACGCCGACGATCAGCACGACCGAAGGACGCGAGCGCAGGTTGAGGTGCTGATCGGGCAGGGTGAGAAAGCTGCGCACGTCTTGCTTGAAACGGGCCACGGCCTCGTCGCTTCGGCGCCACAACTCTTGCCCCGCGACGATCTGCAACGCGCCGACGATCTTCTCGGTGGTTGGAACGCCGAAGTCGGCGGCAATCAGAATTTCTTCCAGCTCTTCCCAGAACTCGCGGTCGAGCGGGCGGCGGGCTTGCGCCAGCGTCTCCACCCTCGAAAGGGCGGCTCGTGACAGGCCGAGCGCGCTGCGGAGCTTCCCAAGCCAACTCACGGGGAAGAACCGTTCGCCGGCCGTTTATCGAACTCCCGTTCGATGCGCGGTCATGCAAAGGAGCCGGCGCAAGGGCACCGGCCCCTTCGATCCCCTCGTTCACGAGCGGCATCAAGTGCGCGCGGCCCTTGCCCTTGCCGCAGGCCCTCGATGGCCGCGCGGTTATGGTACGACCGCTAGTGTGACAGACGGAGAACAGAAGCTTTGGTGCCGTTGCCGCCCGGCGTCCAGATGTCGGGCGCCTCGACGCCGACCGCGCAGCGGTAACGGTCGCGCCAATCGTCGTACTCGCGCCGCGCGTCGGCCAAGCGCGCTTCTTCGACCATGACATCGAGCCGCATCCGCAGCGCGTCCAGGTCGAAGGGCGCGATCTCGAGGAGCCGGTCCAAGGCTAGCCGCCGGATCGACTGATCGCCCTCACGGTCGTGCGCGAGCCAGCGTAACGTCTCCAGGCATGCCGCGCGCAGCCGCTCGCGTTCGCGCCATTGCCAGCCGCCGTCTTCGAGCCCGTCGAGGAACTCGCCGCGATAGAGCTCGCTCGACTGCATGAAACGGCGCCGTGCCTCGTCCAGATCGCCGCGAGCTACGGCTTGGCGCGCTGCGTCGACGTGCAGATCGAATTGCTCGATATCGACAACGGTCTGATGCGGCGGGACGAAGCGGTATCCGTTGGCTTCGAACTTCACGACGTCGCCCAGCGCCTTGCGGATCGCGCTGATCGTCACGCGCAGGTTGTCGTGCGCGGCATCGGCATCGGTCTCGGGCCAGTAGAGGTCGACCAAGCGCGAGCGCGGGACGCTGCGCCCACGCAGCGATACGAGGTAGGCGAAAATGTCGCGCGCCCTGCGCCGTTTCCAGGCTTCGGCCGGAATCGGTTCGCCCCCGACATAGACCCGCAATCCACCCAGCATCTCGATACGCAAGCCGACCGGCCCGCGCAGCGCGCCGACATCAGGCAGGAGGCCCGCCCCGATCTTCCAGCGCCGCAGATGATCGTGCAATTCAGAGAACGCGCGGCTCTTGGTACGCAACAGGAAGCGATAGTCGCGCTGATGGACGAGGGCGACCGCGGTCGTCGCTGCCTCGGATGCCAATCGCTCGGCCTCCGCGGCCTCGGCCTGCCCAAGGTGCGGAGCGATGCGCATCAAGAGCGCGGCCGCGTCGACCGAGCTTGCGGCCTGCGTGAGCGGATCGACGCCTTGCGCGGCGGCCTCGAGCGCGTCGCGAGCGGTCGCGAGCGCGATCGAAAAATCACCCCGCGCAAGTGCGCACTCGGCGCGGGTCAGTCCCACGGGAGCCGAGGCTTGGCGGCGATTGGTCGCGCGCATGACGTTCGCCGCGCGAGCGCACAGGTCGTCGCCCTCGGCTAGGTTGCCAAGATTCAGGGCGCACTGCGCCAGGCCGTGCAGGATATCCGGCAGCACGACGACGTCGCCGGGATCGCAGGCCCGCTGCGCTTCGCGATAGGCGCGATGGGCGGCCTCGACGTCCCCGCGCATCGCTTTGAGCGCGCCGTCGTTCTCGTGCGCAAAGGCGACCATCAGCGCGTTGCCGATGTCGTTGGCGTCATCGAGCAACTGGGCCGTCAGCCGCTCGGCTTCGTCGATGTCCCCTAGCACCCGCAGCGCGTAGATCATGTTGGCCAGCGTCATCAGCGCCGCAACGCGCTGCCCGGCGCTGCGCTTGATCTTCAGCGCCCGCTCGTACATGGCCAGGCCTGCGTACGGGTCACCCCGCCGGACGTGGGCGACCGCGGTATTGTGCAGCACGATGCCTTGGATCGGCAGATCGCCGCGCGCGACGACGGAGGGCATGATCTCACTGAAGGTCGCCACCGCTTCGTCGAAGCGCTCGGTGTCGAGGTAGAGGCCCCCGAGCGAAAGCTTGAGGCCGGTGACGCTCGCTTCGGAGAGCTGCGCCCCCATTGCCAGGGTCGCAGCGAGCAAAACCGAGAGCCGCTGATACTCGCCTCTTCCGGCAAGGATCGGAGAGGACACGCGCACTGCTTCGGCCATGACGTCGAGCTGCTGCTCGGTGCGCGCAAGCGCGATGGCACGCTCGTACGACGCGAGGGCGCGGTCTAAGTCGCCCCGATAATTCTGCACCCGCCCGAGCGCGATCAGCAAGGTGGCGCTGGCGCCGATGCGCGCTTCGCCGATCCGCTGTAGGAACGAGGCGACCTGCGAGAGCAGTCCGGCAGAAAGCATCGAGAACGCGGCCTTCTCGAGCGCCTCCGCGGCCGCGTCGTCGTCGCCTGCGTCGAGCAAGTGCAAGATCGCGTACGGCAAGTCTCCGCGCGTCGCCAAGGCCTGCGATGCGCGCCGGTGCAGAGCGGCCACTTCGCCCGGTGCCGCAGTTCGCATCAGATGGTGGCGCAGAAATTCACGGAATAGCTGGTGCACCGTGTAAGCGTCGTCGCTGCGCCGCGACACGAACAGGCCGCGCCGCGCGAGCGAGGCGAGGATTTCGGCCGAGTCACTACGGCCGAGCACGCTATTGCAAAGGTCGATCTCGAGCTCGTCGAGGATCGAGGTTGCAGTCAACAAGGAGCGCTCGTTTTCGGCGAGCCCTTCCAAGACTTCGCTCGCGAGATAGTCGAAGAGCAGCCGGCGCGTCTCGTCGTCGCGAGCGCTCAACGAGTCGGGGGCGACCCCGCGCCCGTTGCTCGAAGTCGTGGCGGCAAGAGCGAGCCCGGCGGGCCACCCCTCGGCCCGTCGCGCCAATTGGAGGAGCGAACGGTCCCCGCGCAAGTTCGTCGCGAATTCGAGGTAGCGCAACGATTCCGCTTCGTCGAAGGCCAGATCGACCGCTCCGGCGCGCGCCAAACGTGCCGTCGCCGCGATACCGTGGAGCGGAACCGGCATCGAGCGCCCGCATAGCACGAAGGTCGCACCGATTTTGACGCCGCGCTCGATCAGCTCGGCCAGCGCCGGTAACGCGCGGCTGCCGTCGAGGAAGTGGACATCGTCAAAAACCAGCAGCGGTGAGGGCCGTACTTCGGCAAGAACCTCGGCAACGCGGCTTCCGATCTCCTTGGGGGACCCGAGGTGCCAGGCGTCGCCGGCCAAGGGCCGCGCCGCCTGCGCGCTGACCATCGCATCCAAATGCGCCGAAAAGGCCGCCAGATCGCCGTCGGATTCGTCGAGCGAATACCACAGTTTGGGGCCTTCCCAGCGGTGGAAGATCTGCGCGGCGAAGACCGTCTTGCCGTAGCCCGGACCGGCTACGACCGCGAGCACGCTGATGCCGGCATGAAAGCGGCGTTCGATACCGGGGCGCTCGAGCCAAATGGGCAAAGCTTCCGGCGGGCGCAGCTTTAAGCGATGGACGAACACCAGCCGGCTCAGCCCGCGATGTCGAGGGACGGCGGTTTGCGGACGTACTGCTGCTTGATCGTCGGATCGTTTTCGCGGAAGCCCAAATCTGTGCGCATTACCCGCAGCCGCTGCCGCAAATGGATGACTGCCTGCGCGTGGATTTGCGACACGCGCGACTCGGAAACGCCCAGGGTCGCCTTGATCTCCTTGAGCGTCTGGCCCTCGAAGTAGTACAGCTTGATCACCGTGCGCTCTTGCGGCGACAAGTCTTCGACCGCGGCGACGAGCTCCTGCGCCACCTCGCGCTGCTCGACCGGAGCGCCCACTTCCGTTTCGTCGGATCGCAGCGTGTCGAGCAACGGGATGTCCTTGCCGCGCTCGCTCGGTAGATGCTCCTCGAGCGATAGCACGGCGGTGCCGCGCACGCGTTGCTGCAGGCTGTCGAGCTCGCGCAGCGTGAGCCCCAAGCGCGCGGCCAGTTCCTCGTCAGTGGCCTGACGTCCGAATGCGGTCTCGAGTTCGGCCTGGGCGCGTTCCAACTCGCGAGCCTTCTGCCGAACGGCCCGCGGGACCCAATCGAGGGCTCGAAGCGCGTCCAGGATCGCGCCGTGGATGCGAGTGATCGCGTACGTCTCGAATTTGACGCCGCGACCATCGTCGTACTTCTCGATCGCGTCGATCAAGCCGACGACGCCGTCGTTGATGAGATCGTTCAACTCGACGTTCGGCGGCAAGTTGACCGAGATGCGGCCCGCCACGAACTTGACCAAGTGCATGTAGCGATGGATGACCTCTTCCCGCGTGTACGTCACCCCGGCAACGACGTACTGCGAGCGGCGCTCAGCCTTCACGCGCCGTCCCCCGTCCGTTCACTGCCGGTGACCTTCGACGCCGCCCCGGAGCGCCTTTCAAACGTGAGCCGCCCGCCCGGTAAACCGCCGCCCCTCCGAGGACGCGCGGTTGGGCGGCTGACCCAGCCACGTCAGTTGTACCGAATGCGGGGGTTAACCGCCGCGTAAAGCAGGTCCACGACCGTGTTGACGATGACGAAAACGGTGGCGAAGAGCAGAATGCAGCCGTTGATCAACGGCATATCGCGGTTGGAGATCGCGTCGAAGGCCAGCCGCCCGACGCCCGGCCAGGCGAAGACGCTTTCGGTCAGTACCGCGCCGCCCAGCAGGAGGCCGGTTTGCAACCCGATCACCGTGAGGATCGGGACGAGCGCATTACGCAGTGCATGGTTGACCACGACGGCGCGCTGCGAAAGCCCCTTGGCGCGCGCGGTGCGGATGTAGTCGCTGCGCATCACGTCGATCATCCCGCTGCGCGTAATCTTGGCGATGATCGCCAGCGGAATCGTGCCGAGCGTGACCGCCGGCAGAACGAGGTGATGCAGCGCGTCGAGCGCTGCCGGAACGTTGCCGGCCAGCAGCGCATCCAACACGATCAGGTGGGTCCGGGCTGGAATCTCGTAGGCGAGCGAGATGCGGCCCGAGATCGGAAACAGGTCGAAACCCAGCTGCGAGGGCAATACGGCGAAGATATAGATCAGCATCCATCCCAGCCAAAAGACGGGAATCGAAACGCCGAGCAAGGCGCCGCTCATCGCAAGCGAGTCGAGCGCGGAACGTTGCCGAACCGCCGCGACGATCCCGACCGGCACACCGACCACGATCGCAAAGATCAGCGCCCCGACCGTCAGCTCGACGGTCGCCGGAAAGTATTGCGCCAGTTTCGTCGCCACGGGTTGCTCGTCGTCAAGCGAACGGCCCAGATCGCCTTGCCCCAGATGTTCGAGGTACAAGCCGAGCTGGACGAACCACGGCCTATCCAAACCGAGCGCCGCGCGGAGCGCAATGACTTGCGCCGGCGACGCATGCTCGCCCAGACGGTTGACGACCGGGTCGCCTGGAATGGCCGAAACAAAGGCCCAGCTTGCGACCGTAATCGCCAGCAGCACCAGGATCAAGCGCACCACGCGCTTCACTGCGAACGCGATCAAGCCGCTAGCGCGCGCATCGAGAAGAGGGCGGCCTGGGCGTACAGGTACCCCCACTCGCTCAGCGTGTAGTCACTTCGTTCGCGCTGCAGCAAGCTCGCGAAACGCGGCGAACCCGCAAGCCGCTCGAAAAGCACGTCGAAACGCGCGGGACGACGCTCGAGAAACGTCATGAGCTGGTGGCGGTGGCGCAACCTTCCGTAGAACGTGCGTTTGAGCGACCGCTGGTAGACTGCGGCGGCACTTCGGTGAAGCCCACGACGCTGCCCGGCCACCGCCTCGGCGGCGAGGCGGCCCGACATCGCGGCCTCGTAGATGCCTTCGCCGGTGGTCGCGTCGACGAGTCCCGCCGCGGTCCCGGCCAGCGCGACCTCGCCGTCGACGAGGCCCGGTCGCGGCGCACCGCCGTACAGCAGATTCCCTTCCCGGCGGATCGTGCGTTCGATGCCCGGAAAGAGCCGGAGCTCGACGGTCGTCACGAAACGGTCAAGCTCCTCGCGCAACTGCGGCCCTGAAACTTTGCCCATGATTCCCAGGCCGATCGCAAGGTGATCGCGCTTGGGAAACATCCATGCGATGACGTTGCGTCCCCCGCTGCCGAGGTAATAATGCATCTCGAACGTCTGATAGGCGATGGTTTGAGCCGGACGTTGGAGGTAGATCCGATATTGCAGGCACGTGATAAGCCCGGCCGACCACCCCGCATAGGCCAGTGGCGAACCGTCGTCGACGCGGGCACTCGAGCCCTGCGCCAGCAGCACCGATCGCGCGCGAATGCTTCGGCGCTCGCCCGAGCGAGCGTCGGCGAACTCGACGATGGTCCAGCTCCCGTCGCGACGGTAGCTCCGGAAGAGGGCGCCGGTCGCGATTTCGGCTCCCTCGCTCCGGGCCAAGGCTGCTATCGTCCCATCCAGCTCCTCGCGCGTCGTTGTATGACCCGGTCCGAGCTCAAACTCGAAGCGCCGGCCCGAAGGAGCGTGGAGCGCGATGATCGGCGGATCGCAATGAACGATCGAGCGCGGCACGCCGAAACGCTCGCAGAACCCCGGTCGCAGGCCCGCGGCGCATACCCGCTTGGCCCCGACGACCGAGTCGCGCTCGAGCACGAGCGTCTCGACACCCGAGCGGGCGGCTTCCCGCGCGGCCGTGCCGCCGGCCGGTCCGCACCCGACGACCAAGAACTCGACTTCCTGCATGCACCGTCCCGTCAGCGATTAGCCGCCCGTTTCGGCCGCGGCTTTTCGGCCGCCTCGTCGCGGCCGCCAGGACCCTGGCAACTCGTTGACAAAACGCGAAAGCCGTCCGCCCCGCCGCCAAGGTTTGGGGCTTTTCGTGTGGGGCGTCTCTCGAGACCGTCTCCGAGAACGTAAGGCAGGTATTTCTTTGGACGTTTCGTTGCAGACCGAATCGGTCGCCATCACCCTCGGCCTGGTAGCCGGCATCGTCGCGATCCTCTACGGAGCTATCCTCATCGGTTGGGTGCTACGGCAACCCGAGGGGAACGATCGCATGAGGCAAATCGCGGCCGCGATCCAGGAAGGGGCCATGGCCTTTCTGCGCCGGCAGTACGCGACGGTCGGAACCGTCGCGGCCGTGCTCTTCATCGTCATCGGGCTCGCGCCGCCGCTGGGCTGGGAGTCCGCCATCGGGTTCCTCATCGGGGCGGTTCTGTCGGGCTCGGCCGGCTTCATCGGCATGATCGTGTCGGTGCGCGCCAACGTTCGCACGGCCGAAGCGGCACGGGGCGGGCTCGCGCCGGCCCTGGCGCTCGCCTTCCGCGGGGGCGCCATCACCGGCTTGCTGGTGGTCGGCCTCGGCCTGCTGGCCTGCAGCGGCTACTACGCCATCATGCAATCGCTCAACGGGGGCGACGAGGGGCGCTCGCTCAGCGCCATGATCGGGCTTGCGTTCGGATGCTCGCTCATCTCCGTTTTCGCCCGTTTGGGCGGCGGCATTTTCACCAAGGCGGCCGATGTCGGCGCGGATCTCGTGGGGAAAGTGGAAGCCGGCATCCCTGAGGACGACCCGCGTAATCCCGCGGTCATCGCCGACAACGTCGGCGACAACGTGGGTGACTGTGCCGGCATGGCGGCCGACCTCTTCGAGACGTATGTCGTCACGACGGTGGCCGCGATGCTGCTCGGACACCTCCTCTTGCCGACCTTTCCGGGGGCAACGACCTTTCCGCTGGTGCTGGGGGCGGTCTCGATCGTCGCATCGATCGTCGGAACGTTCTTCGTGCGGATGTCGAACAACGCGCGCGGATCGATCATGGGCGCGCTCTACCGCGGCCTGATCGTCGCCGCCGTTCTGGCGGCGGCCTTCTTCTACTTCGCTACGTCGCAGGAATTTGCGATCGGGGCAACCCTCGCCGACGGGACGCACATCGCGATGCTCGGCATCTTCGGCTGCGCCGTCGTCGGGCTCGCGGTCACCGGACTCATTACCTATATAACGGAGTACTACACGGGCACGCAGTTCGGGCCGGTCCGCGGCATTGCGAAGGCTTCGATCACCGGACACGCGACGAACATCATCAGCGGTCTGGCGGTCTCGATGCAAGCGACCGCCCTGCCCGCCATCGTAATCGTTGCGGGCATCCTCGTCGCCTACAGTCTCGGCGGCCTTTACGGCGTCGGCATCGCGGCGATGTCGATGCTTTCGATGGCCGGTATCATCGTCGCCATCGACTCATTCGGTCCGATCACCGACAACGCGGGCGGCATCGCCGAAATGGCCGACATGCCGGAAGCGGTGCGTGACGTCACCGATCCGCTCGACGCGGTCGGCAATACCACCAAGGCCGTCACCAAAGGGTACGCGATCGGCTCGGCCGGCCTTGCGGCGCTCGTGCTATTCGCGTCATTTCTCCAGGAGCTCAACGACAAGTGCGCCGCCTCGGCTGACGCTGTTTGCAAAGCCACCCCGATCGTCTTCAATCTCGGCGATCCCTACGTGATCAGCGGGTTATTCATCGGCGGCCTCTGTCCGTATCTGTTTGCTTCGCTGGCAATGCAGTCGGTTGGCCGCGCGGGCGGGGCGGTCGTCGAAGAAGTGCGGCGTCAGTTCCGCGAGATGCCCGGAATCATGGCAGGTACCCAGAAGCCCGACTACGGGACGACGGTCGACATCGTGACGCGCGCCGCGCTCAAGGAGATGATCGTGCCCGCCTTGATCCCGGTCGGCGTGCCGATCATCGTGGTCGCCTTGTCGTACGTTCTTCCCGCGGGCGGCGGGGCAAAGATGATGGGTGGCGTGCTCGTCGGTTCCATCGTCGTCGGCCTCTTCTTAGCCCTGGCTATGACGAGCGGCGGCGGCGCGTGGGACAATGCCAAGAAGTTCATCGAAGACGGCAACTACGGCGGTAAAGGCTCGCTCGCGCACGCCGCGGCAGTCACCGGCGACACCGTNNTAATACGCCGCAATGGCGCGGCCCGTCATTCGCCGAGCTCGTGCCCGCGTTTTCGGGCGCGCAGCTCGGCACGGGTCGTTACCCCTTCGGCATCGTAGATATCGGCGATCCGTTTCTTGATGGTGCGCGCGGATACGCCGAGGCGCTGAGCGATCGCGACGCTGGTTTGCCCGTCTAGGAGCAGGCGGAGGATCTCGCGGCGCTCGCGGCTCGCCTCGTACGCCCGCGACGGCCGGCCCCGCCGGCCGCGCGCGTGTGCGACCCGGCGCGCGTCGCCGGTTGCGCCCATCGCCACGTAGCAGCGATGCGCTTCGCTGAGCCTGCCCGCGACCTCGAGGCAGCGCGCCGCATAGAAACGGCATTCGATATCCTCGAACAGCAGTTGCGCCTCGCCGGCGCAGCGTTCGCTTTCCGCCTGCGCACCCCGCCGCGCCGCGATGATTGCGGCGAAGAGACGCCGGTGCGCCTCGGCGAAGCGATGCTCGCGCGGAAACTTTGCCAGGAGCATCTCGGCGCGCTCCACCGCGAGCGGTGGACCGTGGCCGGCAACGGCTGCAAACAAGGCCCACCCGCAGTCGGGAGAGGGTAACCGGGCGATCCCCGTTTCGAGAAGCGTTTGCCCCTCTGCTTCGCGTCCGGCATGCTGCAAATATGCGTGAAAGGCCGCCACCGCCGGCCCGATCGAGTAGTAGTCGGCGCAGCGCAAGGCGACCTGGAGCGATTCGAAGTCCGCGGCCTTGGCGACGAGTTCGTCGTCGGAGCACGCGAGGCCGACGAAGATGCCGACCCACGAGCGCGTAACCGTCATCCAACGCTGCGAGCAGCGGCTTTCAAAACACGCCGCAATCATTTCTCGCGCTTGCGAGACGCGTCCCAGCAGCAACGCGATCCAGGCGGCGCGCGCTTGCGTGAAGGGAACTTCCCACGTCAACTCCGCCGCGCGAGCCAACTCCTCGGCAACGACGTATGCTTTGTAGGACTCGCCCAGCCGGCTGGCTGCGTGCAAACAATGCGCGAGGTAGAGCTGCCGGCGCCAGCGCAGCTGGGGATCCGCGCGCTTCGCCATGATGTCCGCGGCCAGCCTAGCGTATCCCAGCGCTTCTTCCGGTTGCCCGAGCGAACAGAAAACGTCGGCCTTTAGTGCGAGATACGACGTGAAGCTCTCGATGTCTGCGTCGCGGCTGTGGTGCTCGGCATCTTCCAGTATCGCGGCCGCCGTCGCGGCATCGCCCAACTGCAGGGTCTGCGTCGCGCGACTCACGTGAAGGCGGAATGCCTCGCGCGAAGTGGCCGGCAGCGCCAGCCGCCGGATTCGCTCCGCAACCGCCCGCGCACGGTCGCCGTCAAGCTCGACTAAAGCAAGCCACGAGAGCCAGTCGAGCGCATCCGCGGCCGCTTTGATTGCTTTTTCGCGTGCCGCGCGTTCCACGATATCGTCGAAGAGGGCAGTCGCTTCGGCATCCTCTCCGGCGAGCGCCAGCCTCTCCGCGCGCGCCAGCAGCTCGCGCAGCGACGGCGCCGCTGCGCTCGCATCGAGCCGTGGCTCGGCGGGCGCGGCGATTTTCTTGCCCTCGTTCGGCCCTTCTTTGGTCGGGCTCGCTCGCTTTAACATAAAACCATGCGGCAGCAGGTTTTCGAGGTCGACTCCCAGGCGGCTTCTCCGGCCGAGCCCAGATTTGCCAGGCGGGCCGCAAACTTGCAACCCTCGGTCATTCGCGAGCTGCTCAAGGCAGCGCAGCAGCCGGACACGATCTCCTTCGGCGGCGGTCTGCCTGCCGCCGAGCTGTTTCCGCTCGAAGCAATCGCGCAGGCCCAGGCCCGCGCGCTGCAGCAACGCGGCGCGGCGGCGCTTCAATACTCGGTGACCGAGGGGATCCCGTCACTGCGCGCGTGGGTCGCCGACCGGCTGACCGATCGCGGCTCGGGTTGCGCTTTTGAGCACGTCATCGTCACGGCCGGCTCGCAGCAGGGGCTCGATCTGTACGCGCGCGTTTTCTTGGATCCGGGCGACGTCGTCGTCATCGAAGCACCCGCGTATCTCGGCGCCATCCAGGCCTTCAACGCGTACGAGCCGCGCTATTTGACGATTCCCTCTAATGATGGCGGGATCGATCCCGACGCACTCCAGGCGAAGCTGCGCTCGGCTCCGGTGCTGCCGAAGTTCCTCTACATCGTGCCTAACTACGCCAACCCAAGCGGCGTAACGCTTCGTGCCGAACGGCGCGACCGCGTGGTCGAAATTTGCGCTCGGTTCGGGCTTCCGATCCTCGAGGACGATCCCTACGGCGACCTCTTCTTCTCGGAACCTCCTCCAGCGCCGCTCTTTGCGCGCCAAGCCGCCGGCAACATCAGTTACCTTGGGACCGCTTCGAAGATGGCGGCCCCGGGTTTGCGCGTCGCATGGCTCGTCGTTCCTGATGCCCGGCTGCGCGCAAAAATCGTCGCCGCGAAGCAGGGCGCCGATCTTCACACCGGTACGTATGCGCAAGAGATCTTTCGAGCGTTCGTCGACGACGACGCACGCCTGGAATCCCATCTCGCGATGGTGCGTGACGCGTACCGGATGCGTTCCGACGCGATGCGCGCCGCGCTCGCCGCGAACATGCCCTCGCACGTCCGCTGGAACGTTCCGGAGGGCGGGATGTTCTTGTGGGCCAGCGTAGGAGCGGGGCTCGACACGGAGCGCGTCTTCGAGAACGCGTTGCGCGACGGGGTCGTCTTCGTACCGGGTCGTCCCTTCTATCCCGGCGGTTCGCGCGGCGACGGCATGCGCCTCAACTTCACGGCGATGGATGCGGCCCGCATCCGCGACGGAATCGAGCGTCTCGCGCGTGCCATCGCTAGGACTCCGCCATTCGCGTCGAAGCGTAGCGCCTAGCGAAGCGTCCCGCTTCGGAGGCATTCATGTCGCACAGAGTCGCCTGCCTTGCTGCGCTCGCGTTCGTACTGGCGTCGAACGGCGACGCGCCGGCACACGGTCAAGGCAGCGCCGCGCACCAATTATCGGCGTCGCCGCTCATCCCGCCGCGACCGCGCGGCGCAACCTATCACGTAACCGTCTCGGCCGCAGCTTCGAGCGCCGTCAACGCGATCGACCCGCTGCGTTCGCTCGGTGCCGGCGTCGATTCTCAAACGAACGGAGCGGTTTCGAAGATCTACACGTCGCCGAATGTCGAAGAGATGCTTTCGAGCGGGCTCGGCCCGGTGACCTATCGGTTGTACACGGAGCTGAGCGTGCAGGACTGGCACTGGAATCCGGTCGGGACGTGGAGCCAAGCGGGTCAGCAAGGCTACTTCATCGGCACCACGTCCGGGACGCCGTACGTGACCAACTCCTACGGCTACGCTCTGCCGCACCGTGGGTTCACCCACGACCAGGGCAACGACAACAGCTACTCGCGGCTCGACGACGGCGATCCGGCGACGTATTGGAAAAGCGATCCGTATCTTGACACGCGCTATACGGGGGACTCCAACGCGCTGCACCCGCAGTGGGCCGTCTTCGATCTCGGTGCCAAGAAGGACGTCGATGCCGTCAACATCGCCTGGGCCGCGCCCTATGCCACCTCGTACGCCGTCCAGTACTGGACCGGCGACGACGCGATCGGCGATCCTGCGAACGGAAACTGGCAGACCTTCCCGAGCGGTTCGATTACGAGCGGAGCGGGCGGCGCCGTAACGCTGCAGGTTTCTGCATCGCCGATCAAGGCGGAGTTCATCCGTTTCCTCTTGACGGCTTCGTCGAACACGTGCGACAGCCACGGCTCGAGCGATCCACGCGACTGCGTCGGCTATGCGATCGACGAGATCGGGATCGGAACGATCGATTCCCGCGGGTTTCACGACCTCGTCGTTCATTCGCCCAACAAGAAGCAGACCGTGACCTACGCGTCGTCGGTCGACTCCTGGCACGCTTCGACCGATCGCGTTAGGAACCAAGAGCAGCCAGGCCTCGACATCGTTTTCCGGAGCGGCGTAACGCGCTCGATGCCGGCAATGATTCCGGTATCGATGCTTTACGGTACCCCGGACGATGCTGCCGCCGAGATCCGTTACGTCGAGGGGCGAGGTTATCCGATTTCCTACGTCGAGTTGGGCGAAGAGCCTGACGGTCAGTACATCGTTCCGGAGGACTACGCCGCGCTCTTCGTTCAGTGGGCGAGCGCGCTTCACGCCGTCGACGGCAGCCTCAAACTCGGCGGCCCCGTCTTCCAAGGCACAACCTCCGACGTGCCGGCGTGGCCGAACGCCGCCGGCAATACGTCGTGGTTTCAGCGCTTCCTCGCATACCTTTCGCAACACGGCGCGCTAAACGATCTGGCCTTCATGTCGTTCGAATACTATCCGTTCGGTCCGTGCCCGAGCGCCGGCAGCCTGCAGAACGACCTCGTTGCGGACCCGACCTTGATTCAACGCGTCGTCAACACCTGGTACGCCGACGGTCTCTCGAAATCGGTGCCGCTGTTCATCACCGAATCGAACATCTCGGCGAATGACACGCCCGTCTTCCAAGAGATCGGCGGCGCGCTTTGGTACGCCGACTACGTCGGCGCGTTCCTAGCAAACGGCGGCCAGGGCGCCTACCTTTACGAATACGAGCCGGACCCGCTCGAACCGTACGGGCCCTGCGGCTGGGGAAGCTGGGGCATGTTCAACGCCAGCCCTCAGTACACGGTCAGGCAGACGACCTCGCAGTACTTTGCCGCGCAGTTGGTGACGCAGCAGTGGGCGCAGCCGGTCGACCAGATGGAAGCGATCTATCCAGCTGCAACCGATGTGCTCAGCGGTAAGCGAGAACTGGTCACCGCCTACGCGATCGACCGGCCCGATGGAACGTGGGCGCTGATGCTCGTGAACAAAGATGCTTCCCACCCATACCGGGTGGTCGTCAACTTCAAGCTGGGCAGCGGGACGATGCACTTCGCCTCGCCGGTCGCCGCGACGACCTTCGGAGCCGCTCAGTACAAGTGGCACCCAGACGGCAAGAACGGTTCGGCACGTCCCGACGGACCCGCGGTCACAAGCTCACTTTCCGGCGGAGCCAGCGCCGTCTACACCGTGCCGGCAGCCTCGATCACCGTCCTGCGTTCGAAGCTGGGCAAGTAGCGCGCAGCCGGCAAAGCGAAGAGGCCCCGGCGTCATGCCGAGGCCCGCGAATCGCTTGCTGGAAGTCAGGCTTACCTGATTTCGACCTTTGCGCCCACCTCGGCGAGCTTCGCCCGAATCGCCTCCGCTTCGTCCTTCGGGATGCCTTCTCTGATCGGCTTGGGCGCGCTCTCGACGAACGACTTCGCCTCGGTCAACCCGAGCGACGTCAGTTCGCGAACGGCCTTGATGACCTTGATTTTTTCGGGTCCCACTTCGGTGAGCACCGCGTCGAACTCGGTCTTTTCCGGCGCCGGGGCGGCGGCTACCGCCGCTGGGGCCGCGGCTGCGGCCGGCGCGGCGGCGCTAACGCCCCATTTATCCTCGAGGCTCTTAACAAGCTCGTTGAGCTCGAGCACGGTGAGCTTTTCAACTTGTTCGATGATGTCGGCAACTGCCATGGTCAATCTCCTGCGTTAAGATGCAGGCTCGGCGAGTTGCTTCTCGCGAGCGGAAAGAACGCGGACGAAGCCGCTGGGGTTGGCTGCCAGAACGCGGGCGAAGCCGTGTAGCGGACTTGCCAGCAAACCGAGCAGGGTGGCTTGCAGTACGGCTTTGGCCGGCATCGCCGCGAGCGCGCCGACTTGCTTGCGATCGAGAATCGCGCCGTCGACGTAAGCGGCCTTTACCTCGATTGCTTTGACGGTGTCGGAGAACTGCTTGAGGGCTTTGGCCGGTGCGACCGGATCGGCCGGGGCGAACACGACGCCCGTCGGGCCCGCCAGGAATTCTTCGAGCTTTTTCGCGAGTTCGTCGCCCGCCGCGCGCGAGAAGAGGGTGTTCTTGACGACGGCGTAACTCGACCCGTCCTTGCGGAGCTCCGTACGCAGCTTTGTGATCTCTTGGACCGTCAGCCCGGCGTAGTTCGTGAAGAACAGGTACTTAGCATCGGCAAGCCGCTTGCGCAGCTCCTCGATCTTCTGTTCCTTTTTGGCGGTCGGCATGAGCTTCTTTCTCGAAAAAGAAACGGCGCTCCAATCGTCCGATGAGCGCCACCTAGCCGTCGCGGGAAGGTTAACCGTTCATCCTCGGCAGGCGCTTGCGCATTACCCGCCCGAAGGCGGA
>PMHO01000002.1 GCA_003156715.1 Candidatus Tityobacter terrigena
GTAGATGCGGCCAGCATGAGACGGCGCGCGAACTTGCACGATCGCGATCGTGTGCAAGCAGCGGTTGAGCTGCCGATCTCCGCCGGTGTTCACGCGAACAGCTTGATTGGGACCACTCGAGCATGGGACAGGTGCGGCGCCGGCACGCATGGCAAAGGCTGCGGCATTGCGGCAGTTGTTGAGCAGGCCAGCATGACCGATTAGCCCGGCGGCGACAACGCTCGATACGCCCCTGAGCGCGAGCAGCGACGGAGCCAGGCGTTCAACGAAAGGGACGAGCTGCTTCCCGATGGCGGCAATTCGCTCGCCGAGTCGCCCAACGTCCGCAGCGGCCTCTTCGATCTCATCCACGAGAGCATCAGCGGTGTAGCTAGCGCCGCGAAACGACGCACTTGTCCGGCGCACGGTTTGCAATGCGGCTCGGCCCACCAGTTTTGTCGGCAGGTCGTGTAAATCGAGGCGCAAAGCCGCGCCACGCAAGCGATTGATAGCTTCAGTGCGCGTTCGCACTAGCCGGTCCCTCCGGTCGTAAAGGAGACGCAGCGCCTCCTGCTCGTCCATCTGCTGGCACCGAGGTAGTCGCTCTCGTTCGCGCAGGACCACCTCCGCGATCGCGCGGGCACCTGTGCTTCGGACTTGCCGCGTCGGCTCGCGTGTTTGCGGTGGCGCTTGGTCAGGGCTCCTGGAACCTCGTAAACGACCGCCCCTCTCCGCAAGAGCGCGTCGACTAAGCCACGCCCATAGGAGCCAGCTCCTTCGATGCCCTAGGCAACATCCTCGTATTCGACTACCGCTGCGATCGCTCGCGCGTAACCCTCCTCGGTCGCTGGGACCGTGGTCCTCGGGGGGCACTCAAAAGCGGCCACTCGCGGGCACTTGAAAACCGGCCAAAGTCGGTGGGCACTTTCAAAATAGGCCACCCCGGCTAGCCGCCGTCGGCTCGGACGTTCCCGGCGCGAAAGCGCCGCCATGAACGAACTGAGCATGACGGAACGAGAAACGATCATCGGCCTGCTGCGCTTGCGTTGGACGCAGCGAAGAATCGAGCGCGAAACCGGACATCGACGGGAGACGATCGCGCGGATCGGTCGCGAGGCCGGCCTTCTACCGCCAAAACCGGCCAAAGTGCCCACCGACCTCGGCGAGGCGATCGCGGTGCCTGGGACGCACTCCCGAAGCGTCTGCGAGCCGTACCGCGACATCATCGCGGCCGAGTTTGCCAAGGGGTTGCAACGGCAAAGTCATCTACCAAGGGCTGGTCGAGCACCACGGGTACGACGGCGGCTACGATGCGGTAAAGCGTTTCGTGCGCAAGCTGCGCCCGGCGGATGATCCAAAGTTCAGTTGTCGTTTTGAAACGCCCGCTGGACAAGAAGCCCAAGTCGATTACGGCGAGGGCGCACCAACGCGCGATCCAAGAACCGGCAAGTACCGAAAGCTGCGGCTCTACGTAATGACGCTCGGAATGAGCCGAGCTATATTCCCGAAAGTGTTGTGGAAATCGTCGAAGCAAGTTTGGTGCGAGCTGCACGAAGAAGCGTTCACCTTCTTTGGCGGCGCGACTCACATCGTTCGGCTCGACAATCTCAAAGAAGGCGTACGCGATCCGGATATCTACGATCCGGAGATCAATCAACTCTACGCCGCTGTTCTCTCGCATTACGGAAGCGTTGCGGTTCCGTGCCGCCCCTACGCACCCGATCTGAAAGGGAAGGTCGAATCGTCGATCGGCTACGTTCAGAGCGCGATCAAGGGTAAGCGCTTCGAGAGCATCGAGGAGCACAACGCGCAGCTATGGCGCTGGAACGAGCGGTGGGCGTTCACGCGCATCCACGGCACGACCAAACGGCAAGTTCGCGCGATGTTCGAAGAAGAACGGCCCTTCTTGCTGCCTCTGCCGGCAACGCGCTTTGAATACTATCAGATCGGCCAGCGTACCGTCCATTTCGACGGTTCCGTCGAGGTTAACGGCGCCTACTATCACGTTCCGCCGCACTACATCGGCACACGCG
Organism: Candidatus Tityobacter terrigena; assembly: GCA_003156715.1. Lineage (GTDB taxonomy): Bacteria > Vulcanimicrobiota > Vulcanimicrobiia > Vulcanimicrobiales > Vulcanimicrobiaceae > Tityobacter > Tityobacter terrigena. Next base: position 2,013 of record PMHO01000002.1, read on the forward strand.
TCGTCGTGCACATCGGTCGGCTCTGGATTCGCATCATCGATCCAAGAACGCAGCAGCTGATCCGCGAGCACGCCGTCACCGGCAAAGGGCAACGGCGATTCGTCGAAGCCGACCTTCCCAAGCAAACGCCGATCAAGGTTCTCGCTCTGGTCGAGCGCATCGGCCATTTCGGGCCTTCCTGCGCCATTTTTGCCAGAGCGGTTGAGAACGAGCGGGGCGCCTTGGCGGCGCGCACGCTCTTCGGCTTCCTCGACTTGGTAAACCGTTACGGCCCTGAAGCAGTCGAACGGGCCTGCACGTTTGCCGTCACGGCGCAAACCTGGCGCCTGCGATTTCTTCGCGCTTATCTCGCGCAACATCCCGTACCGTCGCTGACGACGCGCCACAAGATCATTCCGGAGATCGACCGATACTCCCAGCATTTTGCTTTTCTCACCCAAGGAGAATCGTATGACAACTGATGAACTCGATCGCGCGCTACGTCAACTGCGGCTTGGCGGCATGGCTGACACCATGAACGTTCGTGCTCAGCAAGCGCGTGCAGACAGCCTCGGCCCGCTTGATTTCCTCGGGCTGCTCGTACACGACGAACTCAATCGCCGGCGAGACCGTTTGGTTGAGCG
>PMHO01000059.1 GCA_003156715.1 Candidatus Tityobacter terrigena
GACGTACATAAGATGAGATGAGAGGGCCAGCCTCCAAGGCGAGATGCCTTCGTTTAGGCTACCGCGACGCACTCGAAGTGCAAGGAGACCGGCCACTCGATGCCGGCGGGACCGTGGTTAGCGAGGGCAAGCTTCGTACCAGTCAGGCAGCATTCGAAAAGTATTTCGGCAGCTTAGGGCCGGCACGCGTTTGGCTCGAAGCCGCCACGCACTCAGGCTGGGCCAGCCGCCTGATCGCCGACTACGAGCACGACGTGATCGTCGCTAACCCACGCGAGCTGCGAAAGATCTACGAGAGCGATCGTAAGAACGACCGTAACGACCGCCCAGATACTCGCGCGGATGGCCCGCTTTGACCCAACCTTGTTGTCGCCAGTGGAGCATCGCGATCACAGAGCTCACTGCAGCTCAACAGAAAGTACGGATGGAAGCGCGGCGTAGGGGGAGACGGGGCGATCGGGGAGTCAGCATGATAGCAGTTGGTGCGAAACCCTCAAGCCTGCGCTAGGCGCACCGCTTCGCGGCTTTGGGGCTTGACGGTTTCCCACCAACTGCTGATTAGCTGTGAACCCCGAATCGTCCAAAGGGTCTTGACAATCCCGGCCCCTCATGGAAGGCCGCCCGCAACGACGCCCTGGGTTAAATCAAGTCCGTTCGAGCGTGAAGGGGTTTTGTTGTTTTTCTTGGCCGATCGTCGTGAAGGGGCCGTGGCCGGGCACGACGGCGGTCTCGTCCGGGTAGACGTACAGCTTGGCGCGGATGCTGGCGACGATGTCTTCCATCGACGTTCCGCCTAGATCCCAGCGCCCGATTGCCGCGCGAAAAAGGGTGTCGCCGGTTAATAGGAGCGTCCGGCTGCCGTCGTCGAGCGCGAACGAAATGCTGCCCGGCGTATGGCCTGGGGTGTGCAGGACCTCGAGCCGCGCCGGGCCGGCCTTTAGCACGTCGCCTTCCGCCAAGTCGCCGTCGAGCGCCACGACCCGCGGCGGGGCAACGCCGAGCCAGCGCGCTTGCGCCTGCAAGGTTGCGTAGAGCGGCCCATCGGCGGCATGCAGCAGGCCGAGCCCCCCGGTCAAATCCTTCAACTCGGCGAGGGCGCCGATATGATCGATGTGCGCGTGCGTGTGAACGAGGTGCGTTGCCCGAACGTTGAGCGCCTCGAGGCGCGCGACGATCGACTCGACTTCATCGCCCCCGTCGACCACGACGGCGGTGCCGCTTGCCGGATGCGCGACGATCGTGCACGTGCAGGCCAGCGGCCCCACCGCGAAGTGCTCGACGACGACCTCTCCGCCGCCGGCATTGGCGCCCGAGCTCATAGAACGCGGGCCCCGACGCCCGTGCCGTCGCCGAGCGGGAGGATCGTCGCGTCGAGCCGCGAGTCGCTCAGAAAGACTCGGTTGAAGGCGCGAATCGCCTTTGTTTCGGCGGAGTCAGCGGGGCTCGGATCGGCCGCCGCTTGCCCGTGCCAGAGCAAGTTGTCGACGATCACGAGTCCCGAGCGTTTGAGCAGCGGGACGGCCAATTCGAGATACGCCTCGTACTCGGTCTTCACCGCGTCGATGAAGACGATGTCGAGGTTGCGCTGCGGGAAGGTCGGCAAGATGTCCAACGCCGGCTGGTTGACGATGTCGACTGCCTGCGCTTTTCCGGCCCGCGCCAGGAAGCGGGCCGCGATGGCGGTCCGCCCGCGGTCCGGATCGACCGTCCAAATCCTTCCAGCGGGCGGGAGCGCAAGCGCCATCCACAGCGTCGAGTAACCGTAGGCCGTGCCGAGCTCGAGGATACGATTCGCCTGCATCGCGTGCACGAGCGTCGAAAGGAACCGCCCCGTCGAGCGCGCGACGATCGGAATTCCGTCGCGCTGTCCCAACTGCTCGAGTTCGAGCACGAGCGGGTGTGGTTCGTGCTGGATGCGCTCGAGATATTCAAGCTCGCCCACGGAGGATAGCCGTCAGGACCGGTCCAAGACGAAGGTCCCCGTCAGCGAATCCACCAGGTTTTTCACGATCGCGATCCTCCGGTACCATTAGGCGCCCGACCGGCGCGAGCAGGGCTTAGTTGGAGCCATCACTCACTCCTCGACGCGACCGCCGCTCGGGTTTGGAATCGCCGCCGCGTGGGAACCTCCGCGATGCGCCCGCCGGGCGCGATCGCACATTCGAGGAAAGTAGAGACATGTCGACTTCGCTTCTGGAAAGCTACGAAACCAAAAAGTGGCCTTCCCTCTCCAACCTTCACGGTATTTCCGACAAGACGCTCGAGGTGCACTTCGGCCTCTATGCGGGCTACGTGAAGAATACCAACCTTCTCAACGAGCAATTGGCCGAGCTCACAAAAGAGGGAAAGGCAACGGCTAGCAATCCGAGCTATGCGGAGATCAAACGCCGCTTGGGCTTTGAGTACGACGGGATGGTCCTTCACGAGTACTACTTCGACAACATGATGGCGAACGGTAACGGCCAGGCTCCCACCGGGTCCCTGCGCGACGCCTTCGCGCGGAGCTATGGTGACTTCGATACGTGGAAGAAAGACTTTACGACGACCGGGGCACTGCGCGGCGTCGGCTGGGCGATCGCCTATCAGGATCCGAATACGGGACGGATCGTCAACGAATGGGTGACGCTCCACGAAGACGGCAATCTGGCAGGCTTCCGGCCGATCGTGGTGATGGACGTCTGGGAGCACGCCTGGCTGCTCGACTACGTTCCCGCCGACCGCCCGAAGTACATCGAGGCTTTCTTTGCCAACATCGACTGGAAGGCGTGTGAAAAGCGCCTGATCGCCGGGTCTGCGACCTAGCATCGGTGAAGAACGAGTCGAACCGCCTGCGACTCTTTCCTCTCAATACCGTGCTCTTTCCAGGCGCGGTGCTGAACCTTCACATTTTCGAAACGCGTTACAAGCAAATGATCGCCGAATGCCTCGAGGGCGGTGAGGCCTTCGGCGTTTGCCTGATTCGGGAAGGCGACGAGTCGGGCGACCTCAGCGTGACGCCGCACGAGGTTGGAACGACCGCCGAGATCGGCGAGGTGACGCCGCTCGACGGCGGACGCTATTACATCAGCACCATCGGCGGGCGGCGCTTCCGAATCGACGGCGTGGTGTCGCGCGATCCGTATCTCTTGGTCGACGTTACCTATATCGGCGAGGACGCGCCGGCCGATCGAACGACGCTCGTCGCGCTGATCGAAGAGATTCGTTCGGTGTTCCGTGAATATCTGCGGTTGCTGGTGGAGTTTTCGGGAGCGCGCGCCGACATCGACCTGCCGGCGGATCCGCTCGACGCCTCGTTCCTGATCGGCGACGCACTGCAAGTCGCCGACTCGATGAAGCAGCGGCTGCTGGAGCTTTCGAGCACCCAGCAGCGCTTGACGCTCGAGCTCGGCTTCTTACGCCGCCTTCTTCCGCAGTTGCGCTCGCTGCTCGAGCGCAAGCGTGACCAGCCGGCCTCGGCGACACGCGGTTCGGTGCTGGGCGGACGCTCGCGCGCCGATCAAGAGAAGTTCTTCGGCAAGCACTTCTCGTCGAACTGACGCCTTAAGCGGCGGGCTTTAGCGCTGGTTCGCCCGCCGGCGCTACGTCGCATCGCCGGTCAGCGCTTCGGCCGCAGCGACGAGATTGCGCATGAGGGCGACGTTGGTGACCGGCCCGACTCCGCCCGGAACCGGCGTAAGCTCGCTTGCGACCGCCGACGCGCTCTCGAAATCGACGTCGCCGACGAGGCGGCCATCGACGGTCGTCGTGCCGACGTCGATGACGGTCGCACCGGCTTGCAGCCATGAGGCGTCGACCAGCCGCGGTATTCCCGCTGCGGCCACGACGATATCGGCTTCGCGCGTATGCGAACGGATATCGCGCGTGCCGCGGTGCGTGACGGTAACCGTCGCGTCGTGCGCGATTAGCAATAGGCCCAGCGGCAGCCCGACGACGCTCGATCGCCCGATGACGGTCACGTCGCGGCCTTTCAGAGGCCATTTTTCGCTGCGCTCGAGCAGCAGCATCACGGCGGCCGGGGTTGCCGGCGCGAGCGGCGTTCCGGCAGAAAAGGCCAAGCGGCCGAGGTTGATGGGATTGGTTCCGTCGACATCTTTGCGGGCCGGCACGGCGTCCGCGATGCGGCGGATCGAGAGGCTGCGGGGAAGCGGCTGCTGCAGCATGACGCCGTGCGTCGCGCGGTCGTGGCCGTAGCGCTCGAGCCGCGCGCGCAATGACTCTTCGGCGACGTCGGGCGGCAGCGCGTCGACCGCGACCTCGACGCCGATAAGGCTTCCAAGCTTTTGCAATCCCGCCGCGTAAGCGCGGCTTGCTTCGTCTTCGCCGGCCGTAACGACGACTAGGCGCGGCGTGATCCCCCGCCGTTCGAGCGCGGCCGCGCGCGCGGCGAGGCCCTCGCGCAGCTCCTTGGCGAGTGCGCGCCCGTCGAGGATGCGAGCAGACATCCGCAAGGCTTTACTCGCGAGCCGAACTACGCGCCTGCTGCGATGAGCCGAGCGCTGAGCGCTTCGGGAAACTCCAGATTGGGACAGTGCCCGCAGCGCTCGAAGACCGTAACCGCGGCTTGCGGGTAAACGCGGCGCGCCTTCTCGAGGGCGCGAATCGGCACGTAACGGTCGTGTTTGCCCCAAACGATGAGCGCTGGGCCGCGGTAGCGGGCTAAGCTCGCGTGCAACCGCGGCAGATCGAGAAAGTCCGGCCGCGCGTCGCGATAGACGCGAACGAATGCGCGGATCATTGCGGCATCGCGGGCGAGCTCCCACATCTGCGCGTGCATCCATGGTTCGACCGAAGACGGTTCGTAGACGGCATTCTCGAACGTCTTGTGCACGAAACGGCGCGAGGGCCGAACGTGCGGTAACACGCCGGCGAGCAGATCGCTCCCGAGGATGCGCGCGAGCAGTTTGGGCGAGCGCAGGAATCCGGCCGGATCGACCAGCGCCAACAGTCCGACGCGGGCCGGTTGCGCGCTCGCGTAGAGCGCGGCGATCAACCCGCCGAGCGAATGACCGACAAGCGTGAAACGCTCGAGCGAAAAGTCCGCCACGACGGCTTGGAGCGCGCTCGCGAAGAAATGCAAAGGATAGGCGCGGTCTGGTTTGGCGGACGCGCCGAAGCCGGGCAGGTCGAACGCGACGATCCGGTGCGTCGGCTCGAGCGCGGCCCCGACGAAATCCCACGCCGCTTGCGTCCAGTGTCCCAGTCCGTGAACGAGCACGACGGTCGCCGCGTCCGGCCGGCGCGATCCGGCCTCAAACGCGGCGAGCGAAACGCCGCCTTGCAATTCAACCTGCCTCCCACGCCAGTGGGCGCGCGGCCGCGGCCGCACGGGGGCACCGGTTGGAAGCTGCGAAGTGAATTGCATGCGAAACGCCTTGGGATTGCTCTTCGCCACGATCGCGGCGATCGCCGCCGTCGCGATCGTTGGCGACTACTTTGCGCAGAGCACCTCGTCCCAACGTTTTGCAGGCGGGCCTGCGGCGTTGGCTGGAGCACCCGCTGCCAGCTATCAGCTCAAGCGCCTCGACGGCGCGACGGACTCGCTCGATCGATACCGCGGCCGCGTCGTGCTCGTCAACCTCTGGGCTTCGTGGTGCGCGCCGTGCCGAAGCGAGACCCCCGCACTCGAAAAGCTCTACGAGCAGCGGCGCTCGCAAGGTCTGGTCGTGCTCGGTATCGATCAAGGCGAATCGGGGGCGGCAGCGGCAACGTTTGCCCGCCAGCTACGACTCGAATACCCAATCCTTCTCGACGAGGATCAGCGCTACGGGCGCGCGTTCTCTGCGATCGGTCTTCCGACGACAATTGTCGTCGATAAGAGCGGGCACATCGTACGCGGAATCGACGGAGAACTCTCGCTGGCCGAGATGCAGCAAGCCGTCGACCCGGTCTTACGCTTGTGAGCGCGGCCGAAGGCATCCGCTTACCGCGAGCGCCCCGCAGCGATGACTCCGATGCCGGCTCACGCCGGCTCGCACTCCTCTGTGCCGGCGCCATCGTCGCGCTCGTTTTCGCACAAGATTTTGCGCCGGCGTGGCCGGGTTTTCACACCTGGCAATATGCGGCGGCCGTCGTACTCGCTGCAGCGGGCGCCGGCTCCTATACTTGGAACGCGCGCAAGGGCGCGGACGGAGCGTTCGCATTCCCGCTGGGCGTGGCCATGGCCGGCGCGCTCGTCGTGGCGGTTGCGGGGCTCTCATCGGGATTGCTCGGACCCGACACGCAAACGCTCGAGCGCGCGCCCGGGGCTGTTGCGCCGCTGCCGGAAGCGGGCGCCGCGGCGTTTTTCCCAAACGTTGACAGCACTTCGCTGGCGCGGGGCGATATCGGCATCACCTTGCGCCGCCGTGACGGAAGCAGCCTAGAGCTCCTAGCCGGGCAGAGGCGCTTTCTCGGTGCGGCGGCGCTCGTGCTGGAGCCGCACGTTGCGGCATACGTCGAGGCGCGCGATGCGCGCGGCGATCACCTAACGATCACGCAGCCGACGAATGCCGCGTTCCTTTCTTCACTCTTGCAATTTCCGCAAGCGGTTCCAATCGCTGGGCAAACGCTGCCCGCCGACCAGTTTGCGATACCCTCGGCGCATCGGCAAATAAAGGCATTTTACTTTTCGAGGGATGCGACCAGCAAAGCGCACGTTCGTGGGTTCGCCGGAGAAGATGCGGTCCTATTTGCAGTCGACGACGAGAACGGGAAGCTGGTACCGAACGGAATCGGATTGGCGCGTAGCGGCGACGACATCCAACTTGCGGGCTTACGTTTACGGGTCACGATCGGAACGTACCCCGGCCTCGCGATTTCGGCGGTCCCGCTCCCGCTCGCCCTTGGGCTCGGGTCGCTATGCCTGGCCGGAGGCGTGCTCGCTGCTGTGTTGCGGGTGCCGCTCGCGGGGCGGCGGCTTTCCCGCTGAAGCTGAATTGACCATCAAAAAGGCCCGCCGCCGGTTGGGACGCTCGGCGACCCCTCGCTCATTTGGAATTAAAGGCGAAAGTCCCGCTTTTGGAAAACATAGACCGTCTTGCCCGGACTAAACGACTTTCCGACATAGAAGTAGGGCTCAATGGGACTTATGCCTTCAGGCGGCTTGGCATTACGGCTGGTCGATTACATCGGGCAAAACCGGGATATGATCCGTGCTTCGACGCTTCGTTCGCCGGAGGTCCCGTGGGGCGAAAATCCCGGCGAAGCCGCTTTCGTCCGCGGCTTTCTCGATCGGCTGTGCGCCGAACTTGAGAGCGGCGACCGCGAAGTGCTCGAGCGGTGGGCTGAGGGCGGCGGTCATCGCGCCCTTCCGGCGGCTGAGAACGCGCGGCTGCTGGTCCTGCTATGCGCGGCCATCTCGGCCGGTTTCGCTGCCGAACGCGGTCAGTCGCGCGAAATTATCGGCTACTTGGCCCTGCGGGGCAGCGAACTGGCAAATCGCGTCGATGCTTTCGAGCGGAAGAGGAAGCTCGCGCAGCCCGCTGACCTGTCGGCCGCGGCCAGCCGCGAGGACGCCGTTCGCTCGTTCTTAGCCGTACTGGAGGATCGAGATAAGTTGACGTGCGAGCACTCGCGCGCCGTCGGCGCGTGGTCCGGCCGCCTTGCAAAGGCACTCGGAATGACGGCCGAAGCCCGCGAGTTCGCGGTCATCTGCGGCAGCGTGCACGACGTGGGGAAAATCAACACCCCGCAGTCGATTCTTCTCAAGGCGGGGCCCCTGAGCGACGACGAGTGGGTCGAAATGCGGGCCCATTCGGAGGCGGGCGCAAAGATGATCGAGCTCGTCGCGCCCATACGCGACGCGGCTCATATCGTGCGGGCCCACCACGAACGAGTAGACGGTACGGGATATCCGGACGGGCTGGCGGGAGAGGCGATTCCGCTCGTCGCGCGCATCGTTGCCGTTGCCGACTCGTTCCACGCCATGATCACGAAACGCCCCTACCGTGAGGCCATGTCGATCGCGACGGTGATCGAGGTGCTCAACAATGGCCGCGGCGTGCAGTGGGACGAGCAGGTCGTCCAGGCCATGATCGGCGTCGTCCGGCCGGCCGCAGCGCAGGTGAACCTGCGAGCGCTGCGCCTCGCTTAGCGAAAAGGGCCGGTTCTCCAAGCGGCTCCAAACGCCCCCAGCCGAGTTTGCCGGGGCGCCATCAGCGCTGAGCGGCACGGGCCGGTGCCGGGATAGCAAAGTGATCTGCGTCCGCTGCTAGGACATTTATTGGCCTCAAGCCCGTGCCGACGATGTAGCTAGAGACGGGCCGATCGGGAAAGACGAGGACAAGCAGACGGGTATTCGGCAGCTGTTCGCGAAGCTGGGCCCTCAATCGACTCGGCACATAGTCCGCGTTCTTGAGGTTTACTAACGTGAAGCGAGTCTTCGGACTTGTCGTTGCTTTTGGCGTAGCTTCATGCGCTGCGGCCGCCGCTACGACGAGTGGCAAAACCCCGGTTGTCCGACCGAAAGCGGCTGTCGTCGAAGTGAAGGTTTCCATTCTGCAGCTTGCCCCTGCCGACGAGTACTTCGGACCGCTCAAAATGAGCATCCTCGGCATTCGCAACACGATCAGGGATCTCGGCCTGCGTTACGACGTCAACCACGACACCGCTCCGCAGACCTTGGCATCCGCAGCGCTAACCGAGAGTTCGATTCGCGACTGGCAGCACAAATATCCTAAGGATTCCCAGTTGCCGCGCTCGATCTTTTTCTTGCAGCGCCTCTACACGAAAGTGTTGACGCAGGATTCGCGCAACAAGGCGCGAGCGACCGCAACGTGGTTATTCGCCTCGTATGCTACCTCGCCGCAAGCCAGGCAGCTCAAGAAAATCCTCGCAACCGAACACCTCGCGCCGCTGCAGCCCCCCGCACCGCCGCCCGCGACAAATCCCGCTAACGATTCCGCCGCGCCCGCCCCCGCCACAACAACAACTCCCGACACATCAATCCCCGACAAGTCAACAAACACCGACAAGTCAACAAACCCCGACACCCCACCGAACCCCACCACGCCCGCCGCACCCCCCGACATCTCCACCCCCATCTCCAGCACGTCAACCACCACCAGCGCCCACCAGCAATAACCACGGCGGAACAAACCAGCAGCAATAGGCGCGGCCAGCCCAGCAGCGACAACGAACCTTATCTTACCAGCGATACGCGGAAGGTCTGGTTTAGCCCGTGCCTAGGCGCGGGCGGCCGCAGCGTACTTCGACGTACATAAGATGAGATGAG
>PMHO01000040.1 GCA_003156715.1 Candidatus Tityobacter terrigena
AGTAAGAACGGGGAGAAGACCACCGCCTGGATCCACCCTGACGTGGCTTGGGGCGTTTTGCGGTGCCCTTCGCAATTTCGGCGCTCAGCCGGAACTGTGGCTCGCCGTTGTCGCCGGCGACGATGTCGATCAACCCCGCCTCGTTCAGGGCCCGCAGCGCCTCCGCCAGCTGAGCGTCGTTTTGGAAAAGTCTCATGGCGCAAAGCTATCGAACGAAGATTGCCGGCGCGCTACAGGTCGGTATGAAGTCAGTATTTTTGGAAGGGGGCTCAAAGAAAAAGAAGACGCAGCGGTCGTTAGAGTCTCCGTTGAAGGCGTTCGAATTTATATGGCTTTTGCAGTTGCCATCGCGGCCCTACCCGGGGACAGCTCGATCGCAAGGCGAATTAACGGATATCTTTGGGGCGGCTCTGACGCTCTCAGGGACTCAGAAGGGTGTGCTGAATTGTTTTGCCCGGCGCTTTGTCTCTGCCGGCGAGCTTTTGTCTAAGATATTGAGCCGCCGAAATAATCGGTTGAACGGGCGATTTACGCAGCCTTGCTGGCTGTGCAGTCTCGCTAAGCCACTGAAAGATAAGCGCAGTTGCTAAGTCGCCTCGCAGCCGTCAGTCTTACGGCGTGCCGCGTCGGTTCGCCGTGCGGTACGCACTCCGCGACCGCGTTCTCCCTGACGGTGAAGCGACCGTCTATCGCGACGGTGACCGTGATCTCGCCTAGTCGCAAATCTTGCACTTGCGCTGACAACGAGGGGCTCTCGGAAGTTGCCGCCGGTTACGAATGTGAATCCCAATTCGCGTGTTACGTAGATCGAGTTCAGATATCAAACGACGCAATGGTCCGTTTCGTGTTAGGAGCGGTAGTTATGAGAAGGTCTGCGATAGTTCCCGAATCTGTTCGCTACATGGCGCGTGCAACACATGTGGGTTGACTCCGAGACCAGTCTAGATCTAGTCAACTTTGATGGTATCGCAAAAACTGTTGCGACTCTCATTCTGACGGACCATATGACCCCTTTGACCATCGGCATTCACGGCGACTGGGGCTACGGCAAATCAAGTGTCCTTCGAATGATCGAAAGCCAGCTCAAGGAACACGAAGACGTTTTGTGCCTTTCATTTAACGGATGGGCCTTCGAAGGATTTGAGGACGCGAAGATCGCGCTGATGGACTCGATCCTGAGCGAGCTGGCCAACAACCGGGATGTTATTACGAAGGCGAAGGACGAGATCGTAGCACTTGCAAAGCGGGTGCGCTGGTTTAAGGTTGCGCGCAAGGTGGCAGGCGTGGCGCTTACGCTCACCACTGGTATACCCGACTTAACAAGCTTGTTCACTGCAAATGCCGGCTCCGAAGGTGAGAACGGGGACTCGTTGCTAAAGGATGCCGAAGAAGCCGCCGCGTTTCGGCACGTGCACGAGTTTCGGGAAGCCTTCAAAAAGGCAATCGATAAAGCTGATATAAGGCGCCTCGTGATATTTGTTGATGATCTTGACCGTTGCTTGCCGGATACGGCGATTGGCACGCTTGAGGCCATCCGCTTATTTCTGTCGGTTGACAAAACCGTATTTGTTATTGGGGCCGATGAGACAATGATTGAGTACTCGGTGCGACGCCACTTTCCAGAGTTAAGCCGGACGACCGGTTCCGATAGATTCACAAGAAACTACCTTGAAAAATTAATTCAGGTGCCTATTCGATTGCCTCAACTTACTGCTTCCGAGAGCCGACGGTATATTACTCTCCTGCTGGCCGAAGAGGCCCTACGGCAATCACCTGAAGCATTCCAGACAATCCTTAGCCACATAGAGTCTGCCGATAAGGAACCGTGGAAGGATCTTGATCTTAACAGGTTGATCTCCGGGGCAATCAAAGGACTCGACATCAGTGGGCCAAGCGTTGAAGCTTTGCGAGAACATATTGTCCTTGCGGGGCAGATCGCGCGTCCACTGGCAGACAAGTATGTCGGCAATCCTCGTCAATTGAAGCGGTTCCTCAATACATTGATGATGCGAATCAAGGTGGCGCAGGCGTACGAGTTGCAAGATCGAGTCAAAATTGGCGAACTCGCGAAACTAATGCTGCTGGAAAGACGCGAGCCGGATGCCTATTCGACCCTATCGCGCATCACTGCTGAGAGTGCCGATGGTAACGTGCCGGAGCTTGCCGCTTTCGAGGGTGCCGTGCGAGACGGCGATAAGGAAAAGGCTTCGAAGGCTGCCGAGAAGCTGTTCGGAGTCGAGCAAATCGATTGGTTATTTTCCTGGGCTGAAATCGAACCGGCGCTCGGGGGGAAGTCGTTAGCTCCATACTTTTTCGTTTCCCGCGAGCGTTCTGCGCAGTTTGTTGGCGGCGGGCATTTAGAAGGCGAACTCCAGTTCTTAGTCGATCTTTTTGCCGGCGGGAAACGGATGTCGATTGCGCGCCAGCTTCCGAGGATACGAGAGTTAACTCCCGAAAGTGCCGGCTCGATTCTCGATGCTTTAATCGACGCCGTTTCCCAACGGGGTGAATATGACGCGCAGCCAGATGAATTCCGAGCGCTAGATTTACTCTCAAACGACAGACCCGCTCTGCAGGACCGTATTATTGGTCTATTAGACCAGTTGCCCATCGCGACGCTCGGCGTTTGGGCGCCCGTGTTTGCCCTCTCCATTGCCAAGCAAGAAAATGCGAAGGTCCTGGCTTCGAAGCTTATCGATCGCTGGAGCAAACAGACGGAAAACGTAATGCTCGCGAAAGCTGCGCAAGTCGCAACTCAGATTGCGAAACCGTAGAAAGTGGGAACGTCGGCGTCGTTTGGCGGTACACCCAATGGGGCCTCATTAATTCCGGCGTTCTTGAATGATGACGAAAATGACGTCATAACCCCGGAGGAGCCTGTCCGGCCAGATGACCCCGCACCCGCGGACGATGACCAGGATGTGCCGCGGTTCGAATCGGCTAGGCGCGACTTCACTCGGTGGGTATCCGAAGGAGGCGAAGTCCCAACTCGCGTTGTGATGAGAGGCGGCGCTTTAAGTCCGAATAGCAGAGGCTACGCACTCGGCCGCTCGCTGGGTCGCTACACCCGAAACGCCTTGCAGGGTTCGCGCAACGCCACTACTCGTATGTCCAGAGCGTCGACCGCTGCTCTTGGAACAATTGCGGTCCTACGTGACATTCAGGGGCGCGGGCTCAATACCGTCTTACGAGATCTGAATCTCGGCGAGCTCGTCGGTCACTCTACCCGTGAAATTTTCGCCGCAATTATTGATGTTGTCTGTTCTCGCGTCGAGAATATCGACGACGACCTCGCGAGGCAAGCGCTGTTCGATAGTTTGCTCGTTCTGAATGAAGAACAAATGGCTGACTTGGCGGAACTGAATGAAGCCCAAATAGCAAATTTCTACGCACACTTCATTTGCAAAGCCATAGAACGTCGGTACCTTGTCGATGTCAGCGACCGAGCCAGGGGCAGCGCCCACAGCGACGCTGATAGCGCGGTCATCGATGAAAACGTTGGACGATTCATCGAGATAGCGGTACATACGCGTGTTGCACAGGCCATCGCCGACCAACGTCCTCTTGACGCCGCCTTTACTGAGCAGACGATGAGTCGGGTATTCGAGGCAGCTTGGCAAATCATGGAGAGCTTTGCCAGTGCCGACTAGACGCTTTCATTTAGGCTTTGGTGATCGGGCGGCCAGCGATGTCGAAACGAACATTCGCATCGGCAGGGGCTTTGATTTTGATATAAGCGGAATTCAGCAAACGATGCGTCGTCATGGCTTATTGCCTTCCGAAATAGGCCTAGATCTGCTTTCAATCGGCATTGCAGTGTATTTTGCGGATGTTTCTGCTAATCGGGCGGAGCTCGGCGACGATGGTTGGACACGTCACTTGGATCTTGTGGTCGAAGTATCGCAGCCGGAGCTTTGGGAAGCCTTGACCGAGCGAATCGTCAGAGCTCTGAACTTTGTTTCAAGTGATCGGTGGCGGCTGCGCTTTAATCAACGGCTTGATGATATTGAAACTGCTGGTTTTGTTGAATCACGAAACGGACTGTTCCAAACAGCAAGAATATCGCTCTTATCTGGTGGCCTAGATAGCGCGACTGCCGCAATCGATATGCTCTGCGATGGGGAACCACTAATGGGGGCGAGCATTTCTTCGAGCGACACTCGCACCGTAGGCGGGCCTCAAAATGCCATTCGAACTGTATTAAGTGAGGAATTCCAAAACGCGTTTGCCGGCGCTAAGCTCACAGTCCAGGTCCCGAGCTCGATTCGAGGAGCAAATCCTGAGTCGTCTCAAAGAGCTCGCTCGTTTCTATTTCTAACGTTTAGTAGTTTTCTAGCATCCTGTTATCCCCACCGGATCACGCTCGTCGTCCCCGAAAATGGGCTCATTGCGCTCAACGTACCTCTCGATGTAACGCGTATGGGATCTAACAGCACGAAAACCGCTCACCCATTTTTCTTATATCATTTCCAATTGCTCTTGGACGGGCTGGGACTTAATGCGCGTTTGGATGATCCTTATCGCTTCGTGACAAAAGGAGAGATGCTTCACAACTGCACCGATAAAGATTTATTGGCTCGGATCCTTCCGCTGTCCGTGTCATGCGCAAAACCGCCAAATCGAGAAGGCACCGCCGACAATCATTGCGGGTGTTGCCCAGCATGTATCATACGTCGTGCCGCGATTCTTGCGGGCTTTCCTGAACCCGATCCGACAAGCTACCATACGGTGCCCGATTTAGGCGAGCGAACATTGAATGCTCGGACCAAAGAGGGCAAGGATATCCGCGCCTTCAAGATCGCCGCGCAGAGATTAGCAGATCACCCCGAATACGCGGAGGTGGATGTGTATCGTGCCGGACCGTTGGTTCAGGTTGTCCCGAGTGTCGCTGATTACGTTGAGGTCTATCGGCGCGGAATGATGGAGGTGCATGCACTTCTTGCCGACGTTAGGACAGAAGGGTGAGCGATACCCCTCGTGCTTGGGATGCGCATTGTCATGCGGATCTCTTTGACGAACCGACGAGCGTCGCACGAGAGTGCGATTCGGCCCGCGTGGCCGTGTTAGCTGTTACCACTACTCCACGAGCGTTCGTGCCCAATCAACGCTTGTTTGCGAAATACCCGAATATTCGAGTAGCGCTCGGGATTCATCCGGAGCTGGCAGCGTCAAAGGAGGCGGATCTTGCCTTGTTTTCGTCGCTACTTTCAGAGACAAAATTCATCGGCGAGGTTGGTCTTGATGGACGCCCGCAGCACTGGCGAACACTTCCTGTTCAACGCGAGCTCCTTCGCGCGATACTGCGTCTTTGTCATAACCAAAACAAAGTATTCTCATTGCATTCGCCTCGAGCGGTGAAAGAGTTGCTTGACGAGATCGAAAATTGTATTCCGGATCCGGACACGGTGAAAATCTTGCATTGGTTTACCGGAACGAAGTCAGAGGCTCAGAGGGCCATCGAACTCGGGTGCTACTTTTCTGTGAACCACGCGATGCTGTCAAAAGCGACGAATCATGCCATTATTCAGTCGCTTCCAATCGAACGTGTGCTTACGGAAACGGACGGCCCGTTTGTCAAGGTGGATGGCCGCCCTTCGCGCCCGCCAGATGTGCTAATTGCGGCTGAAATGTTGGCGCGACTATGGGGGACCCCTGCGGACGTAGCGGAGCGTCAACTTCTCGCTAATGCATCGTTCTTGTTCCAAAACTAGGCGCGTCGGGATAGTCCACGGTTTTGCTGGCGTCGGGGAAGCGCATAGGTGGAGCGGTAATTCAAAGCGGTAGATGACGGAGCGCGAAACCCTTGATCGTATCATTGGCAAGGTGGCGACCATCGCGGATGTTGTCGCCGCCTTCAGCGGCGCTCATCCGGAAATCGCCGATTACGCTTGGACCGCCACGGCTGAGCTCCGCGGAGAAATCATCGCCATCGAAGGGATCATCCTCGGGAACGGTCACGAGGTTGGGCGTTTCAGTCGCCGGCTTGGCTACGCCAAGGGCGTTGGGCAGGCGATCCACGAGATTATGGAGATCGAGCGTCCCCATCGTGATCATGATATTGCAAAGTACCACTACACAAGCGTGCTCGGGTTCTATGATCGCGTGGGCATTCGCTACGTCTCGATGGAGGCTGAGGGCGAGGGGCCGGTCATCTGGTCGACCTTCGGCTTCGACTTCACCCGAGCGCAACATCGGGAGATGCTGCTCAAGATCCTCAGGGAGTGGGAAGTGGCCCCCCTGCCTGACCTCGCATCCATTCTGGCCCCTCAGGTGGTCATAATTAGCACTGAGGACAGTCCCACGCTGGGGGCAGAGGCTATCGAGGAGCTCGCGAAACGAGCAGACGAGCCCTTGCCTATGGGCTTGGACCTCCTCAACGGAATACAGAGGGCGTACTTGCGGAATCGCGGTATACTCTAGGTGAGGGAATCATGACTGCCAAGAAACACGACTTCAAATACGGGAGCGATCGACGCCCCCTGCGTAGCAGCCCCAATGCGGCAGCGGCAGCGGCGAAGACTTTTGGCGCCATCCGCTACACTGCCGGGAAGCCCCCCAAAAAGGTCGCTGCCGGAGCGGCTTAGCCCCTCGCCCTATCACCTTGAAGACCTACAGAAGTGTGGGTCTTCTTTAATTTATGCCATAGTTTCAGTCTCGTTGCTCAATAGTCCAGTTCTGCCCAATGGTGTAGCCGTTTAGAGCTGGACCCGGCCTCGCGCGAGAGCGTACGACGGCGGGTCCCCCCGCACGCAAGGGACGCTATCGNNGCTCTGACGCCCTTGCGCGCTCCTCCCGCCGTCAACGTGCTCGCTTCTACGAGGCCGGGCCCAGATGTGGCTTCGGCAGTCAGGAGCAATGCAATGATGACCCAGGATGTCGACGTGAAGATAATCCTTGAGCAGTACTATCCGGCCGCGGCTCTCCGCTGCATGGAAGCAAATGGGACGACGATCGTAGTCCTACAGCCCTCCCAAACGTTCAGCGAAGTTTCGCCCGCACTACGACGACTTGCACCCGGGATCGATCGCTGGCCTATTCCGCCGGCCGGGCTCTTTGTGACCGAGGAGCGCACGATTTATTTACGGTCGAAAAGCCCAATGACGGTATGTCACGAGGCAGGCCATGCGCTCGATAGCGCACTCGGCGGCGGGGTCTACTTGAGCGGTATCGATCCAAAGATTCGCCGAGCCTTCGCTGCGGCCAGCGCCTTTGTCACACCCTACGCCGCGTCGGCGTGCGACGAGTACTTTGCCGAAAGCGTCAGAGCCTGGATTGGCGCGAATGACCCGCATAGTCTCTGGCCCCGCGTAACTAGGGAACGGTTAGCGACGGTGGACCCGCGCATGTTCGGCATCGTCTCGCAGCTGTTCAACCAGGTCGAATCGCGGTTCTCCGGTTCGGCGATGGCAACAAGTGCTAAGGGGAGCTTCGCCTAACCGATTCCACGAAACGCCGGAGAACTAGGGAGCCGGTCCGGCATAGTAGACAACTATCTCTAGGTTGGGCGCAATCGTGTTCGGCGACATTGCCTCGAGCCGTACCCGTAGGTTAGCAACGGTGAGGGCTGCGCTGATCTCACGTGCTGGTGCTTCAAATCCAACCATATATGAAACCGATACGTTGTTGGGAAACGTGACAAATGGATTCGCATCATAT
Source organism: Candidatus Tityobacter terrigena (assembly GCA_003156715.1). Lineage (GTDB taxonomy): Bacteria > Vulcanimicrobiota > Vulcanimicrobiia > Vulcanimicrobiales > Vulcanimicrobiaceae > Tityobacter > Tityobacter terrigena. The sequence continues at coordinate 7,657 of PMHO01000040.1, forward strand.
CCTCCCCACAAAGATAGATTGGCATTGACCTGAGGGCTCATCCCCGCTGCCGTAAAGGCGCCGTGAATCTGCGTGCACAGCTCCTTAAGGACCGGTGCACATGTTATATACGCCGAGGTCGCATGCGGCAGACGCGCGAGCGCGCTAGAGATCGCCGAAACCGTCACGTTGGGAAGCCGATACACGCCGGCTTGTACCGCCGCGGCGAGCGCGGCACGTTGACTTTCACGCGCAGACTCCGCGGCGCTTTGAGCGACGTCACGGCTATGGGCAGCGGCTGCGACTGACGCCCGCGCTGCTTGATCCGTTAACGCCAAGCGGCGGCGCGTATCAATACTAAGCTTCGCGACGTCAGCAGCGATCGACTTAGAATTGTTGTTATCGGTGGTTGCCAGCGCAAGCGCACTGCCGGATTCCTTTTCGAGCGCCGCCGTATCCGTCTGCAGTGTCCTGATTATCTGGCGGGCCCGATTCACCTGAACCTCCGCACTGCTAGCCGTGCCGAGAGCGGCAGTCGCGGCTTTCTGCGCGGCGGCGGCGGTTTGTCGGGTAGCGTCGAGCTGTTTCTGCTTCTCGATCGCGGTCAAGCTCGCCGAACCGGCCCCGTAGAACGAAAGGCACGCGGCCAAAAAGGTGCCCAGGATGCGGGTAAGAGTCGTGCGGACCCAGTGCCGATCAGTGCGCTTGTCTCGCAGACTCCGAAACGCGTCTTCGACCTGCGCCCCAATTACGAATACCGAAACGATGAAACCAGCCCAAGCGAAAGCGCCGATGGCCTCAAAGAAACGAAGCGTTTGCACCAGAGATTCTCTTTCCCGGGCCGAAGCGCAACTGTGTGCGCAACTGTGTGCACGCAAAAGGCCTATCATTGCGATAGGCCTTCTGTTTACTGGCTCCCGAAGTTGGACTCGAACCAACGACCCGCTGATTAACAGTCAGCTGCTCTACCAACTGAGCTATTCGGGAATGCCCCGGTTGCGTTCTTCGCTCAGGCTTCTATTCCGACGCGGACCAGGCCCTCGTCGGCCTGACGGCCCCCGAGCCGAGGCTGGTTCAACGGCTCGGCGCCGCTCCCTTGAGGGGCTAGGGACGGGCGCTTCTCGCTCGCCCGGCCGAGCGGGCTCGAGCCAGCGTGCCCGCCGCCGGGACTACTTCAGTCGTCCCAGGGGCGAGTCTTGGTGACGGTCACGTCCTGCATGCAGCATGCCTGCGTGATCCGGTCGAGGGATTCGAGAAGCGATTTCGTGGCTTTCGGCCCCAGCAGGTCGGCGATATATTTCTCAAGCGAGGTGGCCCGCTCGCGCGCGCGCTGCAACAGGCGAACGCCCTTCTGCGTGAGCGCCGTCTCCAGCGAACGGCCGCCCTGCGGGTCCGGCGTGCGGGCAATCAAGCCGGAACTTTCTAGGCGCGCGATGATCGTCATCATGGCCTGCGGCGAGACGTAGCTGTGGCGTGCTAGTTCGGCGCTCGAACTGCGCGCGTTCTCATCGATTGCGTTGAGGGCTAGGAATTGTGGCGTCGTCAGGCCGATCTGTCCGAAGGCCTCGTCGAGCGCCGCTCGCGCCCGCCCCTGCGCGTGCTTGAGCGAATAAAACAATCTGCCGTGCAATTGGCCGTCGCCGCTTGCATCCTCCCTGCTTGCTTTGGCGCGGCGCGTCTTGGCCGCCGCTTTCACCATTGGTTCCGGCCTCGCCGGCGCCCGCTCAGACGCAAAGCCATGGGCGTCCTTTCACGGACGGCCCATGGCTCCCATGCTACCGGCGTAACTGGGGCGCCCTTCTTAGAGATCCTCTGCGCGCCACGCCGTGCCGTCGGCAAACGTCGCCGATCGCACCGCGCACTGCGCCGCGTCGCCGCTGAACGGCGCGTTGTCGATGCCGTCGAAATCCTGCGTTACCGGAACTCCGGACGTGAACGTGCCGTTCGCCACGATGTCGTACGACCGTCCGCCGTAGCGAACCAAGAAGTCGACGCTCGTCGCCGGCGTGCTGCCATGGTTAACGAACGAGACGCGTAACCCATCGACCGACGTTGCAAAGGACGTCGAGTACGAAAGATCCCGGACGCTGCCGGTGAGTTGCTGGACCGCGCATTCCTCGACGCCGATCGGAGCGCTCGTCGCCGCCTGGGCGCCGGCCGGAATGAGAATCGCCGTGAACGCCGCGGCTGCGAGTAGGGGTGAGAATTTTTTCATGGTCGGGAAAACCTCCTGAGTTGATGACCAAGCGCAGTATATCAATGTATATTATATAAAGTCAAGAGCTGCGATAACGAAAGATTTTTCCAAGCCGGCTTTGCGAAAGTTGACGGGAGGCTCGGGCCGAAGCGTTGTAGCTCGGCCGCAAATGGTTACGCAAAGAGGGCGCGATGCGCGCTGATGTCAAGGTCGGTGCCGCGTTTCCCGATTACGAACTGACCGACCACGCCGGGACCCGTCGCAAACTATCGAAAATTGCGGGCATCGATCCGATCGTCGTCGTCCTTGCGCGGGGCGGCTATTGTCCGAAGGATCGCCGTCAGCACGAGGGCCTCGCCCAGCTCTGGCGCGAGATGATGCCCGGCGTCGGCTACTGCCGCCTGGTTACGATCAGCACCGACAACGTGCTCGAAAGCAATGAGTTTCGCACCGCGGTTGGGGCGGATTGGCCCTTCCTCTCAGATCCTGGCCGAAAGCTGCAACGCGACCTCGACATCGCGGAGTATACCGACCCGCATCACAATCCGATGGTTCCACACACGGTGGTCTGCGAGCCCGGCCTCGTAATCTACAAGATCTACAATGGGTATTGGTTCTTCGGCCGTCCGACGCTCGAAGATCTACGTCAAGACCTGCGCGAAGTCACCAAGCGCTGCCGTTGGGACTGGGATCTATCCGATCCCGAGGTTCGAGCCGCGTGGCAGCGCGGCGAACACGATCGCTTCTACCCCTACGGCAAGTCGGTAGCGCAGTCGTTCGCAGAACAGGAGTAGCTCCGGCTACAGCAGCGTCCTGCGAAGATCGGCGAGCGACGCTCCGAGATAGGCGTTGAAACGCGCTGCGGCGGCGCCGTCGATCACGCGGTGGTCGTAGGATAACGAAAGCGGCAGCAACAGTCGCGGCACGAACTGCGCCCCGTCCCAAACGGGGCGCGTCGCCGAGCGGCTCACACCGAGAATCGCAACTTCCGGCGCATTGACGATCGGCGAAAACGACGTCCCTCCGATTCCGCCGAGGCTCGAGATCGTAAAGGTGCCGCCCTGCATCTCGCCGAGCGTGAGCTTTCCGTCCCGCGCCTTTGCCGCGAGCTCGCGCGTCTCGGCAGCGATGGCGAGCACGCCCTTTTTGTCCGCGTCTCGCAAGACCGGTACGACCAGCCCGCTCGGGGTATCGGCGGCAAAGCCGATATGATAGTAGCGCTTGAGCACGAGCTCGTCGCCCTCGAGCGAGGCGTTGAAATCGGGAAAGCGCCGCAGCGCCGCCACCGAGGCCTTGATGATAAAGGCCAGGATCGTGACCTTGGCTTTCGGATCCTCGGCGTTGAGGCTTTGGCGAAAGGCCTCGAGCTCGGTGATGTCCGCTTCGTCGTTGTTGGTGACGTGCGGAATCATCACCCAGTTGCGATGCAGGTTCGGCCCCGCGATGCGCTTGATGCGCGGAAGCGCGATGCGCTCGATCGGTCCATACTGCGCGAAGTCGACCTTGGGCCACGGCGCAAGATTGAGCCCGGCGACTGCGTTTGCGGGCGCCGCCCGGGGCGCGGATAGCGCGCCTTTAACGAACGACTGAATGTCTTCCCGGGTGATGCGGTCGCGCGGACCGCTTCCACGTACGTTTTCGAGCGCCACGCCGAGCTCGCGCGCGAAGCGCCGGATCGATGGGCTGGCATGTGCGCCGCCCTCGCCGGCGGGGGCGGCTTCGCCGGCAGCGCTTTGCGGCGTTGCTGCGCGCTCCGCAACCGGCTCTTTTGATGCCGGCGCGGGAGCGGCCGGCGCGGACGAACGCTGCTCGGGGGCAGCCTTCGCGGCCGGCGGCGCAGCAGGTCCCGCAACCGTAAGCGTCGCGATCGCGCTCCCCTGCGACACCTTGTCGCCCACCTTCACCGCCAAGCTCTGCACGACGCCGGCCTGGGGTGAGGGTACTTCCATCGACGCCTTCTCGGATTCGAGTACGATGAGCGGCGTCTCGAGCTCCACGCGCTCGCCCGCCTTGACCAGGACGTCGATGACGGGCACGTCCTTGAAATCGCCGATGTCCGGAACGCGAACCTCGACGACCGTTTCGCTGCCCTCTTCTTCTTTGGACGCGACCGGTTTGGACGCGACCGGTTTGGACGCAGCCGGCAACGGTTCGGCTTGCGACGCCGCCGCTTGTGGCGATTCGGTTTGCGGCGGCTCGGCAGTCGCCGCGCCGTTCGACGCGGCCAGCGCTAGGAGCACGGAACCTTCCGAAACTTTGTCGCCGACTTTGACCGCAACCGACTGCACGACCCCGGCACTCGGTGAAGGAACGTCGATGCTCGCTTTCTCCGATTCGAGCGTCACGAGCGGAGATTCGGCCGCGACCGTGTCGCCCGGCTTCACGAGAATGTCGATGATCGGAACGTCCTTGAAGTCGCCGATATTCGGGACACGGACCTCTACGGGCGCGCTCACACGGTCACCGGGTTGGGTTTATTTGGATCGAAGCCATATTTTTCGATCGCCTCCGCGACGCGGGCCGCGGGGATCGTCTTTTCGTCGGCCAGCGCACGCAGCGCGGCGAGCGCAATCCAACGCCGGTCGACTTCGAAGAAATCGCGCAGCCTGCGCCGGAAATCGCTGCGCCCGAAACCATCCGTGCCGAGCACCGCATAGCGCTGCGTCACGAAAGGCCGGATCTGATCGGCAAACGTTTTCATGTAATCGGTGGCGGCAACGACTGGTCCCGTGCGCCCCGCCAAGCACCTCTGTACGTGAGAGAGGCGCGGCGCCTCGTTCGGGTGCAGCAGGTTCCAGCGTTGGGCGGCGAGGCCGTCGCGGCGCAGTTCGTTGAAGCTGGTCGCGCTCCACAGGTCGGCGGCGACGCCGAAATCCTCTGCTAGCAGGTCCGCGGCCGCAATCGCTTCGCGCAGGATCGTGCCGGAACCCAGCAGTTGAACGCGCGGCGCGCGCGCGTCGCCCGGTCCCTCGCGCAGCAGGTACATGCCCTTGAGGATCCCCTCCGCGACGCCGTCCGGCATGGCCGGATGAGGATAGTTCTCGTTCATCACGGTGATGTAATAGTACACGTCCTCCTGCTCGGAGCACATGCGCCGCAATCCATCCTGCACGATGACCGCCAGTTCGTAAGCGAAGGTCGGATCGTACGAGACGCAGTTCGGAATGAACGAAGCAAAGATCTGACTGTGCCCGTCCTCGTGCTGGAGCCCTTCACCGTTGAGCGTCGTGCGGCCTGAGGTACCGCCCATGAGGAAACCGCGGCTGCGCATGTCGCCCGCGGCCCACGCGAGGTCACCGATACGCTGAAAGCCGAACATCGAGTAAAAGATGTAGAACGGAATCATCGGCTGGTCGCTGGTCGAATACGATGTCGCTGCAGCGATCCACGAGGACAACGCCCCCGCCTCGTTGATCCCTTCCTGCAGAATCTGGCCCTGCCGGTCCTCGCGGTAATACATCAGCTGCGCGGCATCCTGCGGCTTGTAGAGCTGCCCCAGCGGCGAATAGATGCCGAGCTGCCGGAACATCCCTTCCATGCCGAACGTGCGTGATTCGTCAGCGACGATCGGCACGATGCGTGAGCCGATGCTCTTGTCGCGCAGCAGCGCGCTGAGAATACGGGTGAATGCCATCGTCGTCGAGATCTCGCGCTCGCCCGTTCCCTGCAGCTGCGTGTCGAACGCACTCAGGCTGGGGGCGGTCAACGAAACCGACGTCCGGCGACGCCGTTGCGGCAGGCTGCCGAGCGTGGCCTGACGGTCGCGCAAATACTGTTTCTCGGGACTGTCTTCGGGAGGCCGGTAGAACGGAACGTCCGCCAGCTCGGCGTCGGAGACCGGGATCGCGAAGCGGTCGCGAAACTGCCGCATCGCCTTCACGTCGAGATGTTTTTGCTGGTGAGCGATGTTTTGTGCCTCGCCCGACGATCCCAGGCCGTAGCCTTTGATCGTCTTCGCCAGCACGACGGTCGGCTGGCCGGTGGTCTCGGTGGCGGCCCGGTAGGCGGCATAAACCTTGCGTGGATCGTGACCGCCGCGCTGAAGCGCCCAGATTTGCTCGTCGCTCCAGTCGGCCACCAGTGCGGCCGTCTCGGGATAGCGGCCGAAAAAGTGCTCGCGCACGTACGCCCCGTCGTTCGCTTTGAACGTTTGATAGTCGCCGTCGACGCACTCGTTCATGAGCTGGACGAGCCGCCCCGTCGTATCCTTGGCGAGCAGCGGATCCCAGTTACTTCCCCAGACGACCTTGATGACGTTCCAACCGCTTCCGCGAAACTCGCGCTCGAGCTCCTGGATGATCTTGCCGTTCCCGCGCACCGGGCCGTCCAGCCGCTGCAGATTGCAATTCACGACGAAAATCAGATTGTCGAGCGACTCACGGGCGGCAACCGAGATCGCGCCGAGCGTCTCCGGTTCGTCGACTTCGCCGTCGCCGATGAAGCACCAGACCTTGCGCCCCGCCGTGTCGGCCATGCCGCGGTTGTGCAAATACTTGAGGAAGCGCGCCTGGTAAATGGCTTGGATGGGGCCGAGCCCCATCGAGACCGTCGCGAACTGCCAAAAGTCGGGCATCAGCCACGAGTGCGGATACGACGACAGGCCGTGCCCGTCGACCTCCTGGCGGTAGTTGGCGAGTTGTTCGTCGCTGATGCGGCCTTCAAGAAAGGCGCGCGCGTAGACGCCGGGCGCGGAATGGCCTTGAAAGAACACCAGATCGCCGCCGAACGACGGCGACGGCCCGCGGAAGAAATAGTTGAACCCGACGTCATAGAGCGTGGCGGACGACGCGAAGCTGGCCACGTGGCCGCCCAGTTCGGATGAGTTTTCGTTGGCACGGACGACCATCGCCATCGCGTTCCACCGGACGTAGTGCCGTATGCGCGTCTCGAGCTCGTCGTTGCCGGGCATCTTCGGCTGCTCCGACACCGCGATCGTGTTGATATAGGGCGTCTGGAGGCCGAGCTCGATGTGAGCGCCGCCCGCCTGCGCCCGCTCCACGAGACGCTCGATCAATTGGCGCGCTCGCGCCGGCCCCTCGTGGGCGAGCACGCCGTCGAGGGCGTCCAGCCACTCGCGCGTTTCCTGCGGATCGGGATCGAGGCGATCGGAATCGAGGCGCGGCATCGTAACCATGGCATAGCGGTTCCGTGCGGTGCCCGCACTTCCCCAGCACTAAAGCGAGCCAAGCAGCGCGCCGGACCCGTCCAAAACGGCCGCGCCGGCCCGCGGCCAACGGCGCCCGTGCTTGACACGGGGGCGTACACTAGACTTCGTGAGATTGTAGCGCCCCCACGGGGGCCGCGCATTAGCGCTCGTCCCCTCGTTAGGGTTCCATCCTTTGCTGGTTTTTGGGGTGTTCTCTCATGTCTGCTCGGGCGCGCAGCGTCTTTTCGAATCGAAGTTTCAGTCTGTTTTACGCCGGCCAAGCGTTCAGCTACGCCGGCGACGGACTGCGGCTTATCGCGCTTCCGCTGCTGGTCTACCATCTAACGGGGTCTGCGCTCTCCATCGGGGTGACGTACGCCTTAGAGCTGGGACCGTTCGCGCTGTTCGGCCTTGTGGGGGGCTCGCTCGCAGACCGGCTCGACCGCCGGCGTTTGATGATCGCATGCGATTTCATCCGTTTTGCGACCTTGGCGCTCTTTGCGTTCGGCTATGCCCGAGGGTCGTTGTCGCTCCCGCTGCTCTACGCCGGCATCGCGGTCATCTCGACCTGCGCCGCGATCTTCAGCGGCAGTCAGGCTTCGTCGATTCCATACCTTCTCGGAAAAGGGCGGGCGACCCAGGCCGTATCGGCGCTGCTGTCCGCCGAGCAGGCCNNCTGCCGGCGCTTATCGTCAATGCCGCAACCTACTTGATCTCACAAGTATCGATTGCCGCGGTCGACACGTTCGGCCCCGACCGTCCGCTCGGGCTGCCCACGCCGCGCGTCATGCTCGCCGACATCGCGACCGGCTTCCGATTCTTGCTGCGCGATCGCGCGATGACGGCGATCTCGCTCGGCTCGCTCGCCTTCAACTTCTTCGGATTCATCGCGGCCGCGGTCTTCATCCCGTTCCTCAAACGCGATTTGGGCGCAAGCGACTTTGCCGTCGGGTACGCACTCGGCTTCGGCGCGCTGGGTGCGATGCTTGGATCGTATCTCGGGGGACGCGTGCCGCCAAGCTGGCCCTTCGGGCGGCTGCTGATTGTTGCGTACCTTGCCGACGGCGTGCTGTTCGTCCCGGTCATGCTCGCGCACAATCTCCCGCTCGCCGTCACCTTTCTGGCTCTGGCCAACGCAGCGGTTCTCTTCGAGGTCGCGCAGATCGTCGGATGGCGCATGCGCGTCACCCCCGAGGAACTGGTTGGACGCGTCTTCGGCGCGGCCCGGCTCGTCGTGCTGATCGGAACGGTCCCGGGCGCCCTCATCGGTGGCCTCATCGCCGACCACTACGGTGCGCGGTTGGCCATCATCATTTCGACCCTCGGCTACCTCGTAATGGGCTTTGTCTTGGCCGCTTCGCCGGCCGTGCGCGGCGAGCGCCGTTAAGCGCTCGCTTTACACGTGCGAGACGCTCCCAACGCCGTTGATCGACTGGTGCACCACGCGCGCCGAGCCGCGATATCGTACGCTGCCGACACCGGAAATCGAGACGTCGAGCGTGCCGGTCGTGTTGATCTCCGCGTTGCCGACGCCGGAAAGTGACACGACGGCATCGCGCGCGACCAAACCTTGCAGTTGTGCGTTCCCGGCGCCGCCGCACGTGAGGGAAAGACGATCGACCTGGCCGGACGCCGTGACGCTTCCCGTGCCGCTCACCGAGATATCGAGCTTGGGGCCGTGCGCGCCCGTGATGGTCGCGTCGGAAAAGCCCGAGATTCCGAGCCCGTCGATCGAAGGAACGGTAATGCGCACGATGACGTCGCGGCTGCTCGTATATTGCTTGGTGTCGGTAATCGTCAAGGTGCCGTTCGATACCGTCGTCTCGATGAGGGCGGCGATGTTGGGTTGCGCCTCGACAAGCACCGCCTGCGGGCCGCCAACCGTAACCTGCAGGCGGGCGGCCCCGCCCAGCTCGACTTGGTGAAAGGCGCCCAGCGACCGTTCCTGCCCTACGACGTCGCCGCTCCCCACCACGCGGTCGCCGGAACCGCCGATACAGCCTGCGAGCAGCGTCGCCAGGGTTGACACAACAGCAAGCTTCATTCTTGCACTGCCTTCTTAGCGGTTTTGTTCGGCACGAGATAGACCTTGTCGTTCGGATAGTCGAGATACACGTCGAAAAGACGTAAGAACGAAACGCCGATCAGCCCGTCTTCGTTGACGGGGAAACTCGAACGCGACATGGCCCGGAACCCGATGAAATCGTGGAACGAAGCCTGGCCCAACTGCAAGTCTTCGATCGCGTAAGGCTTTGCGAGGTAAAGGCCGCCCGCCCCGGTAAAGACGTGGGGAACGCGGCTTCGAGCGCCTAACCCCGCATCCTCGACCAACGCTTCGGGGTGGCGCCGCGCGAAATAGTCAAAGATCTGTAGAGCGCCGGCGGCTCCCGTGTCGAGGACGGTGCGTTCGGCGATTGCGCCGTTGATCGTGGCAGAGGTAACCGGTTGCTGGGTTCCCAGACGAATCGCGAGCCGAATCGTCTGGGGATCGTCGGGCGCTTGGTACGTGCCGAATCGTTCCGCCGTTACCGTTTGATGCTGGTAGTCGATCGTGACGCCCATCTCGCAAAGGAAATCAAAGCCGAGCAGGCCGACCGCCTTCGTTTCGCCGTCGACCTGCCAACCGAACGGTAAAACGCTGACGACGACGTCGGGCAACGTCAGATCGCCCACCTTGACCTCCGGCAGGATGGCTTCTCCCGTGTCGTAACGGCCCGCGTTCATCGATGAGGACTCTCGGTTGAAGACCGTTATCCCGAGGCTGCGTGCCGTCCCTGGGTCGATCGTGACCGCAGAGGATCCGGTATCGAGAAGGAAGTCGAGCCCGCGCTCGCCGACCGTGATACGCACGATCACGTGACCGTCGCGCGTGAAGCGCGCTGGTAGGCGCACGCCGTCGACGCGCGCGGGGAACTCCACCAGCTGCCGCCGGCTGGCCGGCCGTGCCACGTCTACGTCGCTGACGACGTTGCTTGCAAATTCACGCACGTAATAGTCGATGTCGGTCTTTGCCGTGTCGTCGCGAACGTGCCAATGGCCCGCCAGGTTGCGCGCTCCGAAGGGTTTGAAATCGTCGTACTCGGTGGCCGTCTTTCCGTTGCCGGCGACGGTCTCGCGCCGAATGAGATAATGCGTCGTGGGGTCGAAATACTCGAGGGTCCCGTCTCCCCGCACGTTGAGCGTCGAGACGAGGTACGCGTCGACCGGCGCGCTGACCCGTTGCACCGTTACGTTGAAGGTTTCGCCGGTGGCCAGACCCGGGTCCGGCAGATCGACGACCGTGTGTCCGTTGGCCGTCTGGTGCCAGCGCTCGCCCCGGTACGAGCCGGATTCATTGTGGATCGGGCCGACGTCTCGCACCACGCGCGAGTCGCTAGCGAGCCGATAGGTTACCTCCCGGCCGGAAAGCGTTCCATTGAATTCGATAACCTGGCGAAAGTTCGAGGGGATCGGGCCGTAAGCAGCGGCGGCGAGCTGGCGCAGGGTGGCGGAGTCCGGGATCTGTTCCGATGCGACGGCGGGCACGCAAACGAAAGACAACGCGAGCAAGAGCATCCACGTCCTCATGATGCGGCTGTTGCTTTGAAAGCAGAGGCCCTCCTGCGCGGGCCGGGCGGGCAGCCAGGCCGGGAAGGAGGCCGCAGCCCGCTGCGCAAGGCGAACCGATGCGAGCCGGCACGGGTTGAAGCAAAAGAAATGCTCGGCCCTGGTTTCCACCCCTTAGTCGACGACTGGTTCGCGTCTGTCTTTGCGGCAGCGACCGAGCCGCAGGTACGCGGATGGCCCCACATCCAGGCCGGTCGCGACGTCCTCGTCTCGGCGCCGACCGGGTCGGGCAAGACGCTCGCCGCTTTCCTCTATGCTCTGGACGATCTCGTTCGACGCGCCGCTTCGGGCAATTTGCCCGAAGAGACGGCGATCGTCTACGTATCGCCGCTCAAGGCGCTGACCAACGATATCCGCAAGAATCTTGAGACGCCGCTAGCGCAGATGCGCGCCCTCGCGCAGAGTCGGAGCCTCGAGCTCGCGCCGATTCGCACGGCCGTGCGCACCGGCGATACGCCGGCCGCGGAGCGCGCCAAAATGCTTCGCCATCCGCCGCACGTGCTCGTCACCACGCCGGAATCGCTTTTCATCTTCCTCACCGCCGAGCGCTCGCGCAACACCCTCAAGCGCGTGCGCACGGTTATCGTCGACGAGATCCACGCGATGGCGGGCGATAAACGCGGCTCGCACCTCGCACTGACTTTGGCCCGCCTCGACCACTTGATCGTCGCCAACGGCAGCCCGAAGCCGCAACGCATCGGCCTCTCGGCGACGGTCAAGCCGATCGACGAGGTGGCCGCGTTCTTGACCCCGGAGCGGGCCGCCGATTCGTCGCTGACGGCAATCGTTTCGGTCGACCGCCGGCGCGCGATGGATCTATCGGTCGCCGTTCCGCGCGACGAGCTGGCACACGTGGCAACGAACGAGATGTGGGGTGAAACGTACGACCGTATCGCCGAACTGATCTTGGCGCACCGCACGACGCTCGTGTTCGTTGGAACGCGCCGCCTCTCCGAGCGGGTCGCTTTCGCTCTCTCGCAGCGTCTTGGAGAGGGTATCGTCCTGCCGCATCACGGCAGCCTATCGCGCGCGATGCGCCACCTCACCGAGTCGCGTCTCAAGGATGGCGAACTGCGCGCGGTGGTCGCGACCGCCTCGCTCGAGCTCGGCATCGATATCGGCTCCGTCGACCTGGTCGTTCAAATCGGCTCGCCGCGGTCGATCGCCGTCGGATTGCAGCGCATCGGGCGCTCGGGCCACTGGGTCGGCGCGCAACCCAAAGGCGTTCTCTTTGCGACCACCCGCGACGAGCTGATCGAATGCGCGGCGCTGGTGCGCGCGGTTCGCAGCGGCGAGCTCGATCGCTTGCATATCCCGAGCGCCCCGCTCGACATCCTCGCGCAGCAGCTCGTTGCCGCGTGCGCGACCGACGAGTGGCGCGAGGACGATCTGTTCGCCTTGGCGCGAAGCGCGTATCCCTATCGCGAGCTGAGCCGAGCGGACTTCGAGGCCGTACTTTCGATGCTGGCGGACGGTATCGCAACCTCGCGTGGGCGCAGCGGCACCTTCCTGCATCGCGATCGTGTCAACGGGCGCGTTCGAGCGCGGCGCGGCGCCCGGCTGGCCGCAATCACTTCCGGCGGGGCGATTCCCGACCGCGCCGACTTCGCCGTCGTTGCGGAGCCCGACGGTCAAAAGATCGGCACGCTCGACGAAGATTTCGCGGTCGAGAGCATGGCCGGCGATATTTTCCTATTGGGACAGACCTCGTGGCGCATCCGCCGCGTCGAATCGGCGAGCGGCATCGTCCGGGTCGAGGACGCGCGGGGTGCTCCGCCTTCGGTCCCGTTCTGGAACGGCGAAGGCCTGGGGCGCACGATCGAGCTCTCGCGCGACGTCGCGCGACTGCGCTCCGAGATCGATGCGGCCGGCGACGGCGAAGCGATGCGCCGCTTGGCAGAGTGCGGGCTCGATCGCGCCGGCGCGGAACAGGCGATCGCGTACATTCGCGCGGGCAAAGCCGCGCTCGGCGTCGTGCCGACCGACACGACCGTCGTTGCCGAACGCTTCTTCGACGAAGGCGGCGGGATGCAGCTCGTCATTCACGCCCCCTTCGGTGCTCGCATCAACCGCGCGTGGGGCTTGGCACTGCGCAAGCGCTTCTGCCGCTCGTTCAATCTCGAACTTCAAGCCGCCGCTACCGACAACGGCATCGTCATCTCGCTTTCGGAACAACACGCCTTTCCGCTCGATGCCGTCTTCGCATTCCTCAAAACCGAAAGCCTCGAGTACGTGCTGACGCAGGCCCTGTTGGCTGCGCCGATGTTTGGTGCACGCTGGCGCTGGAATGCGACGCGGGCGCTTGCCGTCCTGCGCTTTGCGGGCGGCCGCAAGGTGCCGGCCCAGTTGATTCGGATGCGCTCCGACGATCTGATGGCGGCGGTCTTCCCGGATCAAGCCGCCTGCCCGGAAAACCTGTCCGGCCCGATCCGCATCCCCGATCACGTGCTGGTCCGTGAGACGATCGACAACTGCCTTCACGAAGCGATGGACCTCGACGGCCTCATGCAGATCATCGCGGCCCTCGAGCGGGGAGAAATTCGCACCGTCGCGGTCGAGACTCCGACGCCATCGGTCTTCTCACACGAGATCCTCAACGCCAATCCATACGCATACCTCGATGACGCTCCGCTCGAAGAGCGGCGCGCGCGAGCGGTTCAATTGCGTTCGGTTACCGGCAGCGCCGCGGCGGACGGCGTCGGACTGCTCGACCCAGCGGCGATCGACGAAGTCGCAGCCGAGTCTTGGCCCGTCGTGCGCGACGCCGACGAGCTGCACGACGCGCTGCTAACGCTCGTCGCCCTGCCGCCCGTCGACGAGTGGCGCGAGTTCTTCGAGGCCTTGCGAGCGGATCGGCGCGCGACGACCCTCCACGCGTCGCACAGCCACTTTTGGGTGTCGGCCGAACGCACGTCGCTGTTCCGGCTCGTCCATCCCGACGCGCGCGCCGAGCCCGAGATCGCGGCGCCGGCATCGACTCATCCATTGCCCGAGACGCGCGAGGCCGCGCTCGCCGAAGTGCTGCGCGGCTGGCTCGAGTCGGGTGGCCCGCGCAGCGTGCGCGAACTTGGCGCGCGCTTTGCAATCGACGAGGGCAGCGTGGAGCAAGCCCTCTTGCAGCTCGAAACGGAAGGTCAAGTGCTGCGCGGCCGTTTCAGCCCGGGCGCCGGCGAACAATGGTGCAACCGCCGGGTGCTCGCGCGCATTCACCGCCGCACCCTCGGCCGGTTGCGGCGCGAAATCGAGCCGGTCACGAGCGCGCAGTTCGTCCGCTTTCTTTTCCGTTGGCAGCACGTGGCGCCGGCGGGGCGGCTGCACGGCGTCGACGGGACGCTGCAGGTGGTCCGTCAACTCGAGGGCTTCGAGATTCCGGCCGCGGCGTGGGAGACGCAAATTCTGCCGCGCCGGGTCGCCGGCTACAAGCCTGAGTATCTCGATAGACTGTGCCAGTCGGGCGAGCTGATGTGGGGCCGCCTCTCACCGCATCCGGCGCTGCTGGCGGCGACCGGCACGCTGCCGCGCAGACGCGTCCGCGCCACCAAGCTCGTGCCGATCTCGCTCTTCGCGCGCGACGGTGCGGAGACGCTGGTGGCGCGCGACGGTCTCGACGAGTCGGTTCTTTCGCATGCCGGGCGCGACGTGCTGGCGTGCATCCGGCAACGCGGAGCACCCTTCTTCAACGAGATCGTACGCGACGCGCACCGCCTGCCGGCCGAGGTCGAAGAGGCCCTCTGGGAACTCGTGGCCGCAGGCCTGGTTACCGCCGACGGTTTCGATGCGCTCCGTTCCCTTACCGATTCGAAGCGGCGGCTCGGCGAAAAGGCGCGCAGTGCGCGACCGCGCGCGTCGAGCGGACGCTGGACCATCCTTACCGCCCTGCGCGAGCAACTCGATGTCGAGGCATTCGCAAAGCGCCTGCTGGCGCGCTACGGCGTCGTGTTTCGCGACGTCTTGCGGCGCGAGCGCCTGGCGCCGCCCTGGCGCGAACTCCTCGCCGTGCTGCGCCGCATGGAGGCGCAGGGCGAAGTTCGCGGCGGCCGCTTCGTCGCCGGGTTCATCGGCGAACAGTTCGCGCTGCCCGATGCGCTCGACGCACTACGCGCCTTGCGTCGCACACCGGACGCCGGCGGCGAGATCGTTGTCTCGACGCTCGACCCGCTCTATCTGGCGGGCGTCATCCTTCCCACGGAGCCCGCGCAAGCGACGACGCCCACCGCGCCCGCGGTTATCCCGTTATCAGCGGAACGCTGAACGACTGGCCGGCCGGCGCTTTGAGGCCGGCTGCGTCGCGCAGCCCTTCGACTTGGTCGAGATGCTCCCACGGCAGGTCGAGATCGGCGCGGCCGAAGTGGCCATACGCGGCCGTCTGCTTGTAGATCGGCCGGCGCAGGTTGAGGCGGTGAATGATGGCCGCCGGACGCAGGTCGAAGAACTCCTTGACGAGTTCGGCGATCCTCGATTCCTCGATCTTGGCGGTCCCGAACGTTTCGACTAGCACGCTGACCGGGTGCGCGACGCCGATGGCGTATGCGACCTGCACCTCGCACCGATCCGCTAGGCCGGCCGCGACGATGTTCTTGGCGGCGTGGCGCGCCGCGTACGCGCCGGAGCGATCGACCTTGGTGGGATCCTTTCCCGAGAAGGCGCCGCCGCCGTGGCGCGCCATCCCGCCGTAGGTGTCGGCGATGATCTTGCGGCCGGTCAACCCCGCGTCGCCCTTGGGGCCGCCGATGACGAAGCGCCCTGTCGGGTTGACGAAGATGCGCGTCTCCGCGTCGCGCAGGGCTTTGGGAATGACTTGGTCGATGATGCGCTCGCTGACCTCGGTTCGGATCGTTTCCAGCGGAATGTCGGGATCGTGCTGCGTTGAGATGACGACCGCGTCGACCCGAACCGGACGCTGACCGTCGTACTCGACGGTCACCTGCGATTTGCCGTCGGGCCGCAACCAGGTGATTTCGCGGTTCTTGCGGGCGGCGGCCAGCATGCGGCAGAGGTTGTGGGCCAAAACGATGGGCAGCGGCATCAGTTCGTCGGTTTCGCGGCAAGCGTAACCGAACATCATGCCTTGATCGCCAGCGCCGATCAGCTCGAACGAATCGTGCGAGCCGCTTTCCTTGACCTCGAGCGACTTGTCGACGCCCATCGCGATATCGGGGGATTGCTCGTCGATCGAGACGCTGACCCCGCACGTGTCGGCGTCGAACCCGATCTTCGAGCGCGTGTATCCGATCTCGGCAATCGTGGAACGAACGATCCGGGGGATATCGATATATGTTTTCGTCGTAACTTCGCCCGCAATGTGGATCTGGCCCGTGATCGCGAACGTCTCGACCGCGACCCGCCCGTAGGGGTCGTCCTTCATGATCGCATCGAGTACGGCGTCGGAGATTTGATCGGCTACCTTGTCGGGATGACCTTCGGTAACCGATTCGCTCGTAAAGAGCCGGCGATAGGCCATCGCTTACGTCCCTTCGGACCAGGACGCGGCGTAGGCGACCTGCTCGGGCGTCAGCTCGTCGATGGCGATGTGCATTGCAGCCAGTTTGAGTTGCGCGACCTCGTTGTCGATCGCATCCGGAACCGGGTAAACTTTCTTCTCCAGCGCCTTGTAGTTCTGCGCCAAGAAGGCCGCCGCCAGTGCCTGGTTGGCGAACGACATATCCATCACGGCAGCCGGGTGGCCTTCAGCCGCGGCCAAGTTGACCAGCCGGCCGTCGGCCAAGATGCGCACCGTCCGCCCGCTCTCGAGCTTAAATGCTTCAACGAAGGGGCGTGGCCGCGCCTTCGAGACCGCCATCGCCTCGAGCGCGTCGAGGTCGAGCTCATCGTTGAAGTGCCCCGAGTTGCAGACGATCGCGCCGTCCTTCATCGACCCGAAGTGCGGCCCGGCAATGACGTGGAAGTTGCCGGTGACGGTTACGAAAACGTCGCCGACCTTCGCGGCCTCCGCGATGGGAAGCACGGTAAAGCCGTCCATCACCGCCTCGAGCGCCTTGCGCGCGTCGACCTCGCAGACGACGACGTGCGCGCCGAGCCCCTTGGCTCGCGAGGCGACGCCGCGTCCGCACCAGCCGTACCCGACGACGACC
This sequence comes from Candidatus Tityobacter terrigena, assembly GCA_003156715.1. Classification (GTDB taxonomy): domain Bacteria; phylum Vulcanimicrobiota; class Vulcanimicrobiia; order Vulcanimicrobiales; family Vulcanimicrobiaceae; genus Tityobacter; species Tityobacter terrigena. The sequence continues at coordinate 24,677 of PMHO01000040.1, forward strand.
AGCGTGTGCCCGGCGAGCAGCACGTTGGTGGCGCGAATGATCCCGTCGATCGTCGACTGTCCCGTGCCGTAGCGGTTGTCGAACATGTGCTTGGTCAGCGCGTCGTTGACCGCGATCACCGGGTAGGGCAGGACGCCGTCCTTCTCCATCGCGTGCAGGCGAATGACGCCGGTGGTCGTTTCCTCACAGCCGCCGATCATGTCGGCCAGTTGATGACGGTGCTTGCTATAGATGGTCGTGACCAAATCGCACCCGTCGTCCATCGACATATGCGGCTTGGTCGCGATCACCGATTCGATGTGATCGTAGTACGTGTCGTTGTCTTCGCCCTTGATGGCGAACGTAGCGATTCCGCAGCGCTCGGAGAGCGCCGCGGCGACGTCGTCCTGAGTCGAGAGCGGATTGGAAGCGCACAGCGCGATCTCGGCGCCGCCCGCCTGCAAGGCGAGCATCAGGTTAGCGGTTTCGGTAGTGACGTGCAGGCATGCGCCGATGCGCAAACCGGTAAAGGGCTTTTCCGAGGCGAAACGCTCGCGAATTTGCGCGAGCACGGGCATGAACGTAGCTGACCACTCGATGCGCGAAATGCCGGCATCGGCGAGGCCACGGTCCTTCACATGACCGCGGGGGCGATCGACCAACTGCAAGGTTCTCTCCTTCTATTGACTGGTGTCCTGCGATGAACGCTGCGGTCGCCGATCTTTGAAACAATCGAAAGCGATCTATCGGCGGTTCTTCGCCGCGGCCGGCCGAAGACCCCACAGGTGGAAACGCTCGAAGGTTACATCAGCGCGCTCGCGTCCTCGCAGCCGGCGCCGGGAGGCGGAAGTGCTGCTACCGTCGTCGCAGCATTGGCTGCCGCTTTGGTCGCAATGGTCGCACGGATCACCGCCGCCAACCCGGCCTACGCCGGCCGCGCGGAGCGAGCGGAGTCGCTCGTCGTGCAGTCCGATCGTCTGCGCGCTCAGCTGCTGCTGGCGCGAACCCGCGACGAAGCCGCATACCTCGCGGTCGTGGCGGCGCAAGCCCGGCCCCGCGCGACCCCGCTCGAGAAAGCGGCCCGGTCGAGCGCGATTCAGGACGCATTGGCGCTCGCCGCGAGCGAACCGCTCGGTGCAGCCGGCCTGGCGTACGATGCAATGCGGCTGACCTCGCAAGCGCTCGAGCTCGAAAACAGGCATCTTGCCAGCGACCTGGGCTGCGCCGCCGAGTTCGCGGCCGCTGCGCTAGCGGCGTCCGCGTACAACGTCCGAGTCAACCACGCGTACCTGCGCGATCTCGACACGGTCCGCGCCCAGGAGCTGCAGCTCGCCCAGTTGGAAGCGCGAGCGGCGACGGAGCTGGCGGCCATTCGCCAAGCCTTACGCCCCGCTCCCTAGCGTGACCGCACGATCGCTCCGCTCGAAAGGCCTCGAAGCGGAGCGCGTCCAGCGCGGGGTGAAGCCTCGCTCGTGCGCACCCTGTATACGACGTCGACGAGGACGGCGATCGTCGACCTGCTCAAGCGAGACCCCCGCTACCTCACGGCAACCGCGATCTACCGAATCCTGCGCGACGACAATCCGCGCCTGGCCCTGTCAACGGTGTACCGCACGCTCGAGCTGCTCGCCGAACTCGGGAACGTTTCGTTCCGCACCGAAAGCAACGGCGAGACCAGCTACGTCTTCTGCACCGACGAGCATCACCACCACGCGATTTGCAGTGTCTGCGGACACGTTGACGAAGTCGACTGCGCCGCAATCGATCAGTTCAAGTCGGCGCTCATGGCGCAGCAGTCGTTCGAGCTCGACGACCACTCGATCGAATTCTACGGTCGCTGCGCCCGCTGCCGCTAAGCCGCAGCGCTAGATTTCGCCGATCAACTCCAGGAATGGCCGGATGTCTTCCTCGGCGACGTCCACGCCGACGCCGCGCGAGTTCCAACGCGCGTCGTGGAAGTCGGATCCAGCCGTCATCACGAGGCCAAGCTGCTGTGCGCGGGCGCGGAAATAGGCGACCTGAGCCGGCTGGTGGGTCGGGTAGAAGACCTCGAGCCCGACGATGCCGGCGTCGACGAGGTCGTCGATGAGGCGCTCGTCACGCAGTCGTCCGGGATGGGCAAGCACCGCCGCGCCGCCGGAGCGGACGACCGCCGCGACCGCGCGCTGCGGCGTGATGTGCGACGACGGAACGTAACCGGGGCGCCCCGCCGACAGGACGTTGCGGAACGCCGCGTCGACATCGGACACGAAGCCGGCGCGCACCAGCGCTTTGGCGACGTGGGGCCGGCCCAGGGCCGCGCGTGGTCCTGCTTCGGCGCGAACCGCCTCCATGCTGATCTCGTATCCCACCCGCGCAAGTTGGTCGATCATCGCTTCGGCGCGCCGCTCGCGCGCAACCCGGTTCTCCTCGACGGTTCGCTCTAGCTCGGTCTCGCCGAGCCGGAAGCCATAGCCGAGAATGTGAACCTCGTTGCCGCGATAGGTCGTGTTAATTTCTACGCCGGTCACGAGCCGCGGCGATCCGGTGCCCGTCTCCAATTGTTCGTACGCCGTCAAGTTGTCGTGATCGGTGATTGCATAGCGCGAAACGCCGCGGGCCAGCATCGCCGCCCGCAGCTCCGCGGGGGTGAGGGTACCGTCACTCTCGGACGTGTGCGAGTGAAAGTCGACGATCACCAGCCTAGGTGCGCGCGCGCGCCTTGGCCTTCTTGCGCGACTTCACGAAGTAAACGAGGACCCGTTTCTCCTCGCGGAACCCGACCAGGCTCTTCTGCTGCGACGGATCTCGAAGCGCCTCGAGAGCGTACTCGACCAGCTCGTCCTCGGCTGCAAGATCCTCCTCGAGCGGCTCGTCCTCCGCTGCCGGACTGCGCACGAGCAGGTCGCCGAAACGCTGGGACAAGAGCCCGGTGAGCATGGCAAGCTCTTCCCGCGTGAACGAGCGCGCGTCGCGGGTGATGCGCACGAACGTCATCTTCGGATCGGGCTCGCACGCCACCTCGAGCGTGTCACACTGCTCGCCCGCGAGCTCGACGAGCGAGCGAACGTGATCGAGCGCCGACTCCCGCACCTCCCGCTCCGCTACACGGTCCAAGCGCTTCGCGATCGCAAACGAGAGGGTCAGCATCCCTGAAACGGGATGCGAAACGATCGTCGCGATTTCTGGAAAACGGACGAGCAGCGCCACGACGAAGCCGACGGCGTCGGATGATTCGTGCGGGTGACGGTTCCTCGAGCTGGCTCTCATGCGGTTTTTTCCCTGAGTGAGACGGGTCGGGGCGGGGTGGTTTCGGAGCTCCCAGCCAGTCCCCTTGAGGACGGGGAGCCGGCCGCCCGGGTTGCGGGAGCGGGACCGGCACGGGCGAAGCATCCCGCATGACCCTGCGCCGGTGGCTAGTCGGCACTCCGCTTGCTTTGCTCGTGGCGATCCTCGCTCACGCGGCCAGCTTCGGATCGTCGCACGGCCTGGCCAGGGGATACGGAGGCCTGCTCGTCGCCTTCTTGGTGGCCGGCCTCGTGGCGGTCGCCTCAGCGACGCTCCTGGCAATTGCTTGCGGCGGGGCGGGTCGCAGTAGTACCCCCTCCGAGTGCGCCCGGCGCTTGCGCCGTGCCTTGCCGGGCGCCGGCTCGCTCGCATCGATGGCCGCATTCCTCGGTGCCGGCGGACTCGTGATGTTCGCCGCCATCGAGACTCTTGAGGGCCGCGGCGTTCCTGCTTGGATCCTTGGCCCGGTCGCCCTCTGCAGTGTCTTGGTTGCCGCGCTCGGCCACCTCGCGACCGAGGGACTGGCGCGGCTCGGACTCGCGCTACGTAACGATCATCCCGTCCAGACGTCGCCGGCTCGTGAGAGCGGGCGCGTCTACTCGGCGAGCCATGTCCGCTCGCACGATCCAGCCGGCGTTCGGCGCGGCCGCGCCCCTCCTCTGCGCGCCTGAGCCCACCGGCCGTCCAAAGGCGGCCCTGCGTTCACTTGCGTGGCCTTCGAAAGGCCTTGAGGAGCTCTTATGCGACGCCTTCTTACGGCGCTCGTCGCCGTCATCCTGATCCTTCCGGCGCGCGCTGCGCTCGCCGATACGACCGGCCTGGTCCGCGGCACGGTCACGGTCGCCGGCAAGCCGGCCGCCGGCGTTCTCGTCACGCTCACGGGCGAAAGAACAACCTCGCGGGCAACGACCGACTCCAGGGGCGGCTTCGTCTTCCCGCGCGTGGCATTCGGACGCTACACCGTTACCGCTCACCGTGATGGGCTCGCCGACGCGAATCAAATGGTTCAAGTCCAGAGCGACGCCATCGTCGACGTCAGCCTCGCGCTCGCCCAACTCAAGGAGATCGGACACGCTGCGACTTCGGCCCTGCGCGGGGTCGGAGCGACGCCGGTTTCTGCCAACGTGATCGGCCGCGATCAGATCACCACCATGCCCGACAATCAAAGCCTCGACCTCCTCGTCGAGACCATGCCCGGCATCGTGCGTTTCTCCTACAACGAACCGGTCGCCCACGGCTTTCACGGCCTCACCTACGAGATCGACGGCGCGCCCTTGCCGCAGGCGACGACCGCGAACTTCAGCGAGATTCTCGATCCGCGCAACATCGACTCGCTCGAGGTCTTCACCGGAGCCTTCCCCGCCGAATACGGCGGATCGCGGCAAGGAGCGGTCGTCAACATCATCACGCGCCGCGCGAACGAGCTGACCGAACCCGAGGAAGGCTCGATAACCGGTGGGTTCGGCAGTTACGGCAGCGCCGAAGGGTCGCTCGACGAAGCGGTGCGCGCCGGAACCACGACCATCTTTCTCGATGCCAACAGCGAGCGCACCGATCGCGGCATCGACACGCCGACCATCGATCCAATCCACGACGACTCGAACCAGTCCAACGAGTTCCTGCGGACGGTCACCAACCTCAACAGCCGCGACACGCTGGCCTTCGATTTCTCGAACAACTTCTCGCAGTTTGAGATCCCGATTAACACCTCGCCGACCGCGGTTGACCCAGTCGTCGCGGTCCCAGGAACCGACGACGTCCAAGGCGAGTATTCGCGCTTTGCCAACCTGTCGTTCACGATGAACTCACTGGACGGCAACAGCTACACGCAAATCGTCCCCTGGTACAAACTCGACCGCGTCGCCTACCTCGGCGATCTGCCCGCTGACCTGCAGGGCTACGGTCCCAACCCTTACGCCGCCACCCCGCCGACCCTTCCGCTCGACGGTCTGCGCCAAGACCGGAGCTCGACGTTCACGGGTCTGCGCATTAACCACTTCCACGTCGTAGGGAAGAACGCGATCAAGGTGGGGGTCGACGGCTCCATCGAAAATTTCCACGGCACCGAAGAGATCGCGTATTTCCCACTTAACGCAAGCGCCATGCCGGCCAGCACGCCGGCCTATTTCTTCGACAACCAAGCGCAGCGCGGCACGCTGTTTGGCGCGTACGCCGAAGACAAATGGACCCCCACGAACTACTTGTCGTTTCTGGGCGGATTGCGCTACGACCATTCCACCGGTTACACCGCAGGCGGTCAGCTGAGCCCGCGCTTCGAGGTCAACGGACAAGTCGATCCGCAGGATATCCTGCACTTCTACTACGGCCGGCTTTACGCGGCGCCTTTCTTGGAAGACACGCGCTTAGCCGCCGTGGTAACTGCCCCGGCCGGCACCAACGCCCCACTGCCGACGTACGACTTGCAGCCCGAGCGCGACTCATACTATGAGTTCGGCCTCGCCCATACGCTCACACCGTCGTCGCAAGCCTACATCAACTTCTGGAAGCGCAACGTCTACAACGTCCTGGACACGACGCAAATCTATCCGACCCCGATCTTTGCGGTCTACAACAACACGATCGGCATCGCGAAGGGAGTCGAGGGGCGGGTGGAATCGCACTGGGCCAACGGCGATTCGCTGTTCTTCTCGACGACGCTCTCGCGAGCACTGGCGGGCGGCATCTCCGGCGGAACGTTCCTCTTCTGCCCCACGCCCTCGACAGCGTGCGCCGCCGGCCTACTCGACGTTACCCTTCAACCCGAAGATCATAGCCAGACCTTCGAAGCCAATCTCGGCTACACGAAACGGCTTGGCACGGACCGCTCCTACTTCTTCTCCTTCGAGCCGGAGTATGGGACGGGATACCCGGTTGCGTTCCAAAACGGGTTCGGCACGTTGCCGCCGCATTTGACCTTCGACGCCGCTCTCGGGCGCGAGGTCAAGCACGGCAAGCACCCGCAACTTGGGTACATCGTCAACATCGAGAATCTGACCAATAAGGAATATCTGATAAAAATCGACAACGGATTCAATACGACGCAGTACGCCTCAGGCCGCAAGGTGACGCTGCGAATCACTCAGCCATTCTAAGACCTGGGACATGATGCGGCGTTTTGCCGCCGCCCTGGCAGGTTTGCTTGCCCTCGGCGGGTCGGCCGCGCCGGCGAACGCCCCCGCGCGTTACGCCGGCGCGTTCGCCTTGCCGGGCGCGCCGCATGAGAGCGCGGAACTCCAGGCTACTCGGCTTGGACCACTCCAGGCGCGGCTCGATCTCTGGGAGAGCGTTGGCGCGCGAACGATCGCATCGTACGACCTCGACATGACCGAGCGCATGCACATGATCGTGGTCAGTGACGACTTCTCGCGGTTTCTGCACGTGCATCCGCAGCTCGCACCCGATGGGCACTTTCGGATCGTTCTGCGGGTCCCCAAGCCTGGGCGCTATTACGTCTTTGCCGACGCCGAGCCGCACGGGCTCGGTCAAGCGGTCTTTCGCTTCGCTTTGCCGTTCGGCAGGCCGCCCATCGCAACGCCGATCGCCCAGGCCCGGATGCTCGCGATCGGCCGGCGCACTTCGCGCGCCGGCCCGTACACGGTTACGCTGAGTTCCCTCGAACTTACGGCCGGAAAACCGAAGCTGCTGCTCGCTCACGTTACCAAGAACGGCAAACCGGCCCCCGACTTGCACCCGTATCTGGGCGGCGCGGCGCACGCCGTGTTCATCTCGCTCAAGACGCTCGCTTACGTGCACGTCCATCCGATGAGCGGCACCGGCGCATCGCCGGCAAGCGCGAAAAGTTGCGATGCGAACGGAATGGCCGGCATGAGCGGGATGCCGGGCATGGGAGAAATGCGGGAACTGCCTGATTCCGCCTCGGTCGCGCCCGATATGACCTTGCGCGTCGTCGCGCCGGCAGCCGGAATCTACAAACTTTGGCTGCAGTTCAGGGGCGGCAGCCGGCTCTACGTCACGCCCTTCATCCTCACCGCGCGCTGAGGGCGCATCGGCTCGTCTAGCTTGGTTTGAACACCATCAGTACCAAGATTGCGATCACGACCACGCCGAGGACGCCGGCGAAGACATTGGCTCGCACCGCTAGGGCGCCCGTGCGCGGGTCGCCGATCCCAAACGCTTCGACAGCCGCGATCTGCTTGCGCAGAGACGGCGAGTACCCGCCATAGGCGAGGACGATTGCCAGCAGCCACAAGCCCATCGCCCACGAGATCCAGTGCGTCCCGAAACTGAAGCCCGCCAGACGAACCATCAGGATGCCCGTCGGCAGCATCAAGAGGTAGCACGGGTTCGCGATATAGTCGTCGATGAACTTGATGCCGCGAAGCGCCACCGGTGCAAATGCGGGTTGCGCGTTGGCCCGAGCGAACCAGACACCATAGGTAATGTTCGCGCCGACGGCCGTTATGGCGAGCAGGATGTGCAGCAGCTTGACCGCGAGGTACAGCGTCGACACGATACGCGTCCCGCCGTCAGCCGGCCTGACCGAGCAGCGTCAGCGTCCCGTACCAGAGGCCCAGGCTGACGCAGACGACGGAGACGCCGATTGCGATGACGTTCCCGACGAGCGAGTTGCGGCGGTCGCCTAAGATTTTCTTGTCGTTGGAGAGTACGAGCAAGAACCCGAGCACGATCGGCAGCACGATGGCATTGAATGCCTCGACGTAGAGGGTAATCTTGACCAGCGGCAGATGCGGGATCAGGGTGATGGCCGCCGCGAGCGCGACGCAAACCGTGTAGAGCCCGTAGAAACGCTTTGCCTCGAAGTATTTGAAGTTGAGCGAACACGGCCATTGGAAGGCTTCGCCGAAGGCCCACGCGGTCGCAAGCGTCACGACGAAGGCGCCGAGCATCGATGCCCCGACCAAGCCCGCACCGAAGACGACCTCCGCGAACTTTCCGGTCAGCGGCACGAGCGCCAGCGCCGCATGCGCCGCGTCGGAGACGCTGATATGGTGGACGTAGAGCGTCGCGGCCGTGGTGACGATGACCGCGATCATGATGATCTGCGTCATCACCGCGCCGAAAGCCGTGTCGATGCGCGCGAAACCGAGATCCGGCAAGCGCAGCCCTTTATCGACCGTCGCGCTTTGCTGGTAGAAGATCATCCAAGGCATGATCACCGCCCCGATGTTGCTCGCAATGAGCAGCAGGTAGTCGCGGTTGGCAAGGGGTTGCGAACCGAAGATGCCGTCGCGCACGACGGACATCGGCGAGGGGTGAGCCGCGAAAGCCGCCGGAATGAACAGCAGTTCGAGCAAGCACAGGGCGATCGCGATCGCCTCGGCGCGCTTGTAGGCGCCGGAGAGGGCCACCGCCATCAGCAGAATGGCCGCCGTCCCCACCGCTAGGACCGGATTGATCCCAAAAATCAGAGCGGCTCCGGCAATCCCGATGAACTCGGTTACGAGCGCAGCGACGTTGGTCATGAGCATTGTCCCGAGCGAGACCCAACACCAGCCGAGCCCGTAGTTCTCGCGGATCAGCTGCGCGTGCCCCTTGCCGGTTGCCGTCCCGAGCCGAACGGTCATCTCCTGGACGACGAAGAGCGGCACGATGAGCAACAGCTGGAGAAGCACGAGTTTCATGCCGAATTGGGCGCCCGACGAGGCGGCGGTCGTAATGCTGCCCGCCTCGGTGTCCGCGAACAAGACGACGATTCCCGGGCCGGCAACGGCAAGCAAGCGCGGCAGCCAACGACGCGCCGTCGCTGCCGTGCGTGCCCGTTTTTCAATCTTAGGAGAAGGAATCGCCGCCACGCACACGCTCCGGGCCGGATTTCTGGATTAGGAAGTCCTATGCCCAGAGTTAGCCTTACCTAAGTACGCCGGAGATTCCCTGTCGGTTCGTTTTTTCGCCGGCGACGCCATCACAGGCTGGGCCGTCTGGGCATTCTCCTTAAGAGAGGCGGCTTTACCAGCCAAAGCTAAGAGATTCGAACTGACGATGGATCTGCTCGTTGCCGCGGGGCTACGCCCCGCTTAAATGGCGGCCCCCCGAGCGCGCGTTGAGCCGCCGAGCGCCGAGCAGGCCGCATTCCTCGAACGTGCGATACAGCAGTACGGTAAGGCAACCTACAACTTCGCCTACCGCCTGGCCGGAAATGAAGCCGATGCGCGCGACTTGGCCCAGGAGGCCTTCATTCGCGTTTACCGGGCCTGGCGTTCGTTCCAACCGGGAACGTCTTTTCTGTCCTGGGTCTATCGAATTGTAACGAACCTGTATAGAGACGAACTTCGGAGGCGAAAAGGACGTTTCCAGGAGGAGATCCCCGAGGACAACGTCCCGCAGCAGTTCGGCGGAGAGCGGCCGCTGGCCGTAACGCCAATCGACGACTACGTCGAACGGCAACTCGGCGAGCCGCTCTCCAAAGCGCTCGCCCAACTTTCAGCCGAGCAACGCCAGGTCGTGGTTCTTGCGGATATCGAGGAGTACAGCTATCAAGAAATCGCCGAGGTCATGGGGTGTTCCATCGGAACCGTACGGTCGCGCCTGCACCGTGCCCGGGCCCTTCTGCGGCGCTTGGTAGAACGCGCCCGGCAACAACAACGATGAGCAATCACATCACCACCGACCTCCTAGTCGACTACGTTCACCACGAGCTTGCGCCCGAGGAAGATGCGCTGGTGCACGCCCACCTCGGCGAATGCGCCGGCTGCCGCCGCGAGGTCGAGAACGAATCGGCCCTCACCGACGCGCTGCGATCTGCGGCGGCCGCCGAGGAAACCGACATGCCGTCGCTCGTGGCCGCGCGCGTTTGGGAGACCATCCGCTCGGCACGACCCTCTCCGCTTGGGCGCTTGGCCGTTCTGTTGCGGCCCGCGGTCGCCGTCCCGCTGGCGGCGGCCCTGGTGATCGGCGCCTACGTTGCCGTACCGCTTTCGCACGGCGGGCCCGCGCCGACGATCGACGCCGGCTACTACTTCGAGCAGCACGCTGCCGCGCAGGTGCAATATCCCCTCGCGGAGCGCGGAGCGACGTTGCAACCGGCCGACAGAGCGGCCCTCGAGGACGACAGCCCGCCTGCACAGCTTGCCGAACAAAGCAACGTTGGAGTCGCGACGGTCGACTTCATCAGTGCCGTCCGTTAGCGCCCCGCGCAAAGAAGCTGACGAGTAGGCGGGCGTGAGTCGGAGGGCATTCGCGACGGCGCTGCCCGTTGCCGCCGCGTTCTTCCTGGCGCTCGGCTCGACAAACACCCGGGCAGCCTCGCCCGCCGACCCGGCGCTGGTTCTGCTGCGGGCTAGTCTCGGCGCGCCCAAAGTGGTTTCCTACGTCGGTCAGCTCGAGACCGTTCGCTTCAGCTCCAGCCGCGCGACGGCGACGATCGTGCGCGTCGAACATCGCGCGCCCAGTTTGACGCGACGCTGGTACCTGGCACCGGAGTCGCTTTACGGCGACTACACGATCACGCGCGGCATCGCAACCTATGACTTCGACATCAAGAATTCGCGGGTGACGATCTCGCACAATCCAGCGCTCGACGAGCAGATTTCTTCGGCCGGCAACTTCGACCGGGTCCTGGCAAACTATCGCGCCGTGCTCGGTGGAAACGACATCATCGCAGGCCGCGCCACTCGCTCGGTCGTTTTGATCAATAAATATACGGGCGAACGTGCGATCCGGGTTTGGATCGACGAGCGCACCCACCTCGTTTTGAAGAAGGAAGAGTACCACGGCAACGGTGCGGTCGCATCGCAAATGCGCTTCGAAGGCGTGCGCTATACGAATGCCATTCCTGACGGCGTCTTTTCGACCGACCCCCCGAGCGGCTACGCGCAGATTGCCGGCCACGATTTCAAGATGCCCTCGACCGACGTCGGCCGGGTCATTCAGGAAGCGGGCTTTGCGCCGGCCAGCCCCAAGGACTTGCCGCAAGGCTTCTCGCTCGTCGGCGGCAGCGTTGCGACCACGAACGGCGTCAAGACGATACACCTCGTGTACTCCGATGGATTACGGACCATCTCGCTTTTTGAAAACGCGACCGGCGCGGCCGCCGACTTCGGCGCCCTGCGTCCGAAGACGCTGCGCTTTGAGAACCACGACGCCGAATACGTCGAAGACGGTCCCACCACGCTGCTGACGTGGCGCGAACACGGAGTCTACTTTGCGCTCGTCGGCGACCTCCTGCGCAACGAACTCGTCGACATCGCCAAAAGCGTCGTCCCGTAAGATCGTATGGGAAACCGCGGCTAGGAGAGCTTGCGTGCCTCAGATTTCAGCAGCGGAGTTTTATGCGTTGCCGCTGCGGGTCCATTCGTTTCTTGCGGACGTTCCGTTGCACGACGCCTGGGCGGTGGACCTGACGCGTCTGCGTAAACGCGTGACCCTCGCCGAATTTAATCCCCTAGCGAGTCAAGAGCGAACGATCGGACGGCTCCCGGCACGAGAGCGCGCGCTCTTCCGTCTGCGGTTTTTTCTGGGTCGCATCTTCGGCCTTGAGGCCCAACCAGAGGGTGCCGGCGCGGCGTCGTTCGCCGCCCGGCTGACGCCGGAGGATCGCGCCCGGTCCTCGGTCGAGGCCGGAACGCCCGAAGGTCCGTTTCGCGCCGTCTATCGTTTCGAGAACGAGGCGTTGCTCGAGCTGCACAATCGCACGGTCCACGCCGCAGCGCTCAGCGCGCTCGCGGAAACGGCCAACGGCTACCGTTTCTATCTCGCAGTGTATGTCGCCAAAGGGGGCTGGATCACGGCGACCTACATGGCCCTCATCGACCCGTTCCGACGATGGATGGTCTATCCGGCCCTGCTAAAAAACATCCGCGCCAACTGGCTCAGCCGAAACTTGGATTGACCGGTTTTCCCGCAATCACGGCTTGGAGTGCGGCTTTTAACTTGGCGCCGGGAATCTCAGAGGTGCCGATCGCGAGAATCGCGTTGTCGCGGCCGATCAGTACGAGCGTCGGAAATCCGCCTTGCAGGTACTTGTTCGCGACGTCGAGCTGGCCGTCGAACGCGACCGGATAGCGCGCGCCGAAGCGCGTGACCCAGTTGACCACGTCGGCCTGCGTCTCGGCCGACTGCCCATCGATGCCGTACTGGCTGCCCGAAACGGCCACGAAGTTCACCTTATCGCCAAAGGCGGTGTAAAGCGGGTTGATGACCTTCACCTCGCGCTGGCAGTGCGGGCACCACGACGCGAAGACCTCGAGCAACGTCGGCTTGCTGCCGTTCTTGGCCAGATCGAACGGACCGGCGGTCGTGGACACGTCGAACTCGGGCGCTTGCTGACCGATTTTGATCTGCGCCACTGCGGGGGCGTCGGAGGCCGTTTTAGGAATGCGTGAAGCGTAGCCGATCGCCACGACCGCCGCGATGACGACGAGCGCGAGCGAGGTGTAAATGATGACCCGGCGGCGCCCTGCTCGGGCCTTGAGCTCGGCGCGGGTCGGTGCAGTTCCTTGGCGGCGTTCTGCGCGGTTCATCTTACCGCGAACCTTCGCCCTGCGCCGCGTAAGGACCGCCCCACAGGCGCTCGTCGACCGACACTCGTCCCGGTCCGGCCCGCGCGATCCCCAAAGCGACGGCGGCGAGAACGACATCTCCGGCGACGTGCCACCACGAGGGCGGCGTCGCAACGCTCGAGCCAAAGCAGCCGCAGTCGGCTGGGATATGCCGCACGACGAGCGAGGCGACCGCAGCGCCGAACACCGCAAACTGCAGCGCCGCAATGCTCGCGGCGACGCGCGTAAACAAGCCGAGCACGAGATACGCTCCGAGGAAGATTTCGAGGTATGGTAAGGCAACCCCGAGCGGCGCGACGATCACCGGCGGCAGCAAGCGATAGGCAGCGATGGTCGACGCGGTAAGGGCTGGACCATCGTGCGCTTTCAGCGTGCCGGCGACGACCAGGAGCGCCCCGATCAGCACGCGCGCAACGAGCGCTAGGAGCTCCAAGCGGCGACTCGTTCCAAGATCGCGCGCTGGGGCGCTCCGATCGACGCGGGATCGGCCGATTCGGAGCTCTGCGACGGCCCGTCGTGCACGCGAACCGTCTCCTCGACGGAGCGGGCGAGGGTTGCGATATCGTAGCCGCCCTCGAGGCAGTACACCACGCGCCCGGCCGCGTACGTTTCGGCGACCTCGCGAATGAGTTGCGCGAGCAGCCGGGCTGCAAGAGGTCCGTCGACGTCGAGGTCACCGACCGGATCGCCGGCTGCATAATCGTAGCCCGCGCTCACGACGATCAGATCGGGCCGAACGCGCGCGGCAACCTCGGGAAGCAAGCGTTGCCACGTTGCGACGAACGGCTCCGTGCCATAGCGATCCGGCGGCAGCGGAACGTTGACGATCGCCGCGTCTGCCCGGAGCGCGTTTTCAGCCGCGCTGCCAGTTCCGGGATATTGCGGATAGGCGTGCGTGGACGTAAAGGATACGCCGCCGCCTGCGGCCGCTTGGCTCCCGTTGCCGTGGTGGTAGTCGAAATCGACGATCAGCGCGCGGCCGCCGTGCTGCTCGACGAAGGCGTGCGCCGCGATCGCGGCATTCGAGAAAATGCAAAAACCCATGCCGCGCGCGGGCTCGGCGTGGTGGCCGGGCGGGCGCACGAGCGCGAACGTGCCGCACCCACCTTTGATGGCGAGCTCCATCGCAACGATCGCACCTCCGGCGGCGCGGCGTGCAACTGCAAGCGAGGACCCATCGATGACCGTATCGCCCGTCGAAAGGTATCCGGCGCGCTCGCCCACCGTCTCGACATCGCGCGCAACTCGGTCCAGGTACGAGCGCGGGTGGACGAGTTCAAGCTCTTGCAGGGTGGCGTCGCGCGCCGGCTCGCGCCGGTTGAAGAGGCCCTGCGCCTGCAAGTGCGCGGCCACGCTTGCTACCCGGTCGGGCGACTCGGGATGCGCTACCCGGCTGAGATGGTCGCGGTACAGCTCGTCATAGACGACGATCACGGACGTGCTAGTGCGGCGAAGCGGAGGGCTTCGGCGTCACTTTGACGCTCGGCTTCGGCGTCGCTTTCAAGGCGGGCTTCGGCGCAGGTCTGGGCGGATCTGTGTGGTTGAGGCTGTCGATTGCCTTCTTCACCTGCTGCGCGAGCTGCGAGCCCGGCTTCACGAACGCCTGAAAACGGGTGTACGCGAGGCGTGCCTTGTCCCGCTGCCCCGTTTGCTGGTAGCACTTGCCCATGACGTAATACAGTTGAGGGTTCTGCTTGAGGTAATCGCCGGCCCCTCGGTCGACGGCGTCGAACACCGCGGCGCACTCCTTGAAGTTGTTTTCCTCGAAATCGGAGGTTCCATAACCGGCTAGCGCCTGAGGCGTTTTGCTGAGCTCGAACGAATGGCGATAGTTTTCGCGAGCCTTGTCGTACTGCCGAAGCAAACCATACATCTGGCCGAGTTGCAGGAAGGCGGTCGGATCGTTCGGCGTGACCTCAGTGACCCGTTTGAAGTCGTCGATGGCCTCGTTCGGCTTGTTTTGCGAGGCGGCAAGCTGGCCCAGCCGCTCTAGCGCATCCGGATTGTCGCGGTTGGGGCCGAGGGCGGTCTTCCACTCATTCGTGGCGTTTGTAAGATCTTTGTTCGACGCATAGTAGTCGCCGTAGGCAACGTGCACCGCAGCAACGTTCGGATAGGCCGCAACGACCCGTTTGATTGCCGCATCGGCCTCGGCCGTCATCTTTTCAGAACGGTAGACCTGAAATTCTTCGATCAGCAGCGCCGCTTTCGCCTGGTCCGTCGTCAACGTGGCCAGCAACAGCTCGTAGGTCGCAATCGAGTCTTTGATGTTGTGCTCGACGGCTAAGAGCCGCGCTTTGCCCAAAAGCGCCTCGCCGTATTTCGGATCGACGGTCAGCGCGCGGTCGTAGAGTTGCCCGGCCAGCGCTAGCGCGTTCTGCTCCTCGTAGGTCTTGGCTTCGAGGATGAACGGTTCGGGATCCTTTGGGCTCACCTTCGCGGCGGTTTCGAACTGTTGACGCGCTTCGTCGTACTTCTTTTCGGTCGCCAGGACGAAGCCGTAGTTCTCGAACACCGTCGGATCGTTCGGATTGAAGGTCGTGGCCCGCTTTGCGACGCGCTCTGCATCGCCGCCCCGGTTCGTCTGGAGATAGAGCCGCGTCAAGGTCAAGAGGATCTGCGCGTTGGTCGGTTCCTGATTCGACGCATTCTCAAGGTCTTCGGTCGCCTCTTTGAGGCGCCCGACCGATTGACTGGCGACGCCGTCGAGGTACAAGACCTGCGCGTTCCGCACCCCAAGCGCAATCAGGCGTTGCGTCATGGCGAGCGCTTGATCGGGGCGGTTAACCCCAAGATAGTAGCCGGCCAGCTCTTGCAACGCCGTTTTGTCGTTGGGATTCGCCTTCAAGATCGCCTCGAGGCGCGGAATCGCGACGCCCGGCGGCTCCGGTGTAGCGGTCGGCAAGGGTGCGGCCGACGCCGATCCGGTAGGCCTCGGGGACGGCGGGCCAAGGAATGACGGAAGCGGAGATGGGGCCGTTGGGCGGCCGAACGCTCCTTGGGCGACGACGGCGCTGATCAGTAGCGCCATGAAGGCGACGCCAATCGAGCGGGCTAGTGTTTCTCTCAAGTGGATAGACTTCCGATCAGGCGTGGACCGCTTGGGCCTCGCGAATGAGCTTGGTCAGCTCGGGGATGATTTGGAAGGCGTCGCCGACGACGAGCAGATCGGCAAAGTCTGCGATGGGGGCGGCGCCATCCTTATTGACAGCAACGATTGTACCGGCGCTTCTCATTCCAACTTTGTGCTGAATTGCTCCGGAGATCCCGACGGCGATGTACAGCGGGGGGCTGACCGTCTTGCCGGTTTGCCCGATTTGCAGGCTGTAAGGAACCCAACCCGCGTCCGCCGCCGCACGCGACGCGCCGACCGTGCCCCCGAGCGCTTGCGCGAGGGGACCCAGCAGCGTGCTGAACGGCTCGGGACCGCCGAGGCCCCGCCCGCCGCTGATCACGACCGGCGCTTCTTCTAACCCGAGTTCCCCCGAGCTTTCCTCGACGTCGCTCTCGACAACCATAAGGTAGGCTTTGCCGCCAGGCTTCTCGAGGCTCACGACTTCCGCGCCGCCGCCGCCTGCTTGTGCGGTAAACGAATTCGGGCGCACGGTGACGACCCCGTACTCGGCGTCCTTGAAGGCGCAGGTCGTGATCGTCGAGCCGCCGAGCTTCGGCGACACGCAGCCGACCCGGCCGCCCTCGACCTTGATATCGGTCACGTCCGAGGTGAGCCCGGCCCCCAGACGCGCGGCCAGCCGGCCCGCGACGTCACGCCCTTGCAGCGTATTCGGGACCAGCACGACCGACGGCCCGGCGCCCTTTGCGACCGCTTCCAAATAGTCGATCGCGGGGTCGAGCAGGAAGCGGTCGACCTCCGGGTCGTCGCTGACCCCAATGAGGTCCAGCGGGTAGCCCTTGAGCTGTTCGGCGAGCGCGGAGGCGCCCTCACCGAGCACGACGGCCTGCGCTTTCCCACCCAGGGCGTCGGCTAGCCGTCGCGCCTCAGTCGCTAGCTCGAAGGTGACCTTGCGGGTCTTGCCCGCTTTATGCTCGACGAAGGTGATGACGTTTCGCATTAGATCAGCTTCTTCGCTTTCAGGAAGTCGAAAATGAGCTTGGCGCCCGCCGGGCCGTCCTCGGCGACGACGACCTGGCCCTTACCACGAACCGGGGGAGCGGCGATGTCTAGCAGCTCGGTCTTCGCGCCGGCGGCACCGACCGGGCCGTCGAGCCCGAGGTCCGCGGCCGCGAGAAGCGCAACGCTCTTTTTCTTCGCGCCCATGATNNGTGCTCGGCGAGCGCGCCGGGGACGGCGCCCGTGTTTCCGTCTTCCGCCAGCCCGCCGCAGATGACGAGGTCGAAGCCGTGCTTCTTCAAGGCCGCCGCCATCGCGCGCCCCGTTACCGCGACGTCGCTCCCTTCGAGGGCGGGGTCGCTCAGGACCAGCGCGTCGTCGACGCCCATTGCGAGGGCCTTGCGCAGGACCTCACGGCTCGAGTCCGGGGTCATGCTGAAC
>PMHO01000004.1 GCA_003156715.1 Candidatus Tityobacter terrigena
TGCCGAAAGGGCGTAGCGATACGTGTTGCCCCCGTCGCTCGGGTCGACGTACCCGTACGGACTGATGATCCCCGCATCGACGAGCCGCTCCGGGATCTGATCGGTCGAATCGAACGCGCCGTTATAGGCCCAACCGTTAAGCGCAAAACTATTGTTGCCTTTGTTAATGGTGTAACGTAAAAAGGCGTTGAGCTTGTGGAATTCGTCGGGCTTAACGAACGAGCCGTTGTCGTGATAGATCTCGATGCCGTACAGCAAGTGGCCGGCGCCGACGATGGGCGAATCCGCTGTAAAAAAGCGATCGTAACCGTAGTCGCCGACGCCAAACGACGTGACGGGCTCGATCGTGTCCCGGAAATAGAGATTGTAGGATCCCGCGGTTGAAAAATCGCCCTGGTCCGCGTAATACGGGCCTTTCTTGAACTCGACGTAACTGACCAGCTCGGGCATGAGCCAGTTGATGTCCGAGTATCCTTGGCCATGAGCGTGCGAGACCATGTTGATCGGAATTCCGCCGATGGTGCTCTCCAAATCTGTGCCGTGATCGAGCTGAAAGCCGCGCAAGTAATACTGATTTGCCTTGCCCTCGCCGCTATGCTGGCTGATGACCAGTCCGGGGATCTGCTCCAACAGTTCTCCGGGTCGAAGGATCGGTCGGGTGGCGATTTCCTCGGGACCGATCGTACCTTCCGACGCCGCCAAGGCCGTGCCGACGAGATTGGCTTTGCGACCAATGGTGTTCACTTGCCCGATTGTCTTCAGCGGGGACGTGCTGGCGCATGGCCGGGGAGAAGCAGTTGGGCCTGGGACGTTGCTTACGCCGGCCGCGCCCGCGGCCGAGGGGCAGGGTGACGGCGTGACCGGCGATTTCGGTGCGTTCGCAGCCGGCGTAGCGGCCGACTGCGCCACGGTCGCGACGGGCCAAACGAGCGCAACGACAAGACCAAACGTCGCAACCATTGCTCCTCCGAGCACTGAGGATACCGGTTTCACGCGGCAAGAGGGCTTCGCTGTCACCATGCAAGAGCAGGCGCCTGCTCTATTACGTGCCCACTAGGAAAACAGATTTATTTTTCGCAAAACGTATTCAATGTCCACACATTTGGGCGCTGGCGGATGGCCAAGATCGTTACGATGGGTAAAGTGCAGGGGCCCAATCGGCATCTAGAGATCGGCCGTTCTAGAGCGCAATAGTTACATCGGCAATTCAGATGCGCCGACGTCGAGCAGTCCGATGCAATCCTGCGGAGTCGCGGTGAGTGAGTAAAACCAAAGAATTCCGAAGGAGGGAATACCGCAGGCGCACATCTACGAGTCTGGAGCTGTTCCAGCAGAGCCCACGCATGGCAACGAGCAAGCCAGTTTCGGTGGCCGGGAAGCCATCAGATAGAATGTTTCTACTAATTCTTTAATCGCGCGCGTCTAGCCTGCACGCGGGCCGCCGTTACGAATCCGCCCGGGCGCCTCTAGGATTGACCGGTTAAGTCGTTAATTCGTCGTAGCGAAATGGAGGCATCGCGGGCGAGCGAAACTGCGACCGTCTTACCCCTCACGGCGCCGAATCCGGCCCGGCGCACGTGGGTCGGCGCGGCAACGCTGCGCGCGGAAGATCCCGCACTGCTCACGGGCGAAGGTCGCTTCATCGACGATCTTTCGCCCTTTCCCAGCGAGCACCACGCGGCGATTCTGCGCAGTCCGTACGCGCACGCCCGGATCACCCGCCTCGACGTCAAGCCCGCGCTCGCGCTCGAGGGCGTCACGGCCGTCATCACCGGCGCCGATGTCTCGGCCGCATGTAAACCGTTTCCGGTCGGGATCGAGACGCGCCCGGTTTTTTATCCGTGTGCGATCGACCGGGTGCGGTACATGGGCGAACCGGTCGCCGTCGTGGTGGCCGAAGACCGCTACATCGCCGAAGACGCACTCGAGCTGATCGACGTCGGCTACGATCCCCTGGCGCCGGTGGTGGAGATCGAGGACGCGCTGCACGCGGATAGTCTGCCGCTGCACGAAGCAGTCGGTAGCAACGTCGTGCACGACCGCAGCTTCGCCTACGGCGACGTCGACGGCGCGTTTGCGAACGCCGAGGAATTCGTGGAGGCCAAGTTCGTCTTCCCGAAGTACGCCTCGACGCCGATCGAGACGTACGGCGTAATTGCGCACTACCAGCGCGCAGCCGACACCTACGTCGTGCATGCGAACTTCCACGGTCCCTTCATCCTGCATAGCTTAATGGCACAAGCGCTGCAGATTCCGAGTAACCGCTTGCGAATCGTCGTGCCTCCCGACATCGGCGGAAGCTATGGGATCAAGTCGGCCGTCTACCCTTACATCGTTCTCATCGCGCTCGCGAGCAAGATTGCCGGCGTTCCGGTCAGATGGATCGAGGATCGCATCGAGCACCTCTGCGCGTCCTCGAGTTCCACCGATCGGGTCACGTGGGCAAGAGCCGCCGTGCTAAAAGACGGCACGATCCTCGGCCTGCACCTGGATCAGGTCGACAACACGGGCGCGTACGTCCGCGCGCCGGAGCCGGCCTGTCTCTATCGCATGCACGGCACGGTCACCGGCGCCTATCGTATCCCAGCGGTGGCGATTCGTAACCGGCTCGTCTCGACCAACAAATTGCCGACGGGGCTCAACCGCGGTTATGGCGGCCAGGAACAATACTTCACGCTCGAACGGCTGGTGGCGCTCGTTGCGAAACGCTTGGGGCTGGACGTGATCGAGGTCGTAAGGCGCAATCTGCTGCGCAAAGAAGAATTCCCATACCATGCGCCGGCCGGCTCGGTCTACGACAGCGGCGACTACCACGCCGCGCTAGAGCATGCGCTCGAACTTGCCGATTATCCCGCACTGATGGCCGGGCGCGAAAGCGCACGCGCGGAGGGCCGGCTGGTCGGGATCGGGATCGGGTGCATCGTCGAGCCGTCCGGCTCCAACATGGGTTACATCTCGATCGCCTTACCGAAAGACCTTCGCGACCGGTCGCTTCCCAAGTCCGGCTGCACCGAAGCGGCCACCATCGCGATCGACCCGCTCGGCGCCGTGACGGTCCGTCTCTCGACGACGCCGCAAGGTCAAGGTCATCGCACCGTCGCCGCACAGATCGTCGCGCAAGAACTTGGCCTTGAGCCCAAACAGGTCGAAGTGCTCGCGGAACTCGACACGCAGACCAGTGCTTGGTCGATCGCCTCAGGTTCGTACTCGAGCCGTTTCGCGCCGGTCGCGGCCGTCGCCATTCGCAACGCTGCGCGCAAGGTCGCTTACAAACTCAAGGCGATTGCGGCGCACCAATTCGGAGTGGCCTTCGAAGACGTCGATCTGGTCGAGGGCGCCGCGCGCAGTGCCGACGGCACGCACGTTACCTCTCTCAAACGAATTGCCGGCGCCGCGCACTGGAATCCAAGTTCGCTTCCCGACGGCATGGAGCCGGGCATCTATGAGACCGCGTACTACTCCATCGGGCTGCTTCGACCACCCGACGACGACGATCGGGTCGACTCGTCGGCGGTCTACGGTTTCGTGGTCGATCTCGCCCTGGTCGAGGTCGATTCGCGGACCGGGCGGGTGGATGTCAAGCAATACGTGACCGTTCACGACTCGGGCACGGTTCTCAACCCGATGATCGTCGACGGGCAAATTCGGGGCGGCTTCGCGCACGGATTGGGCGGCGCGCTGTTCGAGGAGATTGCCTACGATGAGAACGGAACGCTTCGTTCCGGGACCCTCGCCGACTACCCAATTCCGACCGCAAGCGAACTGCCCACGATCGTCATCGGCCATGTCGACGTTCCTTCACCGTTCACGCCGCTTGGAGCGAAAGGCGTCGGAGAAGGGAATGCCATGAGCGTTCCGGTCGTAATCGCGAACGCGGTTGCCGACGCTCTTGGCGCTAACGAGGTACGACTGCCCCTCGTTCCACACCGCGTGTGGGAGATGCTGCAGCCCAACGCCGTCGAGGCACGGTAAGTGAAGCCCGCGCCATTCGACTACTACTGCCCCCGCAGCCTCGACGAGGCACTCGCGCTGCTCGCGCAATACGGCGACGAAGCAAAGGTGCTCGCCGGCGGACAATCGCTCGTCCCCGCAATGAACATGCGACTCGCCCGCCCAGGCGTCATCGTCGACGTCAACCGCCTTCCGGAGGCGGCTGTCATCGAGCGTTGCGACGGCAGTCTGCGCGTCGGAATGCTGGCGAGGCAGGCGGACCTTGAACGAATGCCCGTGGCGTTGGACGCGGTTCCCTTACTCGCCCAAGCTTTACCGCACGTCGGCCACTGGCAGACCCGTAACCGCGGCACGGTGTGCGGTTCGCTCGCCCACGCCGATCCAAGTGCCGAACTCCCGCTTGCGATCGTCGTACTCGACGGCGCGATCGAGGCCCGCTCCTCGGCGCGCGGGACGCGCTGGATCGCTGCAGGTCAGTTCTTCGAATCGTACTTTCAGACAGCGCTGCAAAACGATGAAATCGTCGTCGGGGCGTCGTTTCCGGCACGGCGTGAGGGATGGGGCTACGCATTCGAAGAGTTTGCCGGACGCCACGGGGACTTCGCTATCGTCGCGGTCGCCTGCGCCGTCGCACTCGAGCCGAACGGGGTTGCAAGCGAAGTTCGGCTCGGATTGGGCGGAGTAGCGGATAAGCCGCATCTCGCGCCCCTCACGGCGTACTGCGGCAGGGTCCTGAGCCAACGCGATCTCCCCGAAATCGCCAATGCTGCGGTCGCAGACATCGAGCCGCCAAGCGATCTGCGCGGCTCAGCGCGCTATCGGCGCGCTCTTGCGACAAACCTAGCTCAGCGTGCGCTCACACGCGCACTTGCTTCCGCGCGAACGGCCTGCGACGGATTGGCCCAGTGAGCTACTGCTCGAAAGACGGCCGCACGACGATCTCCCTTGAGGTCGACGGGAAGCGGGTAAAAGCAGCGGTCTCGCCGCGGCTCTTGCTCAGCGACTTTCTGCGCGGCCCCTGTGCCGCCAAAGGCGTCCACGTCGGCTGCGAGCACGGCGTTTGCGGGGCCTGCACGGTACGCGTCGACGGGCAGGCGGTGCGCGCTTGTCTGATGCTCGCAATTCAAACCGACGGGAGCCGGGTCGAGACGGTCAAGGTGCTGGGAATCGCGGACGCGATGCACCCGCTCCAAGAACGTTTTCAAGCGCGGCACGCTTTGCAATGTGGGTTCTGTACGCCTGGAATACTGATCTCCGCGCAAACGTATCTGCGCGAACACCCGGCTCCGACGCGACGCGACATCGAAGAACTTCTTTCCGGTCACCTCTGCCGCTGCACCGGGTACACGCCCATCGTCGATGCAATCCTCGATGCGGCGGAGCTCGAACGGCGATGACGGACCTCGGCGCAACCTTCAAGGCATCGGTCGAGCGCGAACCGCATGCTCTCGCCCTCGTCGATGGCCCGTTGCGCTTGACGTACGCCCAGTGGCAGCCGCGCATCGCGGACGCGGCAAACAGCCTACGTCGCCTCGGGGTACGGCCGGGCGATCGCGTCTTAACCGTGTTGCAAAACGGCGAGCCCATGTGCTCGACCTACTGGGCGTGCCAGCTGCTGGGCGCGACGATCGTGCCGGTCAACTGGCGCCTGTCGGAAGGCGAGCTGACATACATCGCGCACGACGCAGAGCCACGTTGCGCCGTCGTCGACGCGAACTCTCCGAGCGCCCAGCGCGCGGTAAGCGATCTGCCGGCGATCGGCATTCGCGGCGCCGGTAAAGCTGCGGCAAGCGATGCGTTCGAGTCGCGCGCCGGCCAAGATGTGCTTTCCGGCGCCGAACTGACGGAGCCGCTCGAGGAGCGGACGCCCTCGATCATGCTCTACACCTCGGGGACGACCGGCCGTCCGAAGGGGGTGCCACGCACGCATCTCGCGGAACGCGCGGCCGCCATCGCGCACATTGCGCAAAACGCGTACCGCCGAAACGAAGTCACGCTGGGGGTCATGCCGCTCTACCACACGATGGGGATTCGTTCGCTTATTGCGATGACGCTCCTCAACGGGACGTACGTCGCGATGGCGCGTTGGGAGCCACGCCTCGCACTCGAACTCATCGAGCGCGAGCGCGTCAGCAACCTGTACCTCGCGCCCACGCTCTACTACGATCTGCTGGCCCTTCCCAGAAGCGACGCGCGCGATCTGCGCACGCTCCGCAAAATCGGTTACGCCGGCGCGCCGATGACGCCCACGCTCGTCGAACGCTGTTACGAGCGCTTCGCGCCCGACGTCTTCGTCAACCACTACGGCTCGACCGAGATCTATACGTTTACGATCAGCTCCGACCCGCGCCGCAAGCCCGGCTGCGTGGGGCGGGCCGGGCTCAACGAACGGGTCCGGATCGTGCCGATCGGCTCGCGGGATGCCGAGGCCGGCTGTGCCCCGAGGGAGGTTGGTGAAATCATCGTTGACATGAACTCGCCCGAAGCGTTCGCGGGGTACTGGCGCCGTCCCGACGCCGATGCGCGATCGATTGCCGGCGGCTGGTACTACACGGGGGACACCGGCATGTTCGACGAGGACGGCGAACTCTTCGTGATGGGGCGCGTCGACGACATGATCGTGACGGGAGGCGAGAACGTGTATCCCGTGGAGGTGGAAGACGCGCTCGCTCGGTGCGATGCCGTGGGACGCATCGCCGTCATTGGTCTCCCCGATGAGCGGCTCGGCGAGAAAATCGTGGCATTCGTCGAGCCGGCGCGCTCCGGCGTCACGGCCGAGGAGCTCGAGGCTTTCGCCGGCTCCTGCGGAATGACGCAGTTCAAGCGGCCGCGCGAGTTCATCTTCGTACGAAAGATCCCACAATCGGCTTCCGGCAAGGTGCTGCGTACGAAACTGCGTGCCGGAGAATACGAACGTCTCGAAGTGAGCGGCATGCTCCTTGAGACCTGAGGATGTGTTGTGTGACGAGGCGTTGCGCGAATACGCGCTGTCCGTCGAACGCGATCCCGCTCGTCACCGTACTACGATCGTGCTCGATGACGCGGAACGGCGTAATACGATCCCGTTTCCGGCCCGTGCCGTACTGGCGAGACTGTTCGCCGCGTTGAGCGACGACCGCCAAACGCGCGTCGTCGTCATCCGCGGCGCCGGAACGGACGCCTTCAGCGCAGGCGGAAACATCGCGCAGTTCATGGAGGCCGATCCCGAAGAACTGGCCGATCTCGCCTGGAACGTCGGTGCGCCCGAACGCTGCGCGAAGCCGGTGATCGCGCAGTTGCAAGGCTTCACCTTCGGGGTTGGGCTCGAGCTCGCGCTCGCCTGCGACTTTCGGGTTGCCGCGACCACTACGGTGGTCGCGCTTCCGGAGATTAAGCTCGGGATGATCCCAGGCAGCGGCGGGAGCCAGCGCGTCGCGGCCATCGCGGGCCTGGGGCGAGCCAAAGACATGGCGATGCGTGGACGGCGGATCCCCGCCCTTGAGGCGCACGCCTGGGGGTTGCTCACCAGCGTCCATTCCCCAGCAGAACTCGACCAGGCCGTCGCCGATCTCGTAGCCGAACTTGCGGCACTTCCCCAGCCGGCGCTTCGGGCGCTCAAGCGCGTGCTCAACAGTTCGTACGATGCGCCACTGCACGTTGCAATGGACATCGAAGGTCGTGAGTACGCGCGGCTGCGCTCGACGCCCGACTTCGCCGAGGGCGTACGAGCATTCGGCGAAAAGCGACCGCCGCACTTCCCAAGCTTCGATGAGCCCTAGGCCGCTCGAGGCTACGAATCGGACCTGATCACGACGATCCTGTAGGTTCCCGAGCCACAGTATCCCCCGTTGCAATTCGCACCGATCGTCGCGGAATAGGTTCCCGGCGGCGCCGTCGACGTCGCCCTGAGCTTCTCGATCGTTTCTTGCGCGTGCCTCGTGGTAGCCGGGTCGAAGGAAGCCGATACACCCCGCGGCAGACCGCTCGTGTACCAACGCTCGACACCGCACGGGTCGTTCGCGCACTGCGGAAGATACCACCCGTGGCTGGCGTCGTGTCCTTGCTTGATGCAGACGGTCGTGGATGCGTGACAAGCCGCCCTTTCCTGCAGCGACAGCTCCGCGTCCGCATCGATCGCGCGATCGTAATCGGCATCGAGGGCCGGCGCCGGTTGGGCCGCCGGCGCCTGCAGAACTCCGCGAACCGGCATCGCGCCCAAACCTGCGGTGGCGGCGCTAGTGACGAAGCCGGCGGCGATGAAGACCCCGCCGAACCGGACTGAGATAGTGGGGAAGCGTAACATGGGCGTCTCCTCGTCGTACTCGCAACCGAGGACGCAAAATGGCCTCGAGTCGCAACGAGGCGACGCTACCACGGGATTGTTGCTGCGATATGGACACCGTCACGCGAATGGCGGAGTCTGCATACGAAAGGTTCACGGCGATGCGCCGCCCAGCGAGGGGAAAATGGTTTGTACCGTCGAGACGACCGTCAGTACCCCGACGCTCACCACGGTCGCCCAAGCGATGGCATTGAACAGCGGGCCGTTGACGTAGGAACCCATCAAGCGCGCCTGGTTGATCAGCAGCAGCATCAGCACGAGAACGACCGGCAGCAGCGCTCCGTTGAGCACCTGCGAGTAGAAGATGATCGCCAGAAGCGGCGCGCCCGGAATCAGCACGAAACCCGCGCCGAGAACGATCAGCGCCAAATAGAAGCCATAAAAGAACGGCGCTTCGCGGAAGCGCCGGTTGACGCCCGATTCGAAACCGAACGCCTCGCAGACGTAATACGCGGTCGAGAGCGGCAAGATGGACGCTGTGAAAACGGCGGCATTGAGCAGGCCCAGCGCAAAGAGGAGCGAGGCGTACTTGCCGGCCAGCGGAACGAGCGCCTGGGCCACATCCCCCGCATCGTTGATCGCGATCGGACGGCCGTGCGGGCCGAGGTGCTGGTTGTGGGCCCAGATCGTTGCGGCACTCGCGACGACGATGAAAAACGCGATCACGTCGGTGAAGATCGCGCCCCCGATCACGTCGATGCGCGATAGCGGATACTCTTCGATCTGCACGCCCTTCTCGACGATCGCCGACTGAATGTAGAACTGCATCCATGGCGAGATCGTCGTTCCGATTACGCCGACGGCCACCAGCGCGTAAGCCGCGGTCGGCTTGAAGTGAGGCAGAAGCGTCTCGCGAAAGACGACACCCCACGGAGGATGCACCAAGATCGCGCTCGCGGCGTAGGCGAGATAAATGGCGCAAAAAGCGAAGAAGATTTTTTCGACCACGCGGTAGTTGCCGCGCGTGACGACCATAAAAACGAAAATGGCGGCCAGCGGTACGAGCAGCTCCTTGCGCAGCCACGGCACGAACGTCTGCAGGATCGGCGCGGCCGAAGCGATGCCGGCGAACTCGGAGGCCGTGTTTCCCAGATCTCCGACGACGAAGACCAGCAGCACCCAAAAGGTGACCTTGACGCCGAAGTTCTCGCGTATCAGGTCGGCCAGGCCCTTCCCGGTCACCGCGCCCATGCGCGCGCACATCTCTTGAACGACGATCAACGCGATCGTCACCGGCACGAGCAGCCACAGCATCTCGTAACCAAACTGCGCTCCGGCAATCGAATAGGTCGTGATCCCGCCGACGTCGTTGTCGGCGTTCGCGGTAATGACGCCGGGTCCGATGACGGACAAGAACATCAAAATCGAGCGCCACAAACGAGGCCGGCGCGCCGGAGTCGGCGCGGCGGGTGGCGTGCTGGTCGGCCGCTCCGAGGCTTTTTCGCGTGGCTGCATGGCAAATCGAGACCCTCCGGGGAGTGCGAGCTAGCCGCGGCGTCGACCTGCGCGCCGTACCTCTGAAGGAGAGACCGTCGAAGGGCCGGGGGATGCAGGCAACGTAGACGCTCGATGATGAGCCGGTTGACCGACCGCATCGTCGTCATTGGTGCTTCGGGCCAACTCGGATCGGATCTCATGCGGGTCTTTGCGGATCTGCCGGCCGCCGGGGTCGACCATGCATCGGTCGACATCGAGCAGCCGAGCGCGATCGCAGGGATGCTCTCGGATTTCGAACCGACGCTGGTCGTGAACACCGCGGCCTACCACAACGTCGAACGCTGCGAACTCCACCCCGAGCGCGCCTTTGCGGTCAACACGGTGGCGGTCGAAAACCTCGCAGCGCAGTGCGGCGATGCCGGCAGCGCCTTGCTGCACGTCAGTACCGATTACGTCTTCAACGGACGCACCACGTCGCCGTATACCGAAGACGCGGCGCCCGACCCGCTGAACCTCTACGGAATATCGAAGTTCGCCGGCGAGCTAGCGCTTCGGCATCGGCTCGAACGAAACTTCATCGTCCGCACCAGCGGTTTGTACGGAGTGCGCGGGAGCAGCACCAAAGGGCACACGTTCATCGAACGGATGCTTTCACAGGCGGCCGAAGGCCGGGCGATACGGGTCGTCAACGACACGACGTGCTCGCCTTCATACACGCTGCACGTCGCGCGGGCGATCCGTGCGATCGCCGAAAGCGAAGCCTTCGGAACGTACCACGTTACCAACAGCGGTCACTGCAGCTGGTACGAGTTCGCCTCAGAAATCTTTGCGCAGGCGAGGATTACGCCCGAGTTGCTCAGCGTGAACAGCGACGCCTTCCCCAGCCCCGTTCGGCGTCCGCGTTTCTCGGCGCTCCGCGGTGCGGCGCTGGCGCGTATCGGACTGCCTCCGTTGCCGGATTGGCGCGATGGCATCGCCGACTATCTCGCCGAACGCGTTACACGCTGACCGGCCTTTCCGCGAGCACGCGCGCAAACGTGTGGCCGAAGGAGTGAACGTCGCCCGGCCAGCGCGCCGAGACGTAGTTCCCATCGCGCACGACCCAGGCTGGGCGGCTGTCGGCGTCCGAATCTCGCATCATGCCGCCGGTCTTACGGACGTAGTCCGGGTCCGAGCGCGGTACGTCGAGAAAATCGCCCGCGCCGGCTAGCGCCCGAGTCACTTCGGCTTGCACGCTGCAATAACCGGACGGCTCGTCCTTCCCTTCGACATACGTGCGGTAATAGTTCGGTTCCCAAAAACGCAGGATGCGTCCCGCCTGCCAACCCATGCGCTCGAGCTGCCAGGTCAGTGCCGTCGTTTTGCGGCCGTACAGCACCGACTTTCCAGTTCGCATCGACCGGCTGCGCGCCGCCAGCACGACGCCGTGACAGATCGCTGCGACCGGCTTCTCCGTTTCGAAAAACTCCGCAACGAAGCGTTGCAGAATGTCGCTCTCGAGGTATGCGCGCATTCCAGCAGCGTGGTGACCGCCTGGAAGAACGAGGCCGTCGAAATCGCCGGAGCGCAAATCCGCGTAGCTGCGCGGGTGGAGAAAAGCCTCGTCGCGCTCGAGCCTTCGATAGGCGGCGCGAGCTTCGCGCCCGGCGCGCAGCAGCAGACCGAAGACGCGCACCTTGCGCAGCCCAGGTATCCAGCCCCAAACATCGAGGCCCTCGCCCGAGATCATCATCGGGTCGGCGGTCCCGCGCCGCCCGTCGGGAGTTGCAAAGGCCATGCTGTGCCCCGCCTCGCACAGGATCCTCCAGGCAGCGGCCACTTCGGAGGGATCGAAGTCGCGACTCGGTATCGGCATGACGAGCTTCATCGAACGGCACTTTTCAGGCCCTTGCCGTGCGTCCTGTAAACGAAATGAGGAAACGGCCTCGGGTTGCGCCCGGCAGGCGCAAGGACACGTTCGGGGTACAATGATCCCGTGCAACTGTTCCGTTTGTTTTTCACCGCCCGCGCAACGATCGTGCGCGTGCTGCCCCTGATGCGCGACGTGCGCGTACCCCTGTGGTTGAAGGCGGCCGCGATCGCAGCCGGCTTACTGGTCGTTTCGCCGTTCGATCCGCTGGCCGACGTCCCGATTCTGGGGCTGCTCGACGACGCGATCCTGCTCTTGTTGCTCTCCAAGCTGTTCGTTGCGCTGGCGCAGCGCTGGGTTCACCCGGTCGTTCCCCGGACGGTCGAGCCCCGTATCGTCGGGCCGCTTGGGTTGCCCGGCGACCGTTAGCCGTGCAGGACGATCGGCGTCTCGTTTATTCGACCGACGGCTCGGTGCGGTTGCCGGAGTCTGCACCGCGCAAGCCCGTTCGGCCCAAAACGGCGCTTCCGCCGAACGACGGCGTCGTTCGGGTCGGCTGCGAGCGCCGGCAAAGCGGACGGATGACGCTGATCTATGGCCTTGCCGCCGCCGAAGTCGAGGCGATCGCGCGAGATCTCAAGCGCCGGTGCGGCAGCGGCGGCGCGGTCAAGGATGGCGTTCTCGAGTTGCAAGGGGACCAACGCGACGCGGTGCTATCGTTTTTCTCCGAACGTGGCCGGCGAACGAAGCGCATGGGCGGCTGACCGAACACCGCGTGCATCCGGCGCGTTTTGGGAGCATGATGATCATACTGATGGCCCTGGCGTTCCTTCCCGCCACCGTGGGTGCTTCGAGTGCGACGCCGACTCCGTCCGCGAGCGTTCCCCCCGACGCGGCGATCATCGAGAATAGCGGGTCCACGAACTTCGCGGGCTATCGCATCGTCGTCACGCCGGACGGCTCAGCTTGGCTCACGCTTGACGGCGGCCAGGCCGTCAAGGCGCAGCTCCCGGCCGCACACGCTCGGAGCTTGTTCGCGCACCTCGCGGCGGCCGGCCCACTGGATTCGCTCGAGGTCGGCCGGTGCGTGAAGAGCGCGTCGTTCGGCACGCGGACGTTTATCGAGTGGAAGGGCGTGCGAACGGGTGACGTCAGTTGCGGCGGCGGTCAAACCGCGCAACTCAACGCGGACGTCGAAGCGATCCTTGCCGACCTCCAGGTGAAGCCGACACCGCGCCGGCCCGCCCCACCGCAACCCGGTTAGCGGTCCCTATCGGCGGCACATGCGATAGCGGCGGCTCGACGCCGGCGAAAGCGTGCGGTGCGTCGCTGTGTCGAACCTCACATGTGCACGGACCGCAACCGATAGTAAGAGCGTATGCAGGTACGGCCCCACCGATTGGCACCGCTTTCGGTCGTCGCGCCGCCGGTTGCGGCCTTTCCCCAAACCGCCATTTCGCAAGGTCGCCCCAGCCCTGGAGCGAGGCTCGCGTTGCCGATCGGTACCGTCGCGGGAGCCGTTCGAGCGATCGGGGTCAACCTTCTGCGACGCACGGCGACGTACGAAGTCCTGGTCGCCAACGAGACGTCCGCGCCGATTGTAACCTTCGCCTACGCCTCGGGCGGATCCAATGCCGGACCCCTCATGAACTGGAGCGCGATCAGCGTACCGCCCCTCACCTCGATCGCAATCGAAATCGACGTTCCGTTGACGCGCCGCGGGCGGGCTGCCCGTCTCATCGCCGAACTGCATGCGCCCGAGGCGCACCTGACCGTCGATGGAGATCCGCCGAAAGCGATGATCGATCGCGCGCGCCGCGCGCTCGGCGGTGCCGCCGTCGTTTTGCTTGCCTTGTGTACGGCCGCATACGCGGCCGGCCGGCCGCACGTCGCCGCGCTCGCTGCGCCCGACTCCGTCGTCGCGGGGCGGCCTTTCTCGATTGCATACGCTTTGGCCCCGAACGTCGCCGGCGAATACACCGTCGAAACCTCCGACGGACGGCAACTCGAGCGCGGCACGCTGAGTGCGTCAAACGGCGCTATTAACGTCGTTCTGCCGGCCGGAATGCCGGCCGGCTACGACGTCCGGGTCGTGGCGCGCAATCTCTTAGGTAGCGACACCCGCGTAGCGCATGTTCGCGCAGTGGCCGCGCCGGCAGGAGCGATGGCGCCCCCACACCACGTCGTCAAAATCGCATCGCTTGCTCTCCGCGACGATCGGGTTCACGGCGGCGATCCGATCGTGATCGACTACGCGGCGAGTTCGACGACCGGAGGACTCAAGCTGATCGACCAGGACGGCACCGTCCGGGCCGAAGCGCTCACCAGCGCGCGCGGAAATTCGATCCTCATCGCGCCGCACGTTGCCGCCGATCAAGACTTTCGAGTCGTCATGAACGTCGAACGCGGAAGCTCCTCGGCCGAAGCGGCCGTCCCCGTTCGCATTCTCAAGGACGAGCCCGGTTCGAGCACCGCACGCGAAGCGAATCTTCCCAACGCGGCCGCACCCGGCGTAGCCGGCTTAGCCGTGCCGTCGACGCTCGCCATGCTCCGCTCCGGCCCAATCGCTGTGGCCGATGCAATCTTTCATTCAAACCAAGCAATCCCGGTGGCGGTCCTGCGCCACGAGAAGGATCTGCGCGTCGATTTGATCGGCGCAGACGGCACCGAACTCGAAAGCGTGAACGTTGCCGGCGATCAGGCCTCGCTCGACCTGACCGCACCCTCCGTCACGGCGCCTTCGAAGCTAACGATCGTAGCGACCTACTCCCACGGCGTCGCTCAAGAGACGGTCTTGGCCGCAGTCCTCGTTCGGCCCGGCCGCGACGAGAGCAGCCCCGACCGCAACCAGAGCCGGTAGCGCCGGTCGGCGTAAGCCGAACGCCAGCCGGCGATCGCCGCCAAGGCTTGATCGAGCGGAGCGTCGCGCGCCACGATGACCGCGTCGACCGAGCGCGCACGTAAGCGTTCGCGCCAGCCTACGTGCAGCCGGACGATGGCGACGAAATCATTCCAGACGCGAGGCGGATACGGATCCGCGCGGCCGTCGAGGAAGACTTGGATGTGCGGCGCGCCGACCATGAATCCGCACCAAGCGAAGTCCGCACAGAAGACGTGATGTTCGCCGGGAATGTGCTCCAGAGCGGCCACGGCCGTCTCCGCGAGCTGCCCCTGCGAGCTCGCCGTTCCGCGCAGCAGCCCAGCCGCGACGAAGATCGCCAAGCCGAGCGCGACTGCCGGCATGCCGAGCTTTCCGAAACGGTCGAGGCTCTGGGGCATCGTGTCGCGCGAGAACGCGGCGACGGAGCCGGTCAGCTGCAGTGCAGCCAGCGGCAGCGCGACCAAAGCGAAGAGCGGCACGTTGCGAGCGGCCTCGAGCATGAGCCCCGTAAGGGCGCAAAAGACCAACGTGTCGCGCCATCCTTGTGCGACCCGGCCGGAACGCGTGCGCGTGCCGAGGATCACGAGCAAGAGCAGCAGCGGCAGCGCGCCGAAGGCGAAAGAAAGGTCGTCGATATCGGTGACCTTCCACTCGCTGATGAAGCTCTTGATCGGGCTTCCAAAAAGCGACAGTGCGTATTGCGGCAGGTGCCAGCCGAACGGATTGCAGCAGATCGCGAGCAGCGATGCTGGGACCAGCAGCGCGAGCCGGCGCGTTCGCCGTCCGAAGGTCCGCTCGTCGGCCCAAGAGCCGCTCGCCGCCAGCAACGCGAGGAACGGTGCGAGCATTGCGCTTGCGTGCACGTTCGACCATACCGCTGCGATCCCAAGCGCACTCCAAAGCCACGGCCCATCGCGCTCTAGCGCGATCAGATAGAGAACGAGCAGCGGCCAGGCGACGACTTGCGCGCGCACGCCGAACGACTCAAGCATGGCGATTCCGGCGAGCGCCGTGCACAGCGCAACGGCCAGCGAGGACGCGCCGCGCCGCTCGGCGCGCCAAGCCGACAGCGCCAGCGCCGCGACCGCACAGAAGGCAACCGCCGCGGCGAACAGCGTCCAGGCAAAACCGTGCGCGCAGCGCGCGGCGATCAACGAGAAGAGCCACTCCTGCGGAAGCCACGGCGCGCCCGGCGCGCTGAAGGTCTCCGGCCCGAGCGCGCGCGGAATCGCTCCGCTCTTCGCGATAGCGTTACCAAGCCAGCGCTGCCACGCAAGATCGCCGTCGAGCTCGGGATAGGCGATTGCGGTTACGAAAAAACGCGCCGCGAAAATAGCAATGACGAGCCAGGCGTACTTCACTTCGAAATCTCGGCAGCTCGCGCGAACACGAGTGCCCGGTCGTCCGCGCCGATTTGCTTCCAGCCGTGTAATTCGAGCAGGGCGGCGAGCGGCTCACGCCGGCCTGCGACGACCGCGTCCACGCCGCTGCGCGCGAGCCGGTCCGTCCAGCCCGGCTTCGTGCGCGCGATCGTCGCCTGCGCATCGAGCACGGACGCCGGGTACTTTTCGATACGGCCGTCCATCAAAATGCTGAGTTGCGGCCCTCCCAGCGCCACAGCGTAACTGCACCATTCGAGCGTCGTACATAAGAGGCGGTGGGGGGTGCCGGAGCGCGCCACCCGTTCGATCAATTCCAGCGGGTACGTACCTGCCGCGCGCTGGGCCAACCCCTGCGGGCTTCCGGCAAATGCGACGACGCCGGCGAATGCGACCACCAGCGCGGTGAACGCCGCATCGCCCCGAGGTACGCGGCGCGTAGCTGGGAAGCGCTCGTTCCCAGCGAAGGCGCCGGCGAGGATTGGGGCGGCTACGATCCCGGCAAACGGCAAAAAGGCGCCGTTGGCAAGGCCCAACATCGTGGCAAAGACGAGCAGCAGCGCGTCGCCGGCCGATCGGCGCGACGGTCCGAGGATCGCCGCCAGCAGCACCACGGCGGTAAAGCCGAGGCGATACGACTCCGGCGCGACGTCGACTGGATGGAGCGGGACGATCGCGGCCAGTCCGCGATCGATGCGCAGCGCCGC
Source organism: Candidatus Tityobacter terrigena (assembly GCA_003156715.1). GTDB lineage: Bacteria > Vulcanimicrobiota > Vulcanimicrobiia > Vulcanimicrobiales > Vulcanimicrobiaceae > Tityobacter > Tityobacter terrigena. The sequence goes on from PMHO01000004.1 coordinate 16,526, forward strand.
GAAGGCCTGCCACCAATATCCGATGCCGGCCGGGTTCAACAGCGTCGCCGCGGCGCAGCCGGCCGCGGTTTTCCACGCCGGCAGCGCGCTGCGCGGCTCGGCGCCGGCGTCGAGCGAGCGACCCGCGGCGACGAGCGCCGCAATCGCCGGAGCCAGCAATCCATCGGCGGAAAAATTGCACCAGAGCGCGCTCAGGCCGATCGCAAGAAATGGGCCGCCGGGCCGCTCGAGCGCGAGCAGCAGGGCCGCTGCAAACAACCATGTCGAAGTTCCCGAGCCGGGGTGCATTCGGCCGGCGAAGAGCGCAGCAGCGAGCGACGCGGCGGCGAGGGAAATCCACGGGCCCGCGCGAGCGCGTGCCCGAACTTCAACGAGCGCAAGGGTAGCGATCAGCGCGACCGCCCCTCCGAAAACGAGTGCCCCATATCCGGCCACATCGTACGCCCGCGCGGAGGCGAGCGCCGCGAGCCAACCTATCCCCGCCTTGGCGCCGTCCTGCCCGAGCCAAACCGCGAGCTGTAGCGCGGCAACGTTCGGCATCGCAGACGCAAAAATTGCGAGCACGGAGGCGGCAAGGCACAAACGCAGCGACCACAGGGCGACCGAGCCCGCGTCGACGGCCCCCGTTACGGCCGGCCCCGTTATGGATGGTGCGGCGTGGGGCCGGATCACGCGCTCACTCGCGACGCCATTTTATTCGAGCGCGAGTTGGTCGCCGATCGAGACGCTGCGCGCGGTCTGTGGCTCGACGCCGAGTTCGACCACGATTTCCGACGAACGGCAGGCGACGGCGAGACGATTCGGTTTGACGGCTTCGACGATGCGCACGACGCGGCGCTCCGCATCGAGAAAGTACAGGTCGATCGTGGCGCGCATGCCCATCGTGTGAACGGCGGCGCAACCGTCGATCCACAAGCCCTCGTCAGGCGAGACGGCGTCGCGGGGCAGCAACCCGAGGGCCCGGCTAATCGGGTTACCGGCGCGAGCCACGCGCGAAGCGAGCACCTTGCCGTTGGTGACGTTCCGAAGGACGTGCAACTTCATGCGGATCCTAAAATGACGGCAAGGCGAGGGCGAATCCGATTGCACTTGCGATATAGGGAGCGAACGCGATCGGCTCTTTTTGGCGGTGGCGCATCACGGCGACCGCCGCCGCAATCATGCAGGCTACCGCCAGGGCGAGAAGCGCCGTCTCGAAGCCGACCACCGCCGAACCGAGGGCGATCAGCTTGACGTCCCCCCAGCCCATGCCGCGGCCTTTCGAAGCGATTGCGGCAAGCGCAAACGGGGCCGCCGCAAGCATCGAGAGCGGTACGTACCATTCGCCCAAGATCGCCGCAGCGACGACGATGATGCCGATCGGCAAAAGCGTGAAGTAGTCCGGTACGATTCCGCAACGAACGTCGCAATAGAAGCACGCGACGAGCGCGACGCAGACCAGAGCGATCATCCCGAGATGCGGCATCGAGACGCCGCGTGCTGCGCTCGCAATGCCCAGGAGTGCGCCCGCTCCGATCAACCACGCCACCGGCGGTTTTCCGGGCGGCGGGCCATCGTCGAACGGCTGGATGCCACTGCACGCGGCGGCGCCCAGTTGCACTGCCAAGTATGCGGCGCACGCAAACACGAGCCCACCGAGCCCGACGATCCACAGCGGGGTCATTTTGCGAAATAGTCGGCTGCGACGCCGCCGAAAATCATTACGAAAAGCGCCGGCAGCATGAAGAGCGCCATTGGAATGACCATCTTTGTGGGCATCAGGTTCGCAATCTCTTCGGCCCGCATCATGCGCCGGTTGCGCGTTTCCTCTCCGAGCTCTTCGAGAACGTTTGCGAGGTTGGAACCAAGGCGCTCGGCCTGCACGATCACGGTCACGGTCGTCGAGAGCTGTTCCTGTCGAACGCGCGCTGCCATCGATTTGAGGGCATCGCTGCGCGAGCGGCCCAGGCGAACTTCGGATAGGACGGCCTTGAGCTCCTCGCCAAGCGGTCCGACCGCCATCTCCTGCGCGTAGGCCAACGCTGCGTTGAAGGCGAGCCCGGCTTGCACCGTGCTCGCCAGCATGTCGAGCAAATCGGGCAGGGCGCGCTGGATGGCGCGCTTACGCTTGACGATCGCCGAGCGTAACTGCGAGAGGGGCATGTAAGCGCAGGCGACGGTTAGCACGAGGATTCCGGAAACGAAGGTGAGGCTAAAGTTCCGAAAATAGGCCGCAAATGCGAGCCCCATCGTAAAACCGAAGATCGCTCCGGCCACAATCCGGGCGCCCATCTGCGCGGGAGTGACCTGGTACCAGCCCGCTTCGAATATCTGCTGCTTGAGCCGGCTGCTCTGCTCGGCATTGAACAGGCGCGCGAAGGCCGCCGCGCGTCCGCCCGCCGCCGGATCCCATTTGAGCCCTTCGAGTTCTTCGAGGCGTTTGGTCACATCGCTCTTGCCTGGAACCACGGAGATCGCCAGCAGCAACGCGGATAGCGCAAACCCGACGGCGATGACGATGATGATGAGCGGAATGCCGTAAAACATGGCTATACGTCGAACTGCAGGATGCGATTGAGTGAGAAGAGCGCCATCGTTTCGAGGGCGGCAAAGATCATGAGCGCGATGATTCCGGGCTTCGTGTGAAGCAGCGCGTGCCCCATCTCGGGCTCCGCGAAAACGATGAACGCACCGACGAGCAGCGGAAGCGCGCCGATGATTCCCGCGCCGAAGCGGCCCTGCGCGGTCAGCGAGGACATCTTACGAAACACGCGCCGGCGATCGCGAATCGTGGCGGCCAGCCGCTCGAGGACCTTTGCGAGGTCGCCTCCGCTAGCGGACTGAACCCGCACGCAGCGCGCGAACATCTGAACCTCTTGGCTGGGCATGCTCTTGGCGAGCTGGTCCAGCGCATCGAGCATCCCGATGCCGATGTTCGTCTTGCCGACGACGCGCAGGAACTCGCGGCGCGCCGGATCCGGCGCTTCCTCGGTTACGAGAATGACGGCCTGCCGAAGCCCGAGCCCCACGCGCAGCGCGCCGGAAAGCATCCGCAGCACCATTTCCAACTGTTGAACGAACCGGTCGATGCGGCGGTCGCCGCGAACCTTGAGATAGACCTGACCGCCCAGAATCGCGATCGCGAGTGAGAGCGGGAGCATCAGGATCGAGATCAGCAGCTCGGTGTGCACTGCCAAGGCGAGCGCGATCCACGCGACCACTCCCACGCCAAACACCATCAGCGCGAACTCTTCCGGCTTGACGGCCATGTCGGCACGGTCGATACGGGCTTGGAAGCCTTCGCCAACTTTGTGCATCCAGCCGCCGACGTCGCCGGCGACGCCGATGAACAGCAGTGCGAGGACGCCGAAGACGCCGGCTCCAATGGCAAAAGGGAAAGAAACTACCATAGCGTGCTGGCCGATCGAAGACTAGCCAACTCCCGAACGTCGAAATGCACGCCCGCTTCCTCGAAACGGTCGGAGTGATGCGGTTGCACGCCGGTGAACTGGAATTCGCCTAGGACGCGACCCTCGATGTCGACCCCCTGCGACTGGTAACGAACGAGCTCTTGCATCGTCACGATATCGCCTTCCATTCCGACGATCTCCGAGATGCCGGTCACCTTGCGCGATCCGTCCTTGAGCCGAGCGATTTGAATGACCGCATCGACTGCACTTGCGATCTGTTCGCGAATCGCCCGAACCGGCAGGTCGAATCCCGCCATCAGCACCAGCGTCTCGAGGCGCGCAAGCGCGTCTCGCGAGCTGTTGGCGTGCAGCGTCGTCAGCGATCCGTCGTGACCCGTGTTCATCGCCTGAAGCATGTCGAGCGCCTCGCCGCCGCGGCACTCGCCGACGACAATCCGGTCCGGGCGCATGCGCAGCGAGTTGCGCACCAGGTCGCGAATCGTGATTTCTCCGCGTCCTTCCAGGTTGGGTGGCCGCGACTCGAGGCGCACGATGTGTTCCTGAACGAGCAGCAACTCGGCCGCATCTTCGATCGTCACGATTCGCTCGTTGTTGGGAATGAAGTTCGAAAGGATGTTCAGAAACGTCGTCTTGCCCGAACCCGTGCCGCCGCTGACGATGATGTTGAGCTTGCTCTCGACCATGGCGCGCAGCAGGCCCACGCATTCCGGCGGAACCGAGCCGAAGCCAACCAGGTCGTTCATCGTCAGCCGCTGCGTCCCAAAGCGGCGAATCGTCAGCGTCGAGCCATTCAGGGAGAGCGGCTCGATGATGGCGTTGACGCGCGAACCGTCGCTCAAGCGGGCGTCGACCATCGGCATAGCCTCGTCGATGCGGCGGCCCAGCGGTGCGATGATACGCTCGATGATCGTGCGCAGATGGCGCTCGTTGTTGAATCGCTTGTCGGAAAGAACCAGCTTGCCGCCGCGCTCGACGTAAATGCTGGAGGCCCCGTTAGCCATGATCTCGGTGACCAGCGGGTCGCGCATCAGGTCCTCGATCGGACCTAGGCCTAGCACCTCGTCGATGATTTCCTGCTGAAGCTGCGCGCGCTCCTCGGCCGTGTCGATGTCGGTACGTTCCGACAAGAGCTGCGCCGCGACGTCCGCAATCTGCGTGCGCAATTCCGCAATTTTTTGACCGTCGGTATGGGCGCGGCTGGCCGCCACGACGTCGATGCGCTTGGTCACCTGCTCGTGGATCTCGGTTTTGAGACGGTCGCGCCGTTCGTCGGGCGGTTTGCGCGTCGTTTCCTTTGGAGCTTGCCCGTTGGTACCGATGACGAGGGTGGTTCCGCTGGACAGCGAGGCCGAAGGCCGCAGCGCCGTTACCGGCGCTTCTGCCGATACCGAGCTCAGGCGTTTGGCCAGCAATTCGACGGCGCGCGGGTAGTTGCGATCGCCTTTCACCGGAATCTCGCCGACGACGGTGCCGCCGAGCGCCTTCTCCAGCTCCCGGGCCGTAATCTCGGCTCGCCCGCTGCGCAGGTTCGTGACGATCCAGATGCGCCCCAGAGGAATGCCGAACTTGGCCAGATCGCCGATCAAGGATCGGGCCGCGGCGGTGCCGAGCAAGTTCGGCTCGAGTACGACTACGTAGCGCGAAGCGCGCGTCATGAACGGCCGAGCCGCGGCTGCAAACGGCATCGGCGCGTCAACCACGACTACGTCGTGCTGGTTTACGAGCTTGGCGATCAGCGCGTCGATCTCGTCGGCGCGCAGCATGAACGAATTATCGAGGCTATCGGTTAGTTGGACCGCGGTAATGCCGCCCGACTGAATGACGGAGTAGATCCCAAGAGAGCGATTTGCGTCGAATTCGCGGACGCTGTCCAGCATCACCGCAAGGTTGCGGCGTCCAGAAAGATCGGCGTCGACGGCAGCGACCTGGCCGCCTGCGCGCCGGATGGCGCGACACGTTTCGAGCGTCAGGGTGGTCGCGCCCGATCCGCCCTTGGCGTTGATCAGGACGACGATAGGTGCGCTCATCGCCCACCCGAGACGATGTGATCTCCGTCAATCACGGTCACGGCCGGCGGCGGGGCGGCGGCCATGATGGCGGGTACGTTGGCGTTGGCATTGACCATGGGATAGGGATACGGAGCCGGCGGCGGCGCGACGTTGGCGGGCGCCGGACCGGCTTCGGTGCCTTGGTCGGGTAACTCAAGCGTCTGCGGCGGCAGCGAACGTACCGGTTCCTGCGGCGAACGCAGGGCCAGGCGCAGGTTGGTGTTGAGGTCGGCCATGGTGAGTAAATTGGCTTGCTCCGGAGTCACGCCGAGCGTCACCGTTCCGGGATTTGCGTCGTCGGGCGAGGGCGTCGCTCCGGCGGTTTCGAGCGTCGTGTTGATCGCCAGCACGATCGCGCCGCGAATGATCGCGAACGTCTTCGGCGGGCTGCTCTTGCCGCGAGCGACCGAGGCCAGAACGTCGACGCGGTCGCCAGGTTGCACGAGCCCCGAAACCGCTTTGATGCGGTCGACCGGGATCGTGATGCCGCGCATACCGGGCTTGAGGCGCACGGTCAGGCCCACTTCGGCGGGCCGTCCAACCTTGGTTTCCGTGATCGTCGAGCCGGCCGGAATCGTAATGAGCGCAATATCGCCCTGCGCCTGCTGCGGATCGGCGAGCGCGCCGGGCTCGACTTCGCTGGGAGAACGGGCGGTGCGCGTCAGCATGTCCGGCGTAATCCGCGAGCGCGCCTGAATATCGCGGCTGGCGATCAGAACCGGTTTCGATTCGGCCTGAACCTGCTGGCTCTGCTGTTGAACCGACTGGAGATAGCGCAGTGTCAAGACGCCCGTTCCGATGGCTAGGACGACGGCAACGAGCAGGGTGATGCGACGAGTATTCAAAGGTGCAGCCTCAGGAACGGCGCGCTGGTGTGAGAAAGAGCGACTGCGACCGCTCCGAGCGCAATCGCGCAAGCGTAGGGCATCATGGTTGGACTAGTCGGTTTGATGGCCACCGTGCCTTGATAAGCGAACGGTCGCAAGATCAAGCCGACCGCGCGGAACACCGAGCCCAGGCGGCCCGTCGCGACGGCGAAAGCGCACCCCAGAACGCCTCCACCAATCGCGGTGTACAGCAGAAACGGAATCGCATCGGGAAAGCCGAGGGTCGCAGCCGACGCGGCCAGCAACTTGACATCGCCGCCGCCGAGCCAGCCGAACGAAAAAGCGACGTACCCGAGGCACAGTACGGCCGCCATTGCGGCCACCGCGACGCCGAGCGGCGCCCACCCGTGCAGCCCGTGTAATATGAGAGCCGCCGCGGCGAGTGCCAGAGTCAGCGCGTTCGGGATGCGCCGCGTCACGACATCGGTCGCGACCGCGATCGCGCAAGCCCCAAGGACGAGCCAAATCGCCAGCGTCACGGCCGGCAGCCCGGATCGAGTGAACGAGCGTCTGCGATACAGTGGGTCGTGTGCAATGCCATCGGCCAGTCTCGAAGCGTGTCGCCGTAGAGTGAGACGTCCTCGATGCCGGACGGCGAGACCGGCATCGAGGACTCGAGCTGGTTTCTTCTGGTCTTAGCTGAGGTTGCCGGCCGCGTTGGACAGGGAGTTGTTCGCCTTTTGGCCGAGCAGACGGAGCGCAGCGATGGCTACGATCGACACGAGAGCGATGATCAGGGCATATTCGACCAGCCCCTGGCCTTCTTCGTTACGAAGCATCGATGTGAAATTCTTGAGCACGAGTTCTCCTTAAGATGCAGTGATGTGAGTGATGTGAGAGGATTTGTCTTGGTCCGGCCGGGTCTACCGAATCGACCGTTGTTCCTGTTCTCCGGGAACCGAGACGTCCGCATTTGGTGCTTGCGTGACCATCCGGTAAGACTGTGGTTTTACTCCCGGAAGGGACGAGGCAACCACGGTGAGATAAGCACCGCGAAAGTATCCTGGGGCGACCGAGACGTCCGCCGAGAAGCGGCCGTCATTGCTTGTGAAAACCTTCGTACGAGTAAGGACGACGTCGGGAATCTCGGATGAGAAAGTTCCGACCAGTGATAGGGTTATCGGTACATTCGCCGGGCCTTTACCCGACACGCTCAGTTCCTGTTGACCAGGGACCTGGCGGACGTCGAGTGCCGTAATGGCGCCGTTTACCTGTGTCGGCAGATCAAGGTCGGTATTTGAGCGGCCGGCGACCTCGGATCGCTCAGCCAGGCTCGCCAGGGGATAATGTGACGCGATCTGCCGCAGCCGCCCGATGAAGGTCGCGGAGACGTAGAGGTCGCTTTGATAGAAGTGGGGTGGCGGGCCGTCGACCGTTTCGGTTCGATCGTTGACGTCGAAGAGACGTTCCCCGGGACGGATCAAGATGACCACACCCGGACGGGTCAATGCGACCGCGTCCTCGGGACCCAGGTACGCGTATTGGTACCCCAGGTTGGCTGCGACCATGGTTAGGGCGACGTCGTGCGCCTCGACGGCCACGGTCGCCGCAGCATATGAGGAGAGCACGAAGAGCGCTACCATCGCCAGTCGATGCACGTTGTTGACCTCCGCTTTTCGCGTGTTGGACGTATAGAATTAGTTTCGAACAGCCGATTACGAAATGTTAGTGCCGTCGATGCCGGCCTCTTGGGCCGGCGTTCGGCGCGTCCATCACTGGCCAATGGAGCTTCGCGTGGTCGTACATCGTCTTCGGGCTCTCCTGACGGGGGGAATCCTCGCGCTCGGAATCGTTTCCGCGGGCGTGCCCGCCGCCGCCGACTCCGTTACGATCCTTTCGATCCAAACCGGTCACTCGGTCATCCTTGCCGCCGCCGGCCTGACGCGTGTCGCGGTCGGCGACGGCCGGATCGCCGGCGTCGTGCCGATCGGTAGCGAGCAACTCGTCGTCAACGGCAAGACGCCGGGGCACACGACGATCTTCGTGTGGACGGGGCGCGGACGCCTAACCTATGAGGTCACGGTAACCGAGCAAAGCATCGACGACATCGCGCGCATCATGCGGGCCGCCATCAACGAACCCGACGTCCAAGTGGTCGCCTTCAATACGAACATCATCGTGCGTGGCGACGTCGCCGACGAAGCCGCCTACGGCCATCTCCGGGACGTCCTCAAGAACTTTAACGGGCTCAAAGTTTCGGGCCAAAACGCCTTCATCGTCGACGCGGTCACCGTAAAGTCGCCGCTCGGCAACCTGCAGGGTCAGCTCTCGTCGGTCCCCGGCGCCCGAGAGCTGCGCGTCGATACCGACGAGAAAGGTAACGTCATCGTCAGCGGCAACGTGCACGACGCGGCCGGCGCGCAAAAAGCGCTCGATGAAGTCAGCGGTCTGGCGGGTCCGTACCTTGCGAGTGACGGCAAAGTCATCGACCGGATAGCGGTGGACACGACGAGTCAGGTCGACGTCAAAGTGTACGTTTTGGAGGTCGACAAGACCGCCCAGAGCCAACTCGGCCTGCGCCTGCAAACCGCGACCGCCGGCGGCGGTGGATCCAGCAGCGTTCTGATCGGGAACATTTCGTACGGGCTTAGCCCGACGCCGACGATCGTCGGTGTCGAAAATCCCTACGCCCCAACGACGTTCGGCGGCGCTTTCAAGCTCGGGAACTACGCGCGCGCGTCGCTGCTCGCGCCGACGCTCGACCTCCTGTTGACGGAGGGGCACGCCAAAATCTTATCGTCGCCGGATTTGGTGACGCTGCCTGGAAAAGAGGCGGACTTCCTGGTCGGCGGGCAAATTCCGATCCCGGTTTCCAACGGGCTTGGAACGGTGACGATCGAGTATAAGGACTACGGAGTTCAACTCAAGGTAACGCCCATATTGCTCGGTGACGGCAGCATCGACACCAAGATTGCGCCCGAGATTTCCGACCTCGACTTTGCCGACGGCATCAACCTCAACGGCTTCGTCGTCCCGGCTTTCAAAACGAGCCAACTTTCCACCGAGGTCATCACCCAGTCGGGCGACAGCATCGTGATGGGTGGCCTGCTGCGCCGCGTCGAGCAGAAGAGCGTCCAGAAAATCCCGCTCTTGGCCGACATCCCGATCCTCGGAGCGCTCTTCCGGGACGTCTCCTATCAGAAACAGGACACCGACGTCGTTTTCGTGATGACGCCCACCGTCGTAACGAAATAGTGACGCAAAGCACCTCAAAATCCAAGCAGAGCGGCGCCGGGCGCCGTTCTGCTCGTTGCGTGGCTTAGGCCGCCCGCCGGGCCGGCCGAAAATCGGAAGAACGTGAACGTGCGGCAAGCGCTCGCGCCCGCGGCTCGCCTGGGGTACCTCGATGGGCTTCGTGCCGTGGCGGTGCTGCTCGTGGTCGTCTTTCATGCCCGAGTCCACCTGCCGGGCGTGCGCCTCGAGGAGTTCTTCAAGGAGTGCTCGCACGGCGTCGACCTTTTCTTCGTGCTTTCCGGATTCTGCCTCGCGCGCCCAACGCTCGAGAAACTGGCGCGCGCCGGAAGCGCACCATTCGACCTAGCCGGGTATGCGGCCAAACGCGTACTGCGCATCCTGCCGCCTTACGCGGCTGCGGTCGGAGCGTTCGCCGCACTCGGCGGCTTCTTGATGAGCCACAACCTGCCGCTCCCTCCCGGGATGCAGCCCTTCGGCGCTGCCGACGTCGCGAGCGAGTTGCTCTTCATGGACCAGGGGCTGCAGCATATCAACGCGTCGTTCTGGTCGCTTGCCGTCGAGTTCCGATGGTACTTTCTCTTTCCGCTGATGCTTGCGCTCTGGGTACGCTCGCAGCGCAGCTTTCTCGCGGTCCTGGTGCTCGTGATCGTCGCTTCAGAGTTGACGCGTGCCACGAGCACCGACGTCGGCGTCATGCCGGCATTCTTGCTCGGCATCGTCGCCGCGGGCCTGGCGCTACGCGAACATCCGGTCGTGCGATACGCACCGCTGCTCTGTCTGGCGTGCATCATCTTTGCGCTGCTCAACGAACAGCGTTACCATTTTCCGATCCAGACCAACGTCGGTTGGCATCTGGCCTCATTTTTCTTCGTGCTCTACGCCGGTTACCGCGAGTGGCTGCGGCGTTTGCTCTCGTCGCGCGCGCTCGTCACCGTTGGCACCGCGTCGTACAGTATTTATCTCGTGCACGAGCCGATCGTGGGCGCGGTCGTGTCCGCCCTTGGCGCGCGCATCGGCGGCCCTCCGGCAATGATCGTAGCGGCAGCAGCCGGCGTCGGCGGCGGCTTCGCGTTTTGGTCGGTTGTCGAGCGCCCCTTGACCGCGCCGTCGTTCGTCGCCGAGTACCTGCGGCGGATTCGCCCGTCATTCGGGCGATTGCTCGAGATCGCCGACGTCCCGGAAACGTTCGCGCTGCACGATACGCACGTCGATCGCGCCGGCGCATCCCAGGAGTCATCGCCGGTTGTCGTGGAACTTCACAGCGTGCGCGAGCTCGAAACCAACGACAGCCGGCGGCACGCGATCCGCAGGGCGTAACGTTCCCGTTCGATCGCTAGCGCTCGTCGCGCTCGCCGCTGCGGCAACCGTGGTGCTTGTCGCGACGCATGCGGTGCCCTTTCCGACGCGCGCTTTTCTCTACGATTTTCGCGCGTTCTACTGCGGAGCGAGCGTCGCCGCGTCGGGGCACGACCCATATTTGGCCGAACCGCTGCGCACGTGCGAGCACGCGATCGGCGTGCCGTTCCGGCAGGACCTGGCACAACTCGCCGTGCCGGTCCCGCTGCCCGGTTACGCGCTTCTGCTCCTCGCACCGCTCGCGCGACTGCCCTTTGCATTCGCGGGAGGGCTATGGACTCTCCTCGAGCTCGTTGCGCTGGTCGTGTCGGCGGAGACGATCGCCGCGGTGAGCGGTCTCCAGCGTAGGACGGTGTGGTCGGCGCTTCTGCTCTCGGTAGGCTTCACTTCGGCCGTTCTCGGGCAACTCGTACCGTTCGCGGTTGCGGCGCTCGGCCTCGCAGCCAGAGAGCTCGTGCTCGACCGGCCGGAGCGTGCCGCCGCCTGGGCGGTGTGCGCAATGATCGAGCCGCACATCGGCCTTCCGGCGTGCCTCGCTCTCGCAGTGTGGACGGCCCGGGCGCGTCCGGTGCTTGCCTCGGCCGCGGTCATCCTGTCGATCGCTTCGCTCGCATTTCTTGGCGTCGCCAGGAACCTCGAATACATAGTACAGGTACTGCCGGCGCACGTCCTCAGCGAAGTCGCTAACGAAGAACAATACTCGCTCGCGTACCTCGTGCATCTCGCCGGCTTGAACAGCCAGACGGCGGCGCTCGCCGGAAACCTTTCGTACGTCGCGGCGGTCGCCGGAGGCGTCGCGCTGTCGGGACAGCTTTACCGGCGTGGATATTCGGCCGCGCTACTCGTAACGGTTCCCGCGGCCATCGCGTTGATCGGCGGTCCGTTCTTGCACATCCAACAAGTTGCGGTAGCGATCCCGGCTGCGGCCATCATCGCTGGAACGACGAATTCGAAAATGGCGCGGGTCGCGCTCGTATTGCTCGCCGTGCCTTGGGGCGAGTTCGCGGAGTTGCTCGTTTTCGCGCCCATCGTCGTTCTCGTAGCCGGCGTCTTGGTCGGCGATCTCTTCGCGGCACCCGTGCGCACGTCACTTCTGGCCGGCCTCTGTGCCGCGGCCGCACTCATCCTTCCTTTCTTCGATCTGGTGCCGCGGCCGGACGCTGCCGCCGCAATCGAGCAGGTTGCGGGAGCGACGCAATTGGCAGAGGCGACGTGGCGCGCTTTCATAGAGGCCAGCTACCATCAGAACGAAGGCACGTTTCTGCTCGCGAAGCTTCCGACGTTCGCGGCGCTTCTCAGCCTGTTGCTTGCGTCATGGCAGGTTGCGCAACGAGGCGCGCTTCGGAACGATACGCCAGCGCCAGGATAACGCTCACCCAGACGATGGCGAGGACGCCGATATACACCTCGCGCGGCGGACCAGGGACAGGGAAGACGTTCATGTGGGTCAGGTACAGGAGCGGGGCGCACACCGATCCGACCGCCGTCACGAAGCGCATGCGCCGACTTTCGTGCAGCGAGGCTACGGCGACCGTCCACGTAAGATAGTGCGGATAGATGCTCGGGCCGGCCGCAAGTGCCGCCCAAGGCCACCACGCTAAGGCGTCGAGCTTCGGCTTTTCCCACCAGCGTCGTGCCAAGAGAAGCGCGATCGTCGCCCCGAGCGCCGCCTGCGCGGTCACGCCGATCGCGATAGGGCTGCGAAGGCCCAGCATTGAGGCGAGCGCGAGGCCGGGCGCGGAGAGCGCATTAAAGATCGGCTCGCCGCCCAGTGAGAAGCCGCCCAGCAGAACGCGCGACGATACGTACATGGCCAACCCGGCTACAAACGCGCCCGCGACGCTAGCGGGTATTGCCCGGGGGCGCAAGCGCAGGACGTACAGCAGTAACGCAGCCAAGGCGAGCACGGCGACGCTTCTCACGCCGACGGATAGCACGCACAGGGCGGCCGCGCCGCCGAACCAGCCGCGCCTCCACGCAAAATACGCTGCCGCCAAGAGAGCGAACATGACCACGTCCCCGTGAGCGAAGGCGACGAACTCGGTGATGACCAACGGATGTAAGACGAAGCGGGCCGCGTGGTTGACGCCACGCGTATCGCGGTCGGCTCGCATGAGGATAAACGCTACGATCGCAAGCGCAAGTACGCCGAGAAGCCGCTCCGCGATGAGATAAGCCAGAAGCGGTGCATGCATGAGAACAAGGGCGAGCGAAGCGTAGACGAAGACGAAAACAGGCCCGTAGTTGCACGTGCGCGCGTACGCGTGCGAATCCGGGAATATACCGAGCAGGGCGCTTGCCCACGGCGAGTGGCTAGAGTCGAACGCCTGGGGAACGTAGGGGCTGAGGTCAAGCGGGCCGGCCTCCAGCCCGTAGAGGGCGTAGGCGTAGGGATCGCTCGTCGGCAGATACGGCACAAAGAGCATCGTGATTCCGCCGAGCGCAAGCGCGAGCCACACGCTTTTCGCGGAAAGCATGCGGGAGCGGCACATCGCTTCGTAGGCGGCGTATGCCACCAGGTAGGCAATGGCAACCGCAAGCAGCAGCGGCCAGGCTTCGCTCGTGTTCTGGACGATCGGAATTGGGGTCAGCGCACGGTCGACGATGTGGGTCGTGACCGTATTGCCCTTCGTAAAGTCATACGCGGCGCGCGCCGAGGGGACGAGCCGGTACGCGGCTAGGTCCAAGGCCACCAGAGCCGCCAGCCAGATTATCTGGGAACGCCCCATATCGGTCTATTTCGGCTCAACATCCGTCCTCGCGCACCGATTACTGGAAAGCGATGCAAACGATCGGCCTGTCATTCGTTTTGATTTTCCTGCTCGGACAGGCTGCGGCGCAGGCGGGCGTGATCGAGTTAGCGGGGGGAAGTGCGCCGGTCAGCGCCCCATCGGCCCACCCCTCCGCTCGGCCGAAACCCGCGCGAAAGGCCCCCATCCGCGCACGGGCTGCCGCGACCCGGCTCGCACCGGCCTTCACGCCCTTGCTCAGCACGCTCCAAGGCTACTTGTTGCGCATTGCGATGAGCTACGTCGGCGTCCCGTACGTGTGGGGCGGCAGCTCACCCGCCGGTTTCGATTGCTCGGGTTACACGTGGTATGCCTTCGCCCGGCTCGGCATCGCCATTCCGCGAACGGCCGACGCGCAGTTTTATTCCGGGCGCCCCGTAATCGGAAACCCGTCGCCGGGCGACCTGGTCTTTTTCCAAACCTACGACTACGGTCCGTCGCACGTCGGCATCTACCTTGGCAACGGTTATTTCGTCAATAGCATCGCGCAAAACGTGCACGTCGCAAGCTTCGAGTCGGACTACTTTCGCAGTCGCTATCTCGGTGCCCGGCGCTATCTCCCGGGGTAGGCAGACAGATGCGCGGCCCCGCGGCAAGATGACGGAGCGCTGGAAAAACGGACTGCTTGTTGCGCTTGTCGCTGCGCTGGTTGCTGGGAATGTGTTCGTTGCCGTCGCCAACACCTCGCACGTGAAGGCGTTTCAATACGACTTCGTCGCTTTTTACTGCGCCGGTCAAGTTGCAAATGAGGGGCGCGATCCGTATCTGACCGAGCCGCTGCGCACGTGCGAGCATCGCATCGGGCAAGCCTTCCGTCCGGGCAGCAAGCTGGCGATTCCCGTGCCGATACCGGGTTACGTCGTGCCGCTTTTCCAGGCGTTCGGCCACTTGCCGTTCGTAATTGCGGACGCGCTTTGGATCGTCTTACAGATATTCGTATATGCGCTTGCGGTGTACGCCCTCGTCCGGTTGACGGGGCTCTCGCCCCCCGTCGTCATGGCCGCGACGCTACTCTCGGTTCTGTTCGTCTCACTCATTCTGGGACAGCTCGTGCCACTCGCCGTCGCCGCCCTCGTCTTCGCGGCGCATGCGCTGGAACGCAACCGTCCGCGTAGCGCTGCAGTGTTTGCGACGCTGGCGACCATCGAGCCGCATTTGGCGCTGCCGGCGTTGGCCGCACTATTCGCGTACGCGCCACGCACGCGCAAGACGCTTCTTCTGTGCGGCGGCCTTCTGCTCGGTTTGCAGCTCTGCTGCGCCGGCTTGCGCGGCACAGTCGAATATGTGACGGCTGTGCTGCCGGCGCAAGTTCGCGCCGAGCTCCACAATGAGGAACAGTACAGCGCGAGCTATGCCGCCGTCGAACTTGGCGCCCAAGACCAGCTCGCCGAGCGGATCGGGACCGCCAGCTACGCACTTGCCGCATTGCTCGGCGTCGGGCTTGCCGGCGCGATAGCGCGACGACGGCTGGGTGACGGATCGCTCGTCCTTACCCCGCCCGCCGTCGCTCTTTTCGGCGGGCCGTACCTGCACATACAGCATATCGCAGCGGCTGTGCCCGCGGCTCTCTGGCTCTATGCGCGTGCTCCCAAGCAACAGCGAAGGTTGGCAGCGCTTGCTGTTTTGCTACTGGCGATCCCTTGGGGAGCGTTCGTCGATCTGATGAGCGTGCTGCCGCTCGTCGCATTGGCGACGGTCATCTTGGCGCGCGATCTCTTGCGCCTGCGTTTCACGTTCGCACTCGCCCTCGGCGCACTTGCGGCCTGCGCCATCGTCGGTGCGATGAGTGCCTTCACGGTGCGCCCTCCGGCCGATTACTCGATTCTCGGTGGTGCCGACGCTGCGTTCCTCGCGGAGCGAAGCTGGCACGTACTTATCAATACGACCTTTCACGGCAACGTCTTGCTCTTCACCTTAGCCCGCATCCCGACGTGGCTTGGGCTCGCCATTGTGTTCGCCCTCGGCGCGCAAGCGGCTCGCGGCGCCGGTCGCGGGCAGGATTTCGAGGCGCACGGGAACCGCGGAGCGGACGCCCAACGGACGACTCCGCTCGATCACGAGCAGACTGAGGTCGTGCCGGCCTGGGGCTAGCGAATTCGCGCCGATCGTCCCGCGAAAGCCGCAACGCAGAAAGCCGTCGTCGTGCTGCCGCGCTGCGATGTCAGGCCGGGCGAAGCCGTAGGTCGAATGGATGCGGCGACCGTCGACGAGCAACGTCACGTTGCGCGCAACGACGCCGCTGCGTGAATCGAGAGCCCAGCCTTCTACGGAGATCGGTGCGTCCGCGGCGACGCGCAACGTCGTGAGTCCCAGCGGCGTAAACGTTGGTCGTCCGTCGACCAGATCGATGCGCGCAAACGCTTCCAAGTCCGCCGCACTTGGCCGCAGGGCCGGTCCGTAAAAGCGAGCTTCGAGGGTCTTCAATCCGAAGAAGGCGCCACCGATCGCGTACAGCAAGAGGCCACCCGTCATCAGCGCGGATAGCGCGGGGCGGCCGGGGCGGCGGAGCACTCGCGGCGCGTACGCGATCGCACATAAGGTCGCGGGCAGCAGAAAGGGAAGCCAATAGCGACCTTGTCGCCCGATCTCCCCGCCGGTGTAAATGAATAGGACGATCATGATAAGGTTGAAAAAAGCGTACGAATTGAACGGCGTGTCAGCGAGCGCAATCTCGATGGCAGTCGCCCAAGAGCGTCGCCGCCCTACCAGGACGAGGCGATGTATGCTGCTCCAAGCGCGCATTGTGACCAACGTCAGCGTGACGAGGGTGCCAATGAGGAGCACCCGATCAATGAACTCAGTCGCGGCCTCATTGCCAAAGAGAATCGGGGTTGCCGTCCAAGAGATAGCGCCCCAATATGTCTTGAAGCCGATTCCGCCGCCGAAGATAACGTAGAAGGCCCACTGCAACATTGCGCCTACGTAGCCGGCCGCCGAACTGATTCCGTGCCGCGCGGCGTCGTGCAAGCCGCCGGCGTAGGAGGCGATCCGCGAGTTGCTCAGTTCGCCGCCGGACGCAGTAACCCACGCGCAGATCGCCCCGATGGCAAGTGCCGGCCCGAACAGTATTGCCAGCGAAGTCAGCCTTGCGCCCATTGGCTCGCGCCGGCGGTGCATCTGCGCGCACTGCGCGGCCAAGACCGGTATGCCGACCGCCGCCAGGTACTGCAGCTTTGTGGCAGACAACAATCCGAGCGCGATGCCGAGCATTATGGTATCGGCGAAATTGGGCAGGCGCCGCAGTCGAAGGGAGAGATACAGCGTGAACGACACTAGCGCAAACGCAAGGTTGTCGGGCTGAACGTACGACGATACCCACGAGGTGAGCGGAAGCCATCCGGCAATCGCCGTCGCTGCGAGAGCGAGCCATCTACCGACTCGCAGCTCTCGCGCGATCCCGTATGTTAAGAAAAGGCTGATGGCCAGCGTCGCAACGTTGAGCGCGCGCGCCGCGAAATAGGAGAAGCTCAGCGAGTGTGTTGCCGTTTGCGCGACTCCGATAACGAGCGCTTCCATGACATAGTAGAGCGGCGCATACGATCCGACGACGTAGGGCAGCCGCGGTTGGTTTCCCATCAGAAAGGTCGCGCGCGGGCGCGGAGCACCGCGATCGACACGCGCGAAGTAGGCGGCCGTGCCGTAACCTACGGGCGCTCGGCCGTTCGCGTTATAGCGCATCTCGCGGAAACCGGTCACCGTCTCGAGATAAGCCGTCTGTGGGTCGACGTCGGTCGCGGGACGTCCTTCACGGGCGAGGACGGGTCGTTCGGCAGAGACAATGGCGAAAGCGTAGTCGGCGTGAGCGCTCTCATCGGGCGACTGGAAAAAAGGCACGCGCACGACCCAGATCATGGCCAACGCGACAGAAATAGCGACAATCCCCAGGAGCGCCACGCGGAACATCCTTTCGGACGACGCGTCGCCCGAGCGGAGCGTGCCGTTAGGGGGTCCAGATTGGAACGTCGAGCGCATGGCGGTCTTGTCGTATATCGTCCCGCGCGCAGCCACTCTTGAGGGCGGCTGGCAACGCGCTGCAGAAAAGCTGAGAGCTTGCCGAAAACTCGAGCATGCGGGTTCCTCCATCCGAAGCCGCCGTGGTGATTCTCAACTGGAATGGCGCTGGCGAGACGGCCAATGCCCTGGACAGCCTGATCAGCTCAGGGCTGCCCGCCAGCCGGCTCATTGTGGTCGACAACGGTTCGTCGGGCGACGACGTCCGGATGTTGCGCGCGCGGTATCCCACGATCAAAATGATCTCGATGCGCAACAATCACGGCTTCGCTCGAGCCGTCAATATCGGCGCCGCCGCCGCATTGCGAGATGGCGCTCGCTACATCGTGCTTTTCAACAACGATGCGTGGATTGAGCCGGGAGTCGCCGTCATCCCGACCCTTATCGACGCGCTTGCCGCAGACCCGACGCTCGGCGCGGTTGGTCCGCTGATCGTCGAGACCGATGGAGACGGTGCGGCCAGAATACAGTCAGCCGGTTATCGCTATTCGCTCTTCTTCCCGATTGCACGTGGGCAGTTTGCCGGGGCGAGGGCTGATGGCGAGCGCCGATACCGTGCGGTCACCTGCTTAAGCGGCTCGTGCCTTGCCGTAAGCGCCGAAGCCTTCCGAAGAGCCGGCGGGCTCGATGAGGACTTCTTCCTGTACGGCGACGATGTCGACTTCGCCCTACGCCTGCGCAAAGCGGGCTACGCAGAGCGGCTCGTTCCCCAAGTTCGCGTATTCCACCGACGAGCCGCCTCCAATGGGATTGCTTCAAGCCGCCACATTTACACGGGTTTGCGTAGTACTCTGATCTTGGTGAAGAAGCACGCGCGCTGGTACCACCTGCCGTCGGCCACGTTGACGCTCATCGCGGCCGCCATCGCGCTTACGGCGCTCAACGCAAGGGCAGGCCGCTTGGATGGAGCCGGAGCGTCTCTACGTGCGTTTCGCGATTTTCTGGCCGGACGCTGGGGCGGTTACGAAGGCAGCTGGGCGCCCGAACCGTTATTCTCCGAGCTCGAACCGCTACGCTTCGGAATCCCGGCGGCATAGGGCGCTCGCTTCCGTGCTGCTCCTCCGTTAGCGCTGGCTGCTCGTGTTGGCTTCGATTAGAGCGAGTTTGCGCACGATCGCGATAAGCTGCGCCTCCTGGCGCTTGTGGCGAAAATAGAGATTCGCGCCGACAAAGAGTCCCGCCATGACTGCGAAGTAAAGCAGCAAGTCCGTGCCGCGCCCGACGCCGAGCAGGCGCGCAGCGTAAGAAGCAAACTGAGGGAACACCACTAGCGCCAGGCCAAGTGTGCCAATTCCGACGACCGCGGCAACTTGCCAACCGTTGAGGCGGTGGCTACCCACGTAGAGGCCGAGTAATAGGATCGCCGCGCTCAGGACTGAAACAATCATCCGCAGGTCCTAACGCGACCATGCCGCGTAGAAGAGCTCGAACACGATTTTTACGGAATTGGACAACGACTGACCCTTCCGCATCGAGTAGGCGCTGTAGCGAACAGTCGTTGGAACCTCCACGTAGCTGAGCCGCTGGCGCGCGATTTGCGCCAGGATTTCCGATCCGTGAGCCATTCCCGCGTGGCGGAGGTCGATCAGTTCGGCCGCGCGCCGAGTGAACGCGCGCAGGCCGTTGTGCGTATCGCTCAGCGGCAGTCCGGTCTGCCAGCGTGTGAAGGCTATAGCCACACGCAAAACGAGGCGGCGGGCGGCGGTCATGCCTTCGGTCGCGCCAAGAAAGCGCGAGCCGAGCGCAACTTCCGCCTTCCCCGAGGTCAGCGCCTCCAGCATGACGTCGATGGTGGAAGAATCGTGCTGCCCGTCGGCATCGAATGTACAGACGTAGTCGGCACCTTGCGAAAGGGCGTACTCGATGCCGGTTTGCGTAGCCGCACCCGCGCCAAGATTGACGGCGTGTTGGACGATCACTGCGCCCGCGTCTCGGGCCAGGGAGGCTGTCTCATCGGCAGACCCATCATCGACAACGACCACGCGCGGCAGAAAGCGCGCAAGACCCCGGAGGGTCTGGGCGATAACAGCCGATTCCCGGTAGGCCGGAACGACGACCCAGAGGTTCCCCACACCCTCTGTATCGACGCCTAGCCCGCCATTTGTGAGCCTTTCTTTCCGCCGGGGCGCTGGCTCAAGCGCTTGATGCCGCGTAGGTCCATCTCGGGGCCGAGGGGGTTCCTAGAACTAGGCCCGTGACTTCCTTCGTGTGCCGTGCCGACCGGCCTTTAGGCTGCCGATATCCCACCCATGACGCAAGGTCACGCGCGTGGCAGATCGCCGCTTCGGATAGGCATCAACGTGCTTTTTCTCCTTCCCGGCGGGGTCGGCGGCACGGAAATTTATATGCGTAGCCTGATCTCTGCCCTGGCCGGAGCGGACTCACGCAACGACTATTTCATCTTTCGCAACGCCGAAACCGGGCCAGATATAGTACCGGAGGCTCCCAATTTTCACGATCGTCCCCAGCCGGTGCACGCCGCCTCACGCCCTGCGCGCATTGCTTTCGAACAGACGCGATTGCTGATCGACGTCGAACGTCTCAAGCTCGATATCGTCTTCAACGGTGGCTTTACGGCTCCGCTCCTGTGCCGTGCGCCAATGGTTACCGTCTTTTACGACTTGCAGTACAGGAGCCACCCACAGTACGCGCGCTGGTTCGACCGCCCCTTTTGGAACCTCCTACTTCCGGCATCCGCTCGGCGTTCGCGACACATCGTCACCCTGTCAGATTCTGCGAAGAGGGACCTCACGCGATTCTACCCGTGGGCGGAAGATCGCATCGTGCTGGTGCCGCACGGCACCGAACGCGGGTTCCAGAACGTCGCCGCGCGCCGCGAAGCGCGACCACCAAGCAAGCCGATGATCCTTTCGGTGTCTACGCTGCATCCGCATAAGAATATCGATACGCTGCTGCGTGCGTTTGTCCGATTCAGGGAACGGCGCCCGGAGTATCGCCTCGTTATCTGTGGCTTGAAAGGCTTCGAGACGGAGCGCTTGCTGCGGCTGCGGGCGCAACTGCAACTGGAAGGGGACGTCGACTTTACCGGCTGGATACCGCGCGCCGATTTATACGAGCGCTTCGCCCAAACGCGCGCCTTCGTCTATCCCTCGCGATTCGAAGGCTTTGGGATCCCCGTGTTGGAGGCGCTGACCGCTGGCGTACCAACCGCCTGTTCTGACATACCGCCGTTGCGCGAAATCGCAGGCGACTGCGCGCGCTACTTCGACCCGAACGACGATCGCGCGATGGCAGCTGCCCTCGAAAACGTGACTCAGGACGAAGCGCTGCGCCATCATCTGATTCGAGCCGGACGCGACCGCTCCTCAATGTTTACTTGGGACAAAGGCGCTCGGCGCTTGCGCGACGTTTTCGAGAGAGTCGCCGCGAGGGAAGCGTGATGGACTCGTGACGCGCTCCCTACTGGACGAGACCGATAGGCTGCTGGCACGCGTGATCCCACGGCCGCTACGCGTTCCGTTGCATTTTACCGCGTTGCGTCTCGCGAAACGCGGCGAGCAAGCGATGTTAGCGCGTATCAGCGAAATCTGTCCAGCGACCGGCCGCGCTCTCGACGTCGGCGCCAACCACGGATTGTATACCTTCGCGCTGGCCCGCCTCGCGGAGCGTGTCGATGCCTTCGAGCCTCAGGAAGAGTGCGTACGAAATCTGCGCGCCTTCGGCAAGGTGTTCGCGCCCAACCTCAAGGTTCATAATGTCGCGCTTTCCGACTCAATGGGAACGGTAGAGCTCAACGTGCCCTGGTTCGAGGGCCGCCTCGGGCGGGCGACGCTCTCAGGGCAAGCAAGCATCGACGTTCGCTCGGATCGCTCCGAGACCGTCACGGTATCCGCCAAGCGCATCGACGATTTTCGTTTTTCTGACGTTGGGTTCGTCAAGATCGATGTCGAGGGGCACGAAGACCGGGTGATCGCGGGTGCCACCGAAACATTGCAACGCTGCCGCCCGATCCTTCTCGTCGAGGTCGAACAGCGTCATCTAGCCTCGAGGCGAATCGAAGACGTGTTCGCTCGCGTGGAAAACCTCCGTTATCGCGGCAGCTTCTATCGGCGTGGAGTTCTTAGCGACCTCGACGAGTTCGATGTGAAAAGGGACCAGGCGGCTTTCCTCGACGACGCCGACGCGGTGTTCGACGAACGCTACATAAACATGTTTATTTTTCGCCCGGGGTGAGCTCTTGATGCAGATGATATGTAAAATGAACCGTCGCCACCGCGATCCAATCCCAAG
Organism: Candidatus Tityobacter terrigena; assembly: GCA_003156715.1. GTDB lineage: Bacteria > Vulcanimicrobiota > Vulcanimicrobiia > Vulcanimicrobiales > Vulcanimicrobiaceae > Tityobacter > Tityobacter terrigena. The sequence goes on from PMHO01000004.1 coordinate 38,473, forward strand.
TCTCCGCGCCGCAGCTTCAGCCGCTTCCCAAGAACTCAGTAAGCGACGCTCATCCTGTGACTCGAGTGGGCGCCGCCTTGGCGCTCAGGGCGTGCCAAATCTCGCGGAGGAATGAGGCCGCGTCCATGACGAGCCCGATCGTCTGTGTTCCGCGGTCGGTCAGCTTGGTCACGCTGGCCGGGTTGATGTCGACGCAGATCGTCTTGCAGCTCGCCGGGAGCAGGTTGCCGACGGCGATCGAGTGCAGCAGCGTGCAAACCATCAGCGCCATGCCGATCTCGGGGACATAGCGCCGCATCGCACGCTGCGCCTCGACCACGTCGGTGATCACGTCGGGTAGGGGGCCGTCGTCTCGGATCGATCCCGCGAGCACGACCGGCATTCCCTTGCGGTACGCTTCGTACATGATGCCGCCACGCAGAACGGAGGCCTCGATCGCCGGGCCGATCCCGCCCAGGGCGCGGATGCGGTTGACCGTTCGCAGGTGGTGGACGTGACCTTCCTCGACCGGAAAAGCGTCGTCCAGGTCGACGCCTAGCGAGGTGCCGAAAAACTGCGACTCGATGTCGTGAACCGCGAGCGCGTTGCCTGCGAAGAGCGCGTCGACGAAATCGTGACGAATGAGCTGCTCGAGGTACTTGCCGGCGCCGGTGTGCACGATCGCGGGGCCGCCGACGAGCAGAACGCGCTTCCCCTGCGCCTTGGTCGCGATCAGCTCGCGCGCGACCTCGGCGATCAGCGATTCCTTCGGCTTCTCGCTCGAGACCGCACTCGACATGAACTCGAAGACTTGTTTGCGCCTGGGCCGCTGTAACGCTTGCACCCGGACGCCGCTGTGACCGACGACGACCGCATCGCCCGCTTTGATGTCGGAAGGGGGCACCGTGCGCGCCGAGCCGTCCTCGACCACGATCGCACAGTCCATCTCCGTCAGCGCCACCTCGACCCACTTGCCGGCAACGCAAACCTCAGTCCCGAGGTTGGTCGTCGCGTAGAAGTTATCGGGTAAAATGCCGTCGCCGGGCGCGGCCTCCATCACGGCGTCGCTGTCGCCCGCAACGACGGCGCCGATATCGCGCAGTTTGTCAAGCAGATCTTCCAGCGCCGCAGCCGACTCCGCCTCGATCCGCAACCGCGCCGTGCTCGATTCGGTCGCGGTTTTTCCCACTGAAAAGTTGTCGATCGTGTAGCGGGCGAATTCGTTGTCCATGATCAGCTCGAGGACGCGCCCGAAGACGCCCGAGTCCAGGATGTGCCCGCGCAGCTCGATTTCCCGGACGAAGGCTCCTTGGCCGTTCATCGAACTCTCCGCCATGTGGGACTGACCTTCGTGCCGACGCCGCTCGGCAACCTGCGCGACGTCACGCTTCGCGCGCTAGAGGTGTTGCGCGCATGCGACCTCATCGTGGCCGAGGATACGCGCGTGACGCGTCGCCTGCTGAGCGCGTACGGCATCGCGGGCAAGACGCTTTGGAGCTACCGCGAGCAGAACGCCGCGGCCGTGACGCCTGCGATTTTGGAGCGCGCCGCAGGCTCTTCCGTAGCGGTCGTCAGCGACGCCGGCACGCCTGGCATCTCCGACCCCGGCCGCGACCTTATCCGCGCCGCGCGTGCCGCGGGCGTCGCCGTCGACGTCCTGCCGGGTCCGGTAGCATTCGTGTGTGCGGCCGTCCTTTCGGGGTTCGAACTCGAGGGGCTCGTCTTCGGTGGATTCGTACCGCGCACGGCCGGCGCACGTGAGGCCATTTTACGCACGGCGTTGGGACGCAGCGCCGCAAGCGCTTTCTACGAATCGCCGCGCAGAATCTTAACAACCCTCGAGGTGCTTCAAAAGCTCGCGCCGAATGCGCACCTCTTCCTGGCTCGCGAGTTGACGAAGCTGCACGAGCAGCAGATTCTGGGGACGCCCGAAAACGTGCGATGTGCACTCGAGCAGCCCGTGCGTGGCGAGATCGTGCTGGTCATCGAAGGAAGTGCCCTGGAACGCGAGCACCTAGGGACCGTCGATCTTGAGGCGCGCGTCGATGCTCTGCTCGAAGCCGGCCTTTCCGTCGCGGGTGTTGCCAAGCGGCTCGCCAACGAGGGCGCGGGCGAGCGAGCCGAAGTTTACGCGCTAGCCGCGGCGCGTAAGCGCGCGCGCGGCGCAAGCGAGCGCTGAGCGCACCACCACAGCGCGAGCAATCCGAACCACGTCGGCAGCTTCGTCAGCACGATTTCGAGCGGCGTGCGACCGTCGCGGTTGCCCATCGTCGCGATCCACGCGTTCCACGGCGCTTGCGCAAGCGCGTTCGGATCCGAGACGCGCGCCAAGAACGGAGCAGGATTGATGAAGTGGTTGTGCGAGAACAAAAAACCGAAGGCCGGAAGCTCGGTCAACGATTGCCACGGGACGGCGAGGCAGCAGATCGCGGCGAGGAGCATCGCACGCGAGCGAGGCACGTGCCGAAGGAGCAGAAACGCAAGCGGGATCGCCGCCGCCATCTGATGGACGTGCACGTATGGGCCACCGACGAGCGCGAGCGCGGGAGGCGTCAGCGCGATAAAGGCTTCATCGCCGTACGCGCGCGCGAGGCGGTTCGCGAGCACGACGCCGGCGACGACCATCGCAATGTAGGAAAGTGAACCCAGCTCGAGCGCGAAGCCGGGCGCGGCGCCGAGCTGGTGGGTTAGCGCACTCAGACCGTATTGGGCGTCCCATTCGAGGCCTTCGCCGCGCGCTTGCGCCGGGAGTACTTGCGTCACGTATTCGAGCCAGCGTGGCCAGCCGGCCGCGAGCGAGACCGCCGCAAGCCCCACAACCAGGATTGCCAGCAGACGCCGCGAGCGCGGGACGAAAATGCCGAGCGCAATGCAGACTGGCACGGCGAGATGCGGTTCGACCAGCGTGGCGNNGAGGCATACCCTTCCGAAAGAATCAGCCCTGCGAAGACGGCGACGAGCGGCTGCGAGCTTAGACGCGCAACGAGCGCGATGCTTCCGCCGGTGGCAGCGGCCAGAAGCACGAGCCAGATCGTGCACGCGGCGCGAAACGAGAAAGGCGAGAGCAGCGTGAAAACAGTCAGCGCATACGGTGGCAGCGGAGCCGGAACGACCAAATTCGGGACCGCCGTCAGGTGCGACTCCGCCAGCGCCGCGCGCTCGCACGAGCGCAGCGGCTCGACGCGGTAGGGGTCGGCGTGCGCCGCAACTGCGCGACCGGCGCAGTAAAACGCCGTGAAGTCGATCGGGTCCGTTAACGGGCCATCGCCGACCTGCGCTTGTGCGGTTCTTACGAAGAACCCGAGCACCAAGACGGCAATTGCGCTCGCGCAAAGCGCGCCCAGCATTCGCTTCACGGCATAGCACCCAAGGCAATCGCTTCCCTGCGCCGCCGTCGCGTTACGTCGCACGAGACAGGAATATCAGTACGAGCAGTCCGCTCCACGCCGAACGTCAATCGAGTAGGCATGCAGCGCCGTGCGGCCGTGGGGACCAGAACGCCCGCAGGTCAGCTGGATTGGCGATCGGTCCCTGGGACGCCGTGCTGCATGAGCTGCCGCGCCAAGTGCGCTGCGCCGGCGAACATATGGCTCTCAAGGTGTCCAGAACCGCGCAACGTCGCGTCATGCCACCGCCATCCCGGCCTGCGCTTCCGCTTTTCGCCCCGATCCTGCCAGCGCGCAAGCATAGCCGGCGATGACGATCAGGCCGAACCAGGTCGGAAACTTGATCGCAAAGCGCTCGCCGTTGGTTCGACGGTCGTCGTAGAAGCCGCCCGAACGAATCATTCGCATCTCGGGGATTTCCGCGATATCGTCGGGCCGGGGCGCTGGAAAGCGAACGGAGGCGGCTGCGTTAGGTGGCGCGATCGCCAGGAGTCTTGCGACCGCCGGCATTTCGGCGATCGTGCCCCACGGAATCGCAAGGCAAACCGTCGCTACGACCAGCGCCGGGCGCGGGCCGTAGCGCACTAAGAGCAAAAGCGCAAGCGGTAGCGCAACGGCGATCTGGTGAATGTGTAGAAAGGTCCCGCCGATCAGCACGAACGCGGGAGCGGCCAAAATCGCGAATGCTGCGTCGGCCGTTTTACGCGCGATGTTGACGCCGGCCCATATCCCGAGCGCCAGCATCGAAGCATAGGAAAGCGACCCGAGCGCGAGCGCCGATCGCTCGCTCAAACCGAGCGCGTACAAGAGTGGCGAAAGCCCATATTGGCCGCCGAATGCGGTGACCTCAGAAGCGGCGTGCAACGGTAGTACGGTCATAAAGTATTGCACGACCGTCGGCGCTCCGACGGCGAGTAGCGACAATGCGGCGAGAACGGCGCCGCCGATCAGCAGTCCGCGGCGCAACCAGGGAAAGGCCACGAAGGCGGCGAGCGCGGCCGGCAGACCCAGGTGCGGCTCGATCATTGCAAAGGTGAGCAGTGCGGCGGCCGGCGCGGCACGCCGTTGACGGACCGCGAGTGCTGCCAGGGACAGCGCGCAGAGCACGGGCGGGACCACCTGCCCGATGACGAGCGAGCCGTAAGCCAGGGCCATGAAGAGCGCTCCGGCAACGACCGCCAAGCGCAGTCCCGTCAGGCGGGCGACCGCAACGATCGTGGCGCAAGCCGCAGCCAGAAGCGACGCGAGCCAAACGATCGTCGCGACGCGGAACGGCATCAGCGCGAACGCCGCAAAGAAGAGCTCGGCGTAGGGCGGATGCGGCGCGGGCAGCACGAGGCCGGCCTTGATGTGCAGACCGGCCTGAGCCGCCGCGCGCAATTCGCACGACTGAATCGGCTCGACCAAGTAGGGGTTGGCGTGCAGTAAGACCGCCGCTCCGGCGCAGTAAAACGCGCGAAAGTCGGTCGGGTTGGTGATCGGACCGTCGCTTCCGGGCCGCACGAACGACGGCCAAGACGTCCAAACGAGGATCGCAAGCGCTCCGAGCGTCGTGACAAGCATGACGGTCGTTAGGGGCGGGCGGTTCAACTCGAACCGC
>PMHO01000018.1 GCA_003156715.1 Candidatus Tityobacter terrigena
TCGCCGTCATTTTCTGGTTTTCCGTGGCGTAAGATCTTGGGAGAGGATCCGCGGTAGCCCACGCGCGCAACGGTATGGAGCATGGCGGCATTTTCGCGAAGCTGGATACGCAGCCGGCGAACGTGAACGTCGACGGTACGGTCCGATTCAACGCGGTCAAGCGTGGCGTTATCCCAGGCAAGCTCAAGCAGTTGGGCGCGATTGAGTGCGCGTCCGGCGTTACGAGCGAGGGCGGCGAGGAGCTGGAGCTCACGTGGCTTGAGGTCGAGGACGCGGCCATTCACGGCGGCCTCCCGGCGCCCAAGATCAATGGTGAGCGGTCCGACGTCGAAAACCTCGCGGTCGTCGCCAACGCTCGTCGGGATGCGCTCTGCGCGCATTGCCTGGACCACTTCGGCCGCAATTGCCGCGGCCAGTTCGCGAATTGTGTTTGGATCGAGTGTAAACCCCATCGTCGCTGTCTCCTTCCGGCCTGGCGCCGGGTGCGCTGTGATGGGTGCGCAAAGAGCCGGAAGCGGACGGCGGGGCAAGAGCGAAGCGAAGCGCAGAGGCGTAGGCCGGCCCTTGCGCCGCTGGCGGCTTCCAGCTAGCATCCCTCGATTCAGCGTGCACGGCGACAGGCCGGACGGTGACGGCGAACGTTCAGCCTCGAGACGGCGCAGGAGCGACAAGGCAATCCAGCCGCTCAAGCCTTCGACTGCATGACGATGGGTCGGAACGCGCGCAAATCGCACCCATCAGCAACGCCACACCTACCCGGAACGCCGCAACGAATTGCTAGCCGCGGTGGGTCAACCCGATGGATTATGCAAGCATCGACGACGGTCTACGAGCACATCGAGGCGACGCGCGTCCGGGTTCATGGTCCGAGCGGCGAGGAGCCCATGTCGCTCTGGGATCGTCGCATCTGCGCGCTTATCGTCGATGGTCAGCCGCTGGGTAACCATCAGCTGCCGCAAGACAAAGAAGACCGCAAACGCGTCAACGAGATGATGGGAATCGCGGGCGCCCTGGTCGGCGCAGACGTCGACCGCGAGATCGGCGGTCTGCGCAGCTTCCCACCACGGCACGGCGTCGCAACACCGGACTTCGAGGCCGACCTCCGTAACGGACGCACGGTGCGTCTCGAAACCTGTGCGCTAGTCGACGAAACGCAACAACGCTACGTCAACGCTGCGGGCGCGATCATGCAACGGGTGAACGACGCGATCGCGACGACGCCGACCGTCTGGAGCGCGAGCCCTTACTTTGTGCGCTGTTATGGGCGGCCGCTCGAACCCACCGACATCCGGCCCGTGAGCCGCGAGCTCACGGATTTTCTCACGAAGAGCGGTGCGACGCTGTCCGTAACCACAAGCATGACCAAGATCGGCGCGCCATACACCGTCCTCGAAGGGCTCGATACGCACGTCTGCAGGTTGAAAGAGAAAGGCAAGACGGGCGTCGTGTTCCAACCGCTGATGCACCTGCTCGGCGACGCGCGGCCACGAGACATCTTTCCGACGCTCTTCACGCAAAAGGCGGCGAAATACGGCGAGTATTCCGACGACGGCGCCATTGCGGTGTGGCTTGCGATGTATGTCCTCTCGCCGATGACACTGCCGTACGGCGACGTAGAAGCGCTCATTGCGACTGCTCCGGATCCACGCCCGTTCGATCGGCTCATCATCGGTTCCAAGACGATCGGTCGAGCCTTCGATCCGTCTACGCGGCCCGGGTGCGCAGTTCCGTGACGCCCGAATACGATCCGCGCGCCGCGCTCAAGCAACACCACCGTAATCTCGCCGCCGCGCCGATCGACGGTCACGATGCGGCGGGATTTTGGCGCGAGACGTATTGGTCACAGTGGCACCCGATGCGGTTCCGATCGTCGTCGATGCGAACATTCTGCACGACTGTATCGGACGATCGGCAAAGCGGCGCGAGCCAACGGCATTGGTCACGATCGCCAACACGCGCGCTGCCCGCATCTATTGCGCACCGCACGTCCTCGCCGAATTCGTCAAATATCGCGACAAGTGGGCCGCCGAATACGGGGTGAGCACGGCGGCCTATCAGGAAGCCTTCAATACCTACTACCGTCCCCTCGTGCGCCGGGTGCCAACCGACGGCCTCGAGGAGATGCTCTTACCCGACGAGCGCGCGCGCCTCGACGTATTGCGTATTGAGGACGCCGACGACGTACCGACAGCGACACTCACTATCGCACTCGGCGCACTTCCCATGACCAGGGATCACGCGCCGTGGAAGGCTGTGCACGGTGCGCCAACTGACGCAGCCACGCTCCATTTGTGGGTCGACCGCTTGATGAACGTCGGCAATCGGGCCGAAACCGAGAACCTGCAATCGTTCACGCTTGTCGGCGTCACAGCACCGGGCGCAGTCGCGATTCATTGGGCCGGCAAACTCTACCGCTTCTCGCCTGTAGCGTTCGGGATCGCCGCCGCCGCCATTGTCGGCGCGGCGTTCTGCGTTCCGCGCCCCGCCTATCAGAAGGCGTGGGACGCCCTCAAGACGGGGTTCGGCAGGCTCGATGAGGCTATCATGACGCCACACGTCCAGGCCAACGAGGAGCTCCAACACGAGTTGCCTCCTTTCCCGGGGTGGGACGATCTCGTCGCCGCGACGTCGCGCGACGCAGCTCTTGGGCGCGCATGCCTCTATCGGCTCGCGCGATCGCGGCGAACTCCGGCGACCGTCAGCTCGATCGTCGACGATTTACCGACGCTCGACATTGGCCAAGAAGCGCCCCGCGTAGGCAGGGTGCTGCGGCGCTATCCATGCTTTTCCGAGTTGCGCCCGCAATGGTGGCAAGTAGGCCGTCCCGAATCATTCGCTAACGGCGGCAGAAGGAGACGCTAGGCTCGACGACTCTCTGCGCGGTCTGGTCTAGCCGTGGACGACGTTGCAAAAACACGGGGCGCCCCATCACCTGAGGAAGAGAGATGATGACTGACGAGGCGGCCGGCGCAGTTTCCAAACCAATCTACAAGTATGTGGACATCGCCGGCCTAAGGCGACTTCTTCAAGGCTCCATACGGTTCACCCAGCCGAGCGCCTTCAACGATCCATTCGAGTTGCTGCCGGAAGTCGTGGTCCCTAACAACGCGGTTCAGAAGCAGCTCAGCTTTTCGTTTGATGTGCGGGCGCAACGCCGGCAGCCGCCGCCGGGCGCTCTGAACGAAGTGCCGGACGGCTGCCAGGCGAGCGATGCCATGTCGCGCGACATCGTTCAGCAGTTCAACAGCCTTATCGGCATTCTCTGTCTGTCGCGGGTCAGTGAGTCGCTCCTAATGTGGTCTCACTATGCCGATCAATATGCCGGCGCTGTGGTTGAGTTTGATGGATCGCACGAATTCTTCGACGGCCAGATCGATGTCGAATATCGTCCGCTGCGGCCGATGCGTGATGTCGGCGCATATGTCTCACCGCTGGAACCGATCCCCGTCGCCGAACTTTGCGCAAAATCCGAGCAGTGGAAATACGAGCAGGAAGTACGGGTCATACGTAGCCTTGCAGACTGCGAGAAAAAAGGCATCGGCTCTCGCGGCTTTCTGGTCTACACTCAGCATCTGCCGCCCCAGTGTATCAAGTCCGTTACCCTAGGCGAGCGCACGCCTCTCACAGAACAGCGGGCGATCTATGATGCTGTGAAAGACACCCGAATTTCCCTCGCGCTCGCCGCCATCGACCGTCGTGGCTATGCGTTCAGGCGCGAGCTGATTAAAATGGCTGTTCCGGTTTCGGAGATGAATCCGTGGATTACGCCGCGTACGGCTCATATCTTCAGCCACCTAACGACGCCATTCGGTGAGATCGCGCGTCATCTAATCGCCAACCATCCGATGAGCAAGACCGTCAACAAGCCCGTGTGAGCACAGCAGCGGCTATTGAGGTTATGGGGCATCCGAGGCGGTGCGTGTCCGGTAATGGAACGTTACCGGAACGTCATTAAAATCGGTAGGCGAGTTCGAATGAAGCATTTGCCGAAGTGCTAAACGCTTTCTCATGATTACGCGCTGTAGCCGCCGTCGATAGTTAGACTGGCACCGGTAATGAAATCCGCTTCGGGGCCCGCAATGTAGGCCACAAAACTCGCGATCTCTTCTGGAGAGCCAAAACGGGCGAGCGGCACGAGCCCCCGGATAGTCGATGCATGTGGGACGTCGGCCGGATTCATCTGGGTTGCCGTTGGACCCGGCTGAATGTTGTTGACCGTTATCGCACGCTTTGCAAGATCGATCGCAAGCCCGCGGACCATTGACGCAAGGGCACCCTTCGTCATCGAATAAACTGATGAGCCTGGGAATGCAGAGCGATCGGCGACCACGCTGCCGATTGTGATGATGCGCCCGCCTGCCACGAGATGCGGTAGAGCAGCTTGAATGGTGACGAACGGGGCGCGGACGTTCACGGCCAGCATTCGATCGAAATCCTCGAGTTCGTAGCCATCGATGCCAGCGAGAATCATGATGCCAGCGTTGCTTACGAGCACGTCAAGTGCTCCAAACCTTGCTACCGTCGCATTAACGGCGGCCTTCAGGGCTTCGTCGTCCGTGCTGTCGGCCCGAATTGCAAGTGCGACCCCACCGGCGTCGGTGATCTCGGCGACGAGCGCGTCGGCTTCCGCAGAAGCGCGCGCGTAAGTGAAGACGACGAGTGCGCCGTCACGCGAAAAGCGGCGCACGATGGCTGCGCCGATGCCGCGCGATCCACCGGTGACGAAGACAACCATTCCCAAAGTGTAGTGAGATGCGCAGCCCTGAGGCAGTGACTTTTACTACCGTGGAGCGAACTCTCAATTGAACGCGCGCCTGTGCCCCAATCCAACTGCACGCCGTCCGCGTAGAGTGCCGAAAATCGGATCCAGTCGCTGGAGTGCTTTACAATAAGTTGGCTGGTTGGCTTTGCACCATTGCCGCGATGGAACAAATCAGCCGGGGTGGTCACTTTGGCAAGCTGCCCGACCATGCTATTCTTTAGATGTGGACGATACACGATCGGCGCAATTTGGACAGCTGCTCAGACGACACCGACTCGCCTCGGGGTTATCTCAGGAGGGCCTCGCCGAACGAGCGCGGATTTCCGCGTCGGCGATCGGCGCGCTGGAACGAGGCTCTCGGCGCGCGCCATACCGCGACACCGTCTTGCTGCTTGCGGATGCTTTACGGCTCGCCGGTGCAGAACGAGTAGAGTTCGAGGCCGCCGCCAACCACGCCCGCGGTCGGCAGCAGCGCATCCACGACGGACTGCCTACAAGGCACAACCTACCGACGCGGCTGACCTCGTTTGTGGATCGGTTTGAAGAGATCGCCGAGATCAAGCGCCTGTTGAAAACCCATCGCCTTGTCACAATAACCGGCTCGGGCGGTGTCGGAAAGACTCGCGTAGCAGTCGAAGCTGCAAAAGAGCTGATCGATGAGGGCCAAAGCGACATCTGGTTCGTTGATCTCTCACCCGTGAGCGACGGGACATACGTCGCCGGGGCCGTTGCAACGGCGCTTCTGATTCCACTTCCACAAGGTGGCGATCAACTGGTGTCGCTCGCTGCCAGGCTAAAATCTCGAAAACTTCTGCTGATCATTGATAATTGCGAACATGTCGTCAGTGATGCGGCGGCCGTGGCCAGCTCACTTCTGCGGGCCTGCCCTGATATCGCGATTCTTGCAACAAGCCGCGAGCGGCTGGCGATTGAAGGCGAGAGGGTGTACCGTCTTCCTTCCCTTGGCGTTCCCGCGAAGTCCCCTGCCACAGTCGAAGAGGCTTATAGCTATGCGGCACTGCAGCTGCTTACGGAGCGAGCACTCGCCATCGACCGCAGATGTGTACTAACCGCAGAAAGAGTCAGCACAGTTGCCGAGATCTGCCGGCAACTCGAGGGCCTTCCCTTAGCAATCGAATTGGCAGCTACACGCCTGCCCTTTCTTGGCTTCGACGCATTGAACCGGCAACTGAAGGAGCACTTCGAGATAACGGGGATCGCTCGCGATCTTCCGCGACGCCAGCAAACGATCTTTTCGACAATTGCTTGGAGCTACGCCCTTTTGGCCGAGCGAGAGCGAATGCTCTTACGACGCTTAGCGGTCTTCAACGGCGGCGCTACGCTCGAGGCGGCAGTGATTGTGTGCGCTGACAGCAGCTTGACGGCATCCAACGTGCCGGACCTCTTGTCACTGCTGGTGGATAAATCGCTTCTCACGGTGACTGCCGTTAACGATCAGAGCCGATATACGATGCTTGAATCGATCCGTGCATTCGCCTCGAGCAAATTGCTCGAGGCAGGAGAGGTTGTAACGATGTCGAGGGCACACGCAGCCTGGTTAGCCGGCATGGCCGAACGTGGCGACGCGCGCTTCCGAGAGACGACCACGGATCACTGGCTCCACGAATTCGGATCAGAAATCGATAACGTGCGTTCGGCGCTCAGTTGGGCTCTCGGTTCTCGCGAATATGAGGACGCGCTCCTTGCCGCCAAGATCATTGGCGGATTCCGCGGATTCTGGATAACAACGGAGCGTCACTCAGAAGGCCGACGTTGGGTGGAAGAGGCTCTGAGTAGGGTCGACGAGACACGCGATTCACCTTTTGCGGCAAATTTAATGATCGCACATATGCAGCTCGTGGACGAATCCGAGCGTTTGAAAACGGGACTACGCGTTCTACCGTTCCTGGAAAGCGTCGTTGACCGAGGCGTCATTGGCAGGATGCATTCGTTTTTGGCGCTTGAGTACAGCTTGGCGGGTGAATTCGCCGAAGCTGACGAGTCGATCGCGCAGGCATTTGCGATTGCCACCGAGATAGGCTTCGGAGCTCGAGCGCTCGTCAGGCTACTTGTGGACCGTTCGGGAATTCGCGCACGGGCCGGCCGCTTTGACGAGGCACGAGCGGACCTCGCCGTGGCGGCTCGTCTAAGAGATGCGCTGGGCGACGAGAACCTAATGAGCCAACTGTATTGGGAAGCCTACGTGGAATTTGCCGGCAGCAACGTCAGGCGATCTGCGGAACTGCTCGAAACCTGCCTCGACGTATGTCGTTCGCAGTCGCGGAATCTGGCACTAGTCTTACCGGAGCTTGCCACTGCTCGCCTGATTCTTGGCGAGGTCGACGCAGCCAGAGCCGCGGCCCGTGAGGCTTTGGATCTCGCTCGCTTCGAAAGGAATCTCGCGCTGCGCGCGATTTGGCAAGTGGCTGCCATAACGGCAATTCTTGGCCAACCGCGTACTGGAGCTCGCCTGATTGGGTTCGCGATGGCCGAAACTGAACGGCAAAGGCGTCCTGCAGATCACTACTTCGCCGCTAGCCACAAGATACTCATGGCATCATTGAGTAAGCAACTTTCAAACGATGTGATCTCGCGGTTATCCAGCGAAGCTACGTTCCTCGACTTGGAGCAGGCCGTAGACGAAGCGGCTCAGGCGCTAGCACCGGGGTAGTTTTAACAACTTCTACGGGCGCCGCCCGCGATGCTACTGTGGGGAGACCGAATACTCGAGCCGGCCGCGGCCGCTCGACATATACATCCGGAGGTACCCTAATGTCAATGGCGCGCGGACTCACCCGTCGTGACTTCGTCGGAACCGCGGGGGCCGTGGTTGCGGCACTACCGCTTGGCCTGGTCGCAATTCCCGAAGGGTCTCAAGCGATGAATGACCCGACCGCCATTCGCCCGTTTCGTGTGAGCGTCCCCGAAGCTGATCTGGTTGAATTGCGCCGGCGTATCAACGCGACAAGATGGCCCAAACGGGAGACGGTCACGGATGACTCGCAAGGCGTCCCACAAGCGACGATTCAGCAACTCGCGCAGTATTGGGGTTCCGAATACGATTGGCGCAAGTGCGAGGCGAAACTCAATGCCTTGCCTCAATTTCTAACCGCAATCGATGGGCTGGATATTCATTTCATTCACGTCCGGTCGCGGCACGAAAATGCGCTGCCGGTGATCGTAACGCACGGATGGCCCGGCTCGATCATCGAGCAGTTGAAAATCATAGACCCCCTAACGAATCCGACGGCCCACGGCGGCAGCGCAGCGGACGCGTTTGATGTTGTGATTCCATCGATACCGGGTTTCGGCTTCTCGAGTGAACCCGCCACTACCGGATGGGATCCCGCGCGTATCGCGCGCGCCTGGACCGTCCTCATGAAGCGTCTCGGCTACGAGCGATTCGTAGCCCAAGGCGGTGACTTCGGTGCGCTCATCTCGGACGTGATGGGCGAACAGGCGCCACCGGAACTGCTCGGCATCCACACCAACCTTCCGGGGACCGTTCCAAAAGAGATTGCGAAGGCATTGCAATCGGCCAATCCGCCGCCTGCGGGGCTTTCGGACGAGGAGCGGCAGGCGTACCTGCAGTTAAAAGATGTCAATCCAAAGCACTTCGCCTACGCCTACATGATGTCGACTCGGCCTCAGACGCTGTACGGTCTTTCGGACTCACCCATCCAACTCGCCGCGTGGCTCTTCGATCACGGTGATGGGTGGGCGCAACCGGCCGCGACCATCACCTCGGCGGTGCTCGGCCGTACGGTCAACGGCTACAGTGCCGGCGCCGTCACGCGCGATGATGTCCTCGACAACTTCACGCTCTATTGGTTGACGAACACTGGAATCTCCGCGGCCCGCGGCTATTGGGAAAATAAGGGGCGGAGCGTCTTCGGTGTCTTCAACGTTTCCATCCCTGTCGCTATGACGGTCTTTCCGGGTGAACTCTATCAAGCTCCGAAGAGTTGGGCGGAACGGGCGTATGCCAAACTCGTCTACTTCAACAAAGTCGATAAAGGCGGGCACTTCGCCGCGTGGGAACAACCGCAACTGTTCGCTGAAGAACTACGCGCCGGCTTTCGGACGCTTCGCTAATCCTGTTCCCCAAGCATCTGGACAAACGACTTGCCGTACGGGTAAAACAGATCCTTACACCCTTCTTCCCACGCCGCCTTCAGGTCAGGCGTGGTGATGTCCCAATCCGGCCGGCATTTCTTCGTCACGACGCGCAGATCTTGGCGAAGATCTTCCATCGTCGGCCGGCCGAAAAACCAGTAGCCATTGTAGATCTTGTATACAACTAGCCCAGGCTCGAGAACGATCACGTGCGGGATCATCGGATTGTGTAAAGCATCAGTGTATTCTGCGATATCAAGGTCCTTTTGGACGCTGCGCCCCGCGTCCGAGAGAAAAGGCCAATGGGCGCCGACGCCTGTGCGATACTCGCTCGTTTCGGTAATATTGTCGGTGCTAATTGTAACTAGGCGACAATACCCAACTTCAAGCTCGCGATGAAGGGCGACTAGCAGTTCAGACTGCCTTCGGTCCTTAGGACAATAGCCGCCCCGGCTGAGCACGAGAACCAGCGGGTGCGGCCCTTGCAATTCGGAAAGCTTCCGCCGTACGGCGGTGTGGTCCGAAAGCTCGTAGTCGGGAAAACACGCCCCAGGGATGATGTCCGATCTCATATTTAGCTAATGACTCCCGATGGTTGTGCGATCTTCCCGGGAATCTAACGGGTCAAGCCAAACGGGCCAAGTGAGAAGGACCACCCCTCTGCGACCCGCGCGCGCACAGCAGAGTTGTTATTTCTCACTCCTTATGGTTCGCGTTGCTCTGGTACCGTGTGGTGGCGGACATGGTGCAGGGATCGATTGGATCGGCGATCATAGGGGTTTTTATTCTCGGCGCGTCACTCGGCGCTGCCGTTAGGCTCCTTATGAGACCGCGGGGGAGCGATCCGACGGTGGTTGGTGCGTTAGTGTTAGTCGCTGAAAATGATGTACTGGGTGACGCGCCGTTGTATACATATGCCGGCAATATCAGGAGCGGCAAGGCGGTCCTCGGCGTCAGCCTAACTGGTGGGGCGCAAGCAGTAAGAGTGAGGATATTGTTCTCACATGCGCGGGAAAACGCCAGCTTATCGACGTCCGCGAAGGCCTCCATTGTGGCGCCTGCTCGTTTCATCGGGGTCGACACGGCGCGATACAGTTTTCATCAGTCGCATCAGCGAGAGATCGTTGCAGTCGACGTCGCAATCGCCGCCGGCGCTAGGGTAAGCGTCTCATGCGATGTGCCGAAGCCACCGGATTTGGAAACGTGCACGAGTTGCCGCATGGCATTCGCGCCACCGCTGAGCCGCGACATTCTTGCGCTCGCTTCACGCGGCGGTTTCAACCCGATCATGCCGGTGATGGCGAATATTCAACGCGTTCCACAGTCGACGGGCTTCTCAACGACCGGGGGGAGGCGAGTTCACGATCACGTGCTCGGCTCGATCACTGAAGCATCGTATCTTGACGCGAACGACCCGATACTCCGCGCATTCTGGGCCGATGAGCCTAAGCGAAGCTGGCAAAGCTTCTGGCTATTTTTCCTAGCCGCCATATCCCGCTCTCGGTGTGGCCATGCTCTTCGAAGCGCTGCGCCCGTTTATCGACGGCCTCTAAGCGGCGACGGGTTCCGATGGCGTCTCTGGCCGCTCGCCCGCTTACGTCGGCAAGCTCGGCGTGGTATGCTTTGGGCATGGGCCCTGCCTCAGCGACGGCCTTTGGTGTGCTGTTAAAGCGTCATCGCCTTGCGTCAGGCCTGTCGCAGGAGTGTCTTGCGGAACGAGCCCGGATGAGTACGTCGGCAATTGGCGCGCTCGAACGCGGTTCTCGACGCGCGCCGTATCGCGACACGGTCGCGCTTCTGGCTACCGCCTTAGGACTTGCCGCCCACGAGCATGCAGAGCTCGAAGCCGTCGCCAGCCAGGCTCGCGGGCGTCAGCCGCGGATAGACGCCGAACCGCAGACTAGGCATAATCTGCCCATTCGGCTGACCTCATTTCTCGGGCGCGATGCTGAGATCGCGGAGATCGAAGCCCTCCTAAGAACGTGTCGGCTTGTCACGATCACCGGCTCCGGCGGCGTCGGCAAGACGCGTACCGCCACCGAGGTTGCGAAACGCCTTCTCGGCGAGCAGCAAGAAGAGGCATGGTTTATCGATCTCTCGACCATCGACGACGGGGCATTGGTGGCCGGCACGATCGCCGCCGTCTTGGACGTCGCGCTGGCGCCCGATGCCGATTCGAGCCGTTCCATCGCGGCCAAGCTCAAGGCAAGAAAGCTTTTGTTGATCCTTGACAACTGTGAGCACGTGATCGATGAGGCAGCAGTTGTGGTTGCCGCGATCCTCCGCACGTGTCCCGGAATAACGATCCTGGCCACGAGTCGCGAGCGTTTTGCCATCGAGGGCGAGCGGGCATATCGTCTCCCGTCACTCTTGGTGCCCACCAGGAATCCGGCGACGACCGCCGAGGCCTGCTCGTATGCATCGTTCCAACTTTTCCTGGAACGAGCGACCGCATTTGAACCGACTCTCACTTTCGACGCAGAACGGCTTAGAACGAGCGCCGAGGTCTGTCGCCGGCTTGAGGGCATCCCACTGGCGCTCGAGCTAGCCGCGAGCCGTTTGTCGACTCTTGGTTTAGCCGGTTTGAACAAAGGCCTGAGAGAGCACTTCGTATTGACGAACATCGCGCGCGACGTGCCGCAGCGACAGCGAACAATGCTCGCCACGATTGCCTGGAGTCATGATTTATTGAGCGAACGAGAGCGCGTGCTCTTGCGGCGTTTATCGATTTTCCGCGGCGGCATTACCCTCGAGGCGGCCGAAGCGGTCTGCGCCGACGCGCAGCTGCCAGCAAGAAGTATTCCGGACGTGATGTCGCTATTGGTCGATAAATCGCTGCTTTCCATACGAATTAGCGAAGAGCATGGTCGATATTACATGCTCGAATCGGTTCGGGCATTTGCGTTGACCAAATTGAGCGAGGCTAGCGAAACCGAGCCGATCGCACGAGCGAATCTCTGTTGGCTTGCTACCATCGCAGATCGCGGTCACGACCTATACTCGAATATGTCTTCAGATCGTTGGCATGGCGAGTTCGGGGCGGAGCTCGACAATATACGCTCAGCGCTCGATTGGGCAGTCAACCATGGCACAGACGATGATGCATTGCTTGGCGCTCGTATCGTAGGCGGCCTGCGCGGACTCTGGACCGCGACGGATCGGCACGGCGAATGTCACCGTTGGACGGCAGAATTCATAGATCGAGTTGACGAGTCGCGCTATCCCGTCATCGCATCGCGTTTGCTGACTGCTCACATTCAAGTGAGCCGCGGTGCAGCGGTATTCGATGCAGCCGAACGAGCGGTTCCGGTCTTCGAGGGCGTCGGTGATGCGCTCTCGCTGATCTCGCTGCACGCGCACGTTGCTTGGTTTTACAGTCGGGCATCGAGATTCGCAGAGGCAGAACAATCGGTCGAGCGAGCATTTGCGCTCGCCGACACCGAAGGGATTCAACGTTCGCGACGTTACGTCGACCTGTTGGAGATACGCGCCGCAGTTCGCGCTCGCGCTCGCAGGACGGACGAAGCCCGAAAAGATCTGAGCGATGCAGCGCAGCTCAGGAGCGTGGTCGGCGGAGGGGATGCTAGGAATCTGAATTTGTCGTGGAGCGCGTACATCGAATTCGTCGATGGCAATGTCGAGCGGTCTGCCGAGCTTTACGAGGCATGCGTGAATCACTACCGGATGCATTCGGGCAACCCAGCGGTGATTTTGCACCAGCTTGCCGGCGTGCGCCTCGCACTCGGTGACCTTGATCGAGCCGAATCGGCGGTACGCGAAGCGCTCGAGCTGGCGGGTTTTGAATCGCATATCGTCTGGGCCGCGATTTGGCACTTGGCAGCGGTTGCGGCACTTCGCGGCCACCCCGGCCCCGCCGGCCGACTATTCGGCTTTGCGTTGGCTACGAGCGACCTATCGAAGCCGTTGGAAGACCCTATCGAAAGGTCGAGCTACGACATCCTGATGGCGTCGCTACACGAGCAGCTTCCCGCTGCAGCTATCGCCGCACTCCAGGCAGATGGGGCCCAGCTCGACCTGGATGGGGCCCTCGAAGAGGCGTTCAAACTGTGCGCCAATCTGTGTAGACCGTCCGTGGAGCAACGTTAGCGCCCAGAATACGATGTGGCAGACCCACCTGCTACCGCATAAGGAAGCACTTCATCATGCTCGATTATGAAGCCGAACATCTGGACTGCGAACAAGATTCCGAGCGCCGCCGCCAGCTCCGGTCCTTCCTCATCCATTGCCGTTCTCGACTTGCCCCGACGGAACTCGGCTTGCCGCTGACGCCTCGCCGCCGAGTTCGGGGTTTGCGTCGCGGCGAGGTCGCGGAGCTCATCGGAGTTACCGTCGACTGGTACCGCCACTTTGAGAGCGGCCGGCAAGTAAGAGTATCGCCGCGGCTTGTGTCGCGCTTAGCCAAGGCCCTGCGCCTCGACCCTACCCAAGAGAGGGCACTCTTTCGTCTATCGTTCCTCGAGATGTATCACTTATAGAGCGCCATAGCGCGCTCTATAGCGCTAGCGTTCTCTGTCATCAAATCGAGTGAGGAACTCCAATGAGCGCAACAAGGGTCGTCGGGTCGAAACCGGGCACGCCCTGTAAGGATGACATTAGCGAACACGGGTATGCCCGACGACGCGATCGGCCGGGTGCCCGCCTCAAGTCACCTTTGATCTTGTTTGCAGATCAAAGGCGGCGCGTTAGCGCTCGATCCGCCGTCCGAGGTCTTGCGACGTTCGCTCCGCACTGGTAAATGGCTGATCCCTGCGTTCATGTCGCGGTTCTTGAGCGTGCTCTCGATACTGTGCCCGTTCCTGAGATCGCTCGCTTGACCCGCGTGCACGATCTCGTGAGTCTTCACGCTCTTGAAGCCACTCCCCAAATGCTTGCGGCCTCAGCTCACGATAGATTGCCGCGACGTTCTTCCTCATTGAACGCAAGGCTTCACGCCTCGCGTCGAGCTTCGCTTCGATTGAGGGCGAGCTAGCAATCTCGCGTTCGCGCTCCCGGTACGCGTCGCGGGCAAGATCAATTCGTTCTCTTTGAAGCGCCCGGAGCGGTTCCGCTATCTCGTATTCGTAAACGCGCCGAAGTGGAGCTGCCTCGCGCTGCGCTTCGATGTTGTGGACGCGGAGCGTCTCACGGCCACCAGTACGTTCGAGAAGCTCGCCATGCGTCAGCGTTGTGGTTTTGAGCGAGATGCTGGCGGCAATATGGCTGGCCAAGTCGTCAAGATCCCGAAAGGCCGTGCGTGGTATGACTAGGTCAAGTTTCTTCTTCGATCTGCTGGCGGCTACGAAGACGAGTTCGGCGGATGCGCTTCGGTCAATCACGGACACAGCAGCGTCGACGCTCGCGCCCTGCGCCTTATGAACCGTGGAGGCATTCGCATAATCGAACGATCTGTACGTCCTCGGCGAAAAGGACACGACCCTCTCGCTGCGCCCGTCAAGCTGAACACTGATGCGGTCCTGCTTCGCATAGACGACGACGCCGCGATCCCCGTTGCGCACACCCAAACCGCGTTTTCCAAGGCTATTCTCGAGAAACATCAGACGATCGCCGGCGGCGAACTCCCTTGCACCGCCGTCAGTAACGTAGCGCTTCCCTTGGCCACTCAGACCCGCGCGTCGCCGATCTTCTTCTGCGAGGTGGCGGACGCTGTCTCGATCGGACGCGAGGGTTAGCGTGTCGAGGCCTCGAGCTTTGTGTTCCTGCGATCTCGAGATGGCTGCATCGATCGCCTCGTCGCGATTGTCGGTCCACGCGAGCGCACCGTGGTCGGTCAAGGCTCCGAGAGCATGTCGGACCATCTCGAGTCGTTTGCAGTCGTCGCGCTCGACGATCGCATCGGCAAGCATCGCGACGGCCTCCCTATGCCAAATGCGTTCCTGCCGCTGGATCTCGCGGAGCTCGCTATGTGTGCCTGCGGCACGGGTGACATCCTCAACGATCCGAAAGGACGCGCCAAAATCGATGGGCTGGAGCTGCCGCCGATCTCCGATCTGCAGAACCACGCTCCCGCGCTCCCGGGCAAGCTGCAATATTCGGCCATTGGCCCTGGAATCGACCATCGCGGCCTCGTCCACGACGACGATTCCGCCGTGCGGTATCACCGGTATCCGGCCTTCCTCGAGGATGCGTGCCCTGGCGGTGTTCACGCATCGGAAGCCGGCCTCCGACTCGAGCCGCTCAGCGGCAGCCTGCGACAGCGTGAGGCCCACGACTTCTCGCCCCGAGAGTTCACCCAGGACGCGAACAGCGCCCTGAATCGTGGTCTTACCGACGCCGGGCAAGCCATCGATCGCGACCAGTGAACCGCGCGCGACTTGGCGTAAGGCCTCGCGTTGCTCGGAGGAGAGCGTGAAGGCCGTACCCCGCTTTGCCGCTTCCTGCGCTTCGTATAGGGCGGCGGCGTTGTCCACGTCTCCGGGATTCAATCCTGAGGCCGTCGTCGCCAAAGCCCGGGCGTCGGCCGCAAGCCGATCCTCGATGTCTAGGACCTCGGTTGTGGTCATTAGCGGCTGCATCGTGTCGGCGGAGAGCACTCGAACCGTTGCGCTTCCAACGACGAGATCGCCAAGGCGCTCGATCTCCGCTGGATCCGAGATTCTGGACGCGAGCCATAGATCCACGTCCTCCCGCGTGAATGTGCTGCTCTGTGCCGTGACGTCAGCTAGGACCGCCGTCGGCCTCGCCTCGACGCTCCGTATGATCTCGCACTCCGATTCGTCGAGCCCTTGAAATGCCGGGAGGTCGTCGAGTTTGTCCCGTAAGGCCGCGGCCAGCGGCACGATCTCGCCGGTTTGGCGTTTTCGCTCCCTCTCCGCAGCCTCAAACTTATCGTGTTCCGCCCGCAGTTCGGCAAGCCGCTCATCGCTCTCGTTGCCGTCGAGACCCTCTTCCCGGTGCGCCGTACGCAGGTCGCGCCGCTGTTGCTCGTGCGCCACCCGCAACTCGCCGAGGCCCACGTCCCTCACGAAAACCTGTCCTTGGTCATCGCCCCCGAGTTCGCACCCGAAGCGGGCTGCCACGGCATGCAACGTGGCCCAATCCGGACGACGGCCGCGCTGCCGCGCGATGTCGAGCGCAACTTGCAAGCGCGGGCCGACGCTCGCGTCGACATACCGACCGAAGGTGCCGTCCCGCTGACGGTAGCCTTCGAACGACCGCCGTTCTTGGCGAACCAGGCGCTCTTCTCGCCGTTGCGCCCGCCAGGCCGCCAGCTCGTGCACATCAGCCCACCGCACATGGGCGGTTGAGCAGCCGGCGTCCTGAACGACCGCGAGCCCGCGATCGTGCTCAAGACCGTGCTTCAGCTCGACCTCTCGTTCGGCCCAGGCCATGCGGCGATGCAAGCCCGTACGGTCGTACGCCATGCCCACGCGCGGATCGACCGCGCCAACGGCACAATGGACATGCAGGTTTCCCTCACGTACGAGCGCTGCGCCTCCGTCATCGCGGAGAATTGAGCCGTCGAGTCCGCGTTCGTACACGATTGTGTCGCGGTGAATGACCGCGACCGACCGGTGGTGGCCGAGATTGAGTTTCCCGAGCACGTCGCCAACGTGAGTATGGATCTGCTCGTCGGTAAGGGATCCGCTCTCGCGCGTGTTCCACGACCATACGAAATGCATGGCTGCGCTCCGTACGCCTGGATTGCGCGTCGCGTCGGCGTCAATCTGAAGGCTGGCGGTCGAAAACGAAGCGCAGTTTCGAACGAGAACGGACGATGGCCGCGTACCGTGTCCCGCCGCTGGACTCCAAATCACCCCGATACCAAGATCGGGTCGCTCCTCTGCTTCCGCGTAGACAGCCTCGAGCGCATCCGCGATTTCTTCCCGGGTGGCGCCCTTCTCAGTGATCGCGTATCCCACGAGATACTCGATGAGCCCGGCTGCAGCTCCGCCGGCACGAGGCGCAGCGCATAGCTTCCCGATCACTTAGCCAGCCCAGCCTCCCCCGCGCCGAGGCTCGTTAGCTCGAACTTCTTCTGCGTGCTTTCGCCGCAGCGGGATCATCGCTTCGGCAACGATCCGCTTCGCCGTTTCAATATCGTCCTTTGCCGCGGATATGTTGCCACTTTCCAAGGCTTCGATGGCCTGTGCGAGGCGGTACGAGACCTGTGCCAACGGTTGTACGATTTCAACCGCGGTCGTCGCGTACGAGCGTTCGGGTTCTGCCAGAGCGTTGCTGAGATACTCCGCCATCGAAACGCCGGCCGAAGCCGCGCGATCGCGTAGCGCGTCACGAACTCGCGAGTCGACGTCGAGTGAGAGTACGACGCGGCCACCGTACCGCGATGACATTTTGTCCGAATCTTTATCGGGTCTGCCCTTGGGCACCATCCTGCATCCTCATTTAGCGGTTCTAGTGCGGCTCCACCAACTCTACTATGCGCGGTCATCGTCGTGCGTCTCACTTTGTGCGCACAGTCTGAGACGTTTTGTCTCACTTAGCGTGCACGAAGTGGGACACACGACTTTTTTAGAGGCGCTACACTGTCGGTACGACTCACAGACCATCGAGGTAACAAGTGACATCATCGGAATTGGAAACGATCCTAGAGCGCCTTGAAACAGTTGCGCCAAGGTCGCGCCTGAGCGAGAAACGCCAGCTCCTTAGCGGTGCTCGCGAGCGCATCCTTGAGCTCCGACGCCGCGGACACTCCTGGCGCTCAATGGCCCGAGAACTCTCGGCAGCAATCGGCGAGACGGTCAGTGCTGACTTACTCCGTGCGGCTTGCATCAAACGCGTCGCACGGCGTCGTTCATCGCGCGCAGCGGCCGCGGGCCCTATTGCCAAAATGGCGGAAAACACGCCGACGCCAAGACTCGTCATGACGCCTAACGACGGTCGCTTCGGCGCAAAGGGTCTGAAGCTATGAGCGCACGCCGTCTCATCGCGATGGTTGCCCAGAAAGGCGGCGTTGGGAAGACGCACGCCGCGAAGTTGGAGTACGACCTTCTACAGCGGCGCGGTCGCCGAGTTGAGGCCTGGGACCTCGATGCTTCGACCGGTACGTTTGCCGTATACGACGAGGCGATTAAGACGTTTGATCTGAACGATTCGAGCGAGGCGTATTCGTGGCTCGACGATTGCTATCGCGCTGACATAGATGACGTGCTTATCGACGTGCCTGGTGGCCGTATCGATGATCTGCTCCGCACATTCGGAGATAACAGCGTCGACGCTCTTGTCTCCGCCGTGCGGGACTCTGGACGCGAGCTTGTCGTCCTGACACCAATCGGAGTAAATATCGCCGAGACCGTGACGGCTCAGGTCGTTCTCAATGCGTTCGGAGAAACCGCTGCGCGCGTCGTTGTCATAAAGAACGGGCGCTTTGGCAACGCAGATGATTTTGTTATATACGACGGCATCGAGGTCGGGGGGGAACGCCGCTACGGCGCGACCGGCGATCTCGCGGCGAGCGTTGGGGCCGAGACGATCTGTCTGCCGTGCTTGGCGCCGCGTCTGCTGGCACAGGTAGACGCCGAGCGTTTGCGCCTCTGCGAGGCCGCTAGCGCGACCGGGGCCGATCGCCTTGGGCGCCTGAACGCGACGCGGGTGCAGATGTACCTCTCCTCCGTCGAGGCGGCATTTCGCGGTACGTCGCTGGCAATCGACGGCGTCATTCCGCAGCGAGCCGCGGCACGATGAACGACAGTGCACGCGATGTTTACCTTGCCTCGCTCGATGCGAGGAGCGAACTCAATGCCCGCCGGCTAGCTGAGCTTTCGCACATCCCCGATGACGATGCGATGTGGTTGCTCATGCACGAGACGCAGCGCTCGGTGCGCGAGGTCATCAACGGTGCCAATATCGCTCTTACGAACGAGCCCTTTGCTCAACGGCTGTCGGTTGCCGTGGCGACCAGCGTCGCGCGCGACGAGCGTATTGCAACAGCACTAACGGCCGCCATCGAACGCACCTATGAGGCGGCGACGCGCGCGCTCCGCTCGCTCGAAGTTGCACTCCACGACGTGGTAAGGCGACGCGCCGCAGCGCCGCTTTCATCGCTCGCCTTCTCCTTCACGCTCGGACTGACCGTGTGCTGCGCATTGATTTGGAGTGCCTATCACGCCGGATCAGACTACGGCTACAACCTTGGCTACCGTGCCGGATACCAAGCGGGAATTCTCTACGAAAGGAATCACCGGTGACTGCCTACCACATCCGGGAGTCGCAAGGGCGAATTGTTGCGCTGTGCGTGGCGGTTGTTGATCCCTTTGCATTCGTCGTCGCTGGCCTCTGGCTCGCCCTCCAGTTGCGCCCGATCGCCGAATCTTGGATGCAGCATCATCCGCTGCACTACCTCGCCTGGGCCGTCGCGCTCTACGCCGGCATTGTCCTCATTGTGGCGAACGCTATGGTACCGCTCTCGCTTCTTGCGCGAGGGCTTGGTATCTCGAAGGAGGTCTTTCGAGACGTGCGGCCGAGGCACGTCGCGTTCTGGATCGGCATCGCGCTGGTCGTCCTGTCGCACGATGTGCATGCCACGCAGTGGATTGAGCGTCAAGACCCTCTACCCGATTACACGGGAACTGCGATCCTTACGATAATCGGTAGCATGGCGATATTCTTCGGCGCTTGCGGCCTTGGACGCGCCGCCTGGAACGCGGCCACGACAGCTACTACGAGCTCGTTGTGCCAAGCGAAAAATCGATCTCGTTGGTTTAACCGTGCGGGGCAGATCACGCTCTGCGGCGGTATCGCTAAAGGCGTGTTTCGTCATCGTAACCTCGCCAACGGAGCCCCCAGGAAAGGCGAGGTATTGCTCTATGGCGAGCGCAGCGCAAATCGCGGTACGCTCGCAATCGGCGCACCGGGGTCGTCAAAAACCCGCTGCAAACTTTACCCGGATCTGTATTGGGGGCTTCTCACCTCGCCTCGTGCCGGCGCCCTGATCTTCGTGACAAAACGCAGAGCGACGAACGATTTTCTGGCGATTACGCGCCCATTCCGTACCGAAACGCAAACCCATGTTGTCGGCATCGGAGAAGGACGCGCCACGATGGACATCACGGCTGGAATGACACATGAGGCGATCGGCGACGCGATCCAGGACGGCATCGGACAGTCGCAGAGCGATTTTTGGAAACACGGTCCCTCAGAGTTCGTCGAAGGACTGGTCGAGCTGATCCAAGCCCTAGCCCCTGCCATGATCCATGTCGCGGCGGCGACAGATAAGGACGGCACGGTGGAACCTGGCGGCGAGGCCTATGACCTCGAAATCGGCGATACGCTGCCGACTCTGCTGAGGTTAATCTCCCTCGATGACCGTCGGCTCGATGCCGTCTTCGGGTACGGTTTCGACCGTGCGACGGGGATTGCCAGTAAGAATTCTGCAAAAGCCGAGGATCTACGCGCGCTCCTTTATGGCATCAGGGAACGTCTCGTTCCGCTCTTGCAACGTGACGCGAAGCTCGGAGAGGAATTTCGGCAAAGCGTGCTTCCGCAGATCCAGCCGTTTGGCCGCGGCAGCGTCCGTGACGCTTTCTGCGATCACGCCGGCATCGACTTGTCGTTGATCGAGCATGGCCACGTTATTATCCTCGAGATCGACGAGACCGAACACCCCAGGGCCGTAGGGACAATCGTGCGTATGGTCTTCCGTCGCATTGCACAGATGGCACGTCAACGAACGGCGAGCCATCGCGTCGGAAGCCTCGATCCCATCCTACTGATCTGCGATGAGTATACAAACTACGCAGCACTAGGTCACGCGCAAATCTGGAACACCATCCGCGAATCAAACTTTTGCGCGACGGTCGGAATCACCAGCGTTAGTGCTCTAGCCGAACAGCTTGGAAAAGCATCAACCGCAAACTCGATCGTCGGAAATTTTGCGAATAAGATATTCTTTGAGAGCGACGATAAGACGACGCGCGACCTAGCAAATGAACTTGTCGGGAAGACGACCGTTATCCGGCGCGGCGCAAGCGAGGGTACGTCGAAGACGCGCGGTACGTCCGCAAACGCATCCATCAGCGGCGGTGGGTCGCACCAGTCGCGCGGGACGACTCGAAGTGAGTCCACGAGTGAGCAACGCGAAGACGCTCTCGATGGCAGCGTCTGGCGAAGCTTGTACGCCGAAAAAGGGCACGCCACGGCGATCGCTTTTGTTCGCACGGAAGAAGGCACCACGACCGACGTAGTCACTCTCGGGGTGCTCGATCCGGCTGAACAGATCGCTACCGCGCTCCCAGAAGCCTACGGACTTTATCAGCGACCTGGCGTTAGCTGCTAGGAGGAACAGGTATACCGAAACGACGGCGTTGGCGCAGCCAAACCGTCTTCGCTTCCTCCTCGGACTGACAGGTTCGGAGGTACCACGTCCAGTCTCGTTGCGAAACGGCATCATACTGAGCTTTGAATAGGCGCCGCGCTTCGATCTCGTCGGCCCGTTCATTCTCAGGGACGTAGAGAAAGTCGTCCCACGTTACGCGTACGAGACCGTCGTCGTTGTCGGCGGATGAGATCTCAATACAATCAAGGAGCGCAGCTAGGGCGTTCCACGCATCATCCTTCTCGTTGATCGCGCGGTGCGCGTCCGCCAGACGATATCCGAGGCCGCGCATATCGCGGACCGAATTGGAGTGGGAACCTTGATTAGGCTCGATGGGCTGTTCGAGGTATAGCTTGACCGCCTCGTTGACCAGTGCCGTGATGCTCTTCTCGTCCTGACGAGCCCGTTCGCGCAGTTTCTTCGAGATATCGTCCGGGAAGCGGACCAAGATCGAATCGGCCATCAAATCCTCGTAAACGGTAAGCGCCCGCTTGACGATATAGTTTCTATATAGTACGCTCTATATCGCCGCATTCGAGCCGATATCCTTGGTCTTGAAAAACTAAGCGGTCTGTAGGTTCCGGTGATCGAGAAGAAGGCCCCCACTTCCGAAGCCTCTTTGGGCTACGCGGTCCGAGATACCGCCTATTGCGTAGCCGCAACTGGCCATGCGAGCGCGCGGCACAGGTTCGTCGCCTGATGCGCGCCTCGATTAGCCGCCTTTCGCGCGAAGATACACTTCGATACGCAGAACTCATCCGGACGTTTATGCGGGAATGCCATCTTTCCGGTTATTCGCTCTTCTTAGGAGCTGAATTTCCGCGAGCGACCCTCATGCGCTGGTTGAACGGGGAATCGCGGATTCCGGTCGACGCGGCGCAGACGTTAGTCAGAAGCCTGACGAGCCACGCAGAAGAAATTTCGAAAAGTCCGGCACTTAAAGAGCTGCAGGCCTTACTCAATGCTCATCGCGTCCACGACGTTAGCGCATCGCGACTACATCTTGAACTGCGTGCTCGACGAATTCCGATTCGGCGAACGCTTGAAGCGTTGCGCGCAGCAAACGTACTGCCTCCGGGGCCCAGCGTGGGTTGATTGGGCTATGACTCTGCAGGTGAAGTTACCAAGCTGGCTTCGGTCGACATTTGCTCGGCAAGGCACATTCTCATCTAGACCGGTTAGGAGCTGATCATGCCTCTACTGAACCCGGATTTCGATCCGGATTGGAAAGCAAGATTTGAGCGTGCGAAACGTCGAGTCGATGCGACGGGCAATCAAGAGCATCTTTCGGCAATGCATAACGCCTTTTGGTCTCGATATCGGACGATGGCGGAGATTCGAGACTTTCATTTCGATGCCGTGAGGCGGAAAGCGAATATATGGGATCTCGAAGTAACGATCCCGCACCTAGACGATGATTGCACTTGGGATGATATAGCTCTCGTGTCCTCACACCTCGAGGATGCAATTAACGAGCATATCACGCAAGGGGGAAGACTTGGTCATCAGAACCCGGAGGGATTACACGCGTTTTTCCCCGACGACTCGGCGCAACGGTTCACTGAGTACTATCAATATACGGGCTTCTGGAATTTTCCGTCGGCGTGCTACATAACGACCGAATACCAGGAAAGCGCGGCCCACGTCTGCTTCACCCTCATACCCAATGCGGGAACCTCTCCCATCAACATGATTGTGGAGTTGGCAACCTCGATTTACCATGACAAGCTCGCTGGCCGCTACGATCCTGGAGAAGCGAAATGGTACACCTATTTCCGTTTCGCTGGGCCCGGGGGACACGAGGGATTCTGGCAGGCTGTTCTCAGCTGGGACAAACAACGTAAGAAATACACGAAGGTGGAATGGCTGCACTTCTCCTCTGTACCGGCCGTGATCGCCGAGAGCACTGAACTTGAAACGGATCCGCAGGAGCCCTTAGTTCGCCCTCGGGTGATTAGTGCGATTGACGATGAGGACGCCGGCGAGCGCGATGCGTAAGTTTCGAGAGGGCCAAGACCCGCTATCAACGCGAGCGTCGGCATTTTGCTCACGGAGGGCCTCGTTTTCATGCAACTAGATCTCGCCGGCCAGAACAAGCTCACGCGTCAAGAGGCTGCCGCCAGACTTCGCGTACATACCGATACGCTTGATCGGTGGGCGGACGCCGGGCTCATCCGCCCGATGCGCTATCCGTCGCCAAATGGCGGGCGACCGACGATTCGATACACCGTCGGTGAAATCGACCGCTTTGAGCGAGAGGCGATGTCGCGCTGACCCCCTCCGGCAATTGGCGCCAATGTCGTAGCAATCAGAAACGAGAGTACCCAGATGGCAGACCGTCGAGCAGACCGCGAAGGCTCAAAGCCCGTAAAACGGGCCAACGGACGATACCAGTGCGCTATTCAGGTGAATGGAACGCGGCGCTACTTTACCGGGGCGACTGCCTCGATCGCTCGCGAGAAGATGAGGGCGTGGCTCCGGTCACCCGAAGCTGCCGATCCGACCAAGCTTGATGGGCATACGTGCGTTTCCGACCTCTTGGACTCATATGTGAAACGCATAGCGGAGTCTAGAGCGGACAAAACATATCGTAGCTATGAGAGCGTTGTTCGGCACCACATAAAGCCGCGCATCGGCCTCTTACATCCCGCCAAGGTTACGCCGAAACACATATCCGCGATGCTCGATGACATGCGAACCTCGCCCATCGCCATCAAAGGGAAGCCTAAGCACGGGCGGGCGAAGCGGCTGATTGGCGTGCGCACACGTGAGCTTGCCTATATCATCGTCGGCGCTGCGTTTAAAATAAGTTCTCCAGGCCTGCTTTCGGGTGTAGAAAAGCCAAAGTACAAGTCAGAGGAAATGCGTCCTTGGAAGGGCGACGAAGCGGCACGCTTCCTGGCGTGCGTCGACCGAGTAGGCGACGCGAACCGTGCCCTCTACCGTGTCGCGCTTCGAACAGGGGCTCGCAAGGGAGAACTGCTTGCGTTGCGGGTCAACGATTTCGACGCGAAGGCGTGCAGCATCCGCATTACAAAGAGTTACAACGAGAAATTGCGAGAAGATGGGCCCACCAAAACGCCATCTTCCCGACGAAGCATCGCTCTGTCGAGCGAGACGGTCGCTGCGATAAAGAAGCACATTCTTGCGACGGGCGTGCGCAGCGACGATCGCCTCTTTCCAATTCACGACGTCCGGCAGCTCACCAAAGAGATGCAGCGTGCCATGCGGTCCGCCGGCGTTCCGGTCATTCGCTTCCACGACCTCCGGCACACCTTCGCAACGCTGGCACTTGCAGCGCGAGTCCCGTTCAAGGTGGTGTCGGAGATGCTTGGACACAAGAGCGTGAAGCTCACCCTTGATACCTACGCCCATACGCTGCCCGGCATGCACGAGTCCGCAGTTGAAGCGCTCGAGGCGGCGTTCTAAGCTCGGTTCGGCGAAAAGGGCGCGGGACGCAAATTTCGGGGCGGGCTCCCCAGCTCGCACCCCGAAACGCGTCAGATGGGCATCGACGCCGCATACGAGCCGGCCGAGCGCAGTTATTTGCCGCGTAGGTCTCAATTTGTGGCCGATCTCAACAATGAAGTTCGCCAAAGGATCGCCGAGCTCGCGAGCAAGGGTATTCATGGCGGTCCGACCGTGCAGTATGTCGTTCAGGCTGGAAGCGAGAACATGATCGCGCGTTGCGCCGCCGCGGCCGATGAACTCCAGCGCGCGTGTAACTCAAAGCACATCGTATTCTACCCGGGTTTGCTCGACGACCTCAACACGGGATTTGATCTCCTTACGGAATCGGATGCTGCGAGCGCAACGAATAACATTGCCGCTGCAATCAGCTACCTTCCGAACTTGGTTGCTGTCAAGGCGGCAGTCGCGCAAGCGATGTTGCAGGCGCGCCTGCAAGGCGCCGCAACCGCAAAGGCCGATCTCGCACATTTCGCCGCGAATCTGGAATACGAGGCAGCGAGCGCCGCGTCCGCCGCCCCTACCGCTAGAAACACAGCACCGTCGAAGCTGTCCCGCGCCCTTTTACTTCGAAGGATCGAGCGAGTTTTGAAATGGGCCGGTTTAATAGGTGGCGCGATCGGAGCCGGCGTCGCAATCGATCGGGTCGCGACAGCGCTCTTGGGCGAGGTACATAAGGCCCCTCAAAGTTCCGTCTCTCCGATACCGGCAACCAGCAGTGCTCTAGGCGACACGAAGGCACGTTAGGCTGTCGTCCCCTTCCCTTGCTACGAAGCCCGGGAAGGTCGGTACTCCTGCTTGGCCTGGGCACGGGGGTCGGATCGGCCCCCGCGAGCCGTTCGCTATGCCCATTCTCGGCATCCGCCGGCGGCCGGAATGTTCGCACACAGTTGCGCACACAGTCAGCGTCGGATGCGTGCGGGTTTCTGCGGATATCGGGGTCGCGGGATGGGAGAAAAACGCCTTATTTCACAAGCAAGAGCCGACTCCAGCCTATTACTGCTCCCTTGAGCCCGCCAGCGAGCAGCTGACTGTTAATCAGCGGGTCGTTGGTTCGAGTCCAACTTCGGGAGCCATTTAGAAGCCCGTCAAATGAAGGTTTGGCGGGCTTTGATTTCGCGTGCTATTCGTCGGCTTCGAAGACTGAGAAGACGTCGCTTAGATTTGCGGATTTTGCGAAAGCGGACGGATAACGCTGAAGAACCTTGCGTCCTGTCCGGCCATTGCGCGATCGGTAGGCAAAATATTCGAAATCGATCCAAATCGCCTGGTTCATTCTCTCGCGCAGCACCGCGGCCACCGGCGGAAGCCGCTTCCAATCGCGTGGTGCATGAGGGAGTATGACGCAAACAGCACGTCGTCCAGGGCTCTCCCCGGCCGGCGCTGGGGGCTATTAGGCTAAGCTAATGTGATTAATTCGTGAACCCTTATTTCCGAAGACAACTTGAAATCCGAGCAGCTAGCCGAGGCACCGACGTGCATCTCACAAGAGGAAGCGACCGCGCGGATGAGCGGCCCTGCAGCGTGACAGCAGGCCCAATCTGCACCCTGTTAAACAGTGAGGCCCTGCCGCGCGCCGCTCTCTTGCGTACCTGTCAGCCTTGCTGGAGGCAATTAAAGAATGTACGTTCGTATCGCATCTCTTGCTGCATTCGGCGGAACGGCGACGATGGTTCTCGCGACGCTCTGCGCAGGCGGCGTTTTGAGTTCGCCGGCCGGTCGCGCCGCGACCGTTTTGGGTGACCGCCCGCTCCTGGTACCGCTCGCCGAGCGGATGCCGGCGCTTCTCCTCCAGCGGTTCGTCGACTCGCAGCCGCCGACGCGCCGGGGGAGCTGGAGCGCTTCCGATTCGGCAAACCAGCACGTGTACGTGTCCGACCCGAGCCTCAACGGCTATTATGGCGCCGTTTGTTATTACGGCCGCAATGGCGGCGACCAGCTCGGATGCCTTGCGGGCGGGTCGTCTGCAACCTCAGGTATCGGCTTTCCACAAGGTTCATGGGTCGATCGCAAACACCACCTGTGGGTCGCGAACGCCTTAGCCCCGAGCGGCTACTCGGGTCAAGTCACGGAGTACACGCTGCCGCTCGATGCTTCGTCTGCGCCGATCAACACGCTCTATTCCGCAGTTAGCAACCCCAGCGAAGGGGCGATGACCGGCTACGTGTGCGGCGACAAAGCCGGTAATATATATGGCACCGTCATGTACACTGCGACGACGGCCGTCTGGGCGGCGGGGACGATGAACGCGCCGCAGACCGCAACGCTCGTCGATCCGAACTTTTCGAGCGCCGGCTCGCCGTCGCTTGCAGACGGACTCGTGGCATGCGCCACCGACGCCGCGGGCGATCTTTTCGTATCGGGACAATACGCGATCGGCGCTTCGGGAAACTACACGTACTTCGCAGAGTTGGATGAGTTCGTGCATGGAGTTCGCGGGAACGGAAAGGCGAGGATCCTTCAAAAAGAGACCTCCGACCTGTACTTCCCGGCCGGTGTAGCGATTGACAGCCAGGGCAACCTCGCCTGGGCGCTCTTCGATCTATCCGACTCGGGCTCGAGCGTATGCACGTTTGCAAAGCCGTATACCGGCGCGCCGACGGCGTGCACGAGCGGATTCGCGACGGGCTTTCACTTCACGTCGGACGGAGAGCAGCTGTGGGGCGGCAATACGACCGCCTACCCGTGGTATCACCAGCCGCAAAAAACCGTCGCTAACGAAATTGAATACCCCGGCGGGGGGTTGGTGCGGTCCACCTCCGGCTCAGGCCTCATCACGCCGGTCGACGCGGCCGTGAATCCGCCGCTCAAGCTCTGAACGGCTGAGCGCGAACGTTCGCCTGCGAGGCTCCTCTTACGGTTTTTGGATCGTCGCGGTATCAGTGCTCGCAACGGACGCGCTCAAGGGCCGCGAACCTGCTTTGTGGCCGTTTTTCTGCAGAATGTACGCGAGGATGCTGAGGTACTGCGCCTTCGAGAGCGTTCCTGGAGCCGTCATCGGCATCTGCTGTGAGATGTATTCGTACACTTCCGCGAGCGACTGCTGTGCGATCGCGCTCGTTCTGCCGACGAGAGCAGGCGCCGTAACACCCCCCAGATTTGCGCCGTGACATGAGGCGCAGTTTTTCGCGTACGTTTTCGCTCCAATTGCAGCCTGAGGCGCGGTAAATGCAATGGCATCACCTCCTGCGGCCGCGCGGGCGAAAGGCAAGAGCGTAGCCGACAGCGTCGTAGCAGCCAAGAAAATGCGTAAGGCAGCGAGCCTCAAGACCGACCTCCCTAGGTGAAGGCTGAAAAGCGACGTAACCGGCAACGCACTTTCGTGAATTGCCGGTACGTCACTTGCGATGACCGTTGGCGACCGCGATGAAGACGCGGTTCGGCACCAAGGAGTTAGTGCGTGGTGGTGGCCGCAGGCACGCCTGCAAACGATCTCGCCCGCATCGCGCCCGACGGCGCCATGCCTGCACTCGAGCCGTTCAAGACCCATGTGTAGACCATCGAGCCTTTCGGAATGCCGGCTAGCCACGGCACGGAGGCGGCGAAGAACTTCGAGACGACGCCGCCGGTGCCCGAAGGGATCGAGACATACTGTTTGCCGCCTTCGGAATAGGTGATCGGCGACGCGTTGAGACCGCTGGCCGTCTTGGTCGACCAGACCGTGTCGCCGGTGGCCTCGTCGAGGGCGAGCAGCTTGCCTTCCGGGGTTCCGATGAACACGAGGCCGCCTGCGGTGATGAGGGCACCGTCGAGCATCGGAGAGCGGAAGCGTTTCTTCCAGACCTGCTTGCCGCTGGTGATGTCGATCGCCACAACGCTGCCGGAAAGAACCGCTTTCTTGAAGC
This sequence comes from Candidatus Tityobacter terrigena, assembly GCA_003156715.1. GTDB lineage: Bacteria > Vulcanimicrobiota > Vulcanimicrobiia > Vulcanimicrobiales > Vulcanimicrobiaceae > Tityobacter > Tityobacter terrigena. Next base: position 28,484 of record PMHO01000018.1, read on the forward strand.
CGGCGCCTCCGTTGAAGGTTGCCGGCTTCGGATTCATATCCGATTTCGGAAGGGGATCGATCTCGATCGAACCCTCGAGCAGCGGAATGACCATCAGATGCTTCTGCGGATCGTACGCGCTCGGCTCCCAGTTCTTGCCGCCGATAACGGAGGGGTAGAGCTCGTACGGCTTGCGCGCGTTCGCCGCGCTCTGGATGCTTTGATTCAAGGCGATCTTGCCGTCGCGCGTGACGGTGCCCCAGTTGATCTTGTCGAGCAGCGGCACGGCATAGATCAATTTGCCCGTCACGCGATTGATCACGTAGAGGTAACCGTTTCGATCGGCATGGGCGATCGCGGGAACCGTCGCGCCGTCGACGCTGGCGTCGACGAGAAGGGGTTCGCTGACGCTATCGAAGTCCCAGATATCGTGTGGCGTGAACTGGTAGAACCACTTCATCTTGCCGGTCTCCGGCGAAAGCGCAAGCACGGAGCTTGAATAGAGCAGCGTCCCTCTGAGGCTGTTAGCGTCCCAGTCCGGATTTGGGTTGCCCGTGCCCCAGTAGACGGTGTCGAGCTTCGGGTCGTACGTTCCCGGTAACCACGTCGGCGCGCCGCCGCGCGCCGCTACTCCGGGAACTTTCCACGTGTCGTAACCAGGCTCGCCCGGGCCTGGAATCGTGAAGTGGCGCCAAATCTGCTTCCCGGTAGCGACGTCGTACGCGGCGATGAAGCCGCGAGTGGTGTACTCGCCGCCGCCGACACCGGTTAGGACCATATTTTTGACCGGCAGCGGCGGGCTCGTGATGTCGTAAGCACGGCTATTGGGCGCAACCGTCGTGTTCCACAGAACCTTGCCGGTCGCCGCGTCCAGCGCCACGAGGTGGGCGTCGAGGGTGCCGAAGATGACCTTGTTTCCACTGAGCGTAACGCCGCGGTTATCCGTATCGCAGCATGCCCGCGGCAATGATGTAGCCGGGAGCTGATACTTGTAAACCCACTTTTTCGCACCCGACGCGGCGTCGAATGCCCACACCGTCGAGTTACCAGTCGTCACGTACATCACGCCGTTGGAGACGACTGGCGTTGCCTCCATAGCGACGGGGGGCCCGAGCGTTTTCTTCCAAGCGAGGGTGAGCTTCGAAACCGAAGACTTATCGATGGCCTGAAGTGGACTGTAACGATTTGCACCGAGGTCCCGGCCGTACCAGAGCCACGAACTGCCGTCGTCGGAGCCGGCTCCCTCGAGTTGCTGAGATGAGACGCCCGGTGCCTCGTCCGCCGTCGCCGCGCGCATCACCGGCACCGATAGAAAAGCAAAGCCTGCGAGCGCGAGGACGCACGCCTGAATTCTTGAGATCTGCAAGAAAAATCTCCCCAAATGAGTGCATTGTGGCGATAAGTTTTCCCTCGGCAGGTTGCGAAGCAGAGACGCTCATTTCCTGCGAAGATGCTCTGTCTTACCTGGTTCTGTCGCGCTACGGCTCAGCCGACCAAAAGCGGAAGTTGCTCGAGCCGCTGCTCGCGGGAGAGCTACGTTCGGCCTTCGTCGTACCGGGCAAGAACGCGCCGCGAGCGCGAGCGAACTACATCGCTAGGAATGAAGCGCTCGGAGAAGCCGGATCGCTGAGCACGCGCCCGTAGAAGCCGCAAATGTGCGAGCGCAGAGCTTCCGCCGCGGCATCGCCTTGACTTGCCCGAATCTTTCCGGCGATCTCGAGGTGTTCGGTGGCCAGCAGTTCGCGTTCGGAGTCCCAATCCTCCAGTTTCGAGAAGGCAACGAGCATCACGCGCGCCATCGATTCTCGGATAGCTTCCATCAGTACCGGCGCAAGGGTGTTGCCGGAAACGCGAGCGATCGTCACGTGGAACTCGGTATCGGCCGCGAGGAACTGCTGGGCGTCGGTAATTCCCACCATCCTTTGGGCCGCCGCAAGCAGCTGGGCCTTTTGCTCCGGTGTCGCGCGCGTTGACGCCGAACGGCCTGAGAGCATCTCGAGCGCTACGCGGATCTCGAGCAGATCGGAGAACGGTATTCGCTGCAACGATGAGTACAGATCGAGCAGCGCGCTGAGACCGCTCGTTCCATCCGCGGATACGGTCCAGCCCGATTCGGGACCGGCCCCCCGCCGCGCCGATAGGACACCGAAGGCCTCGAGCATGCGAAGCCCCTCTCGAACCGACTGACGACTTACGCCAAAGAGCTTCGCCAGCTCGCGCTCGTGGGGAAGCCGGTCCCCGATTGCGAGCCGGCCCTCGGCGACCGCTTGCTTCAGCTGTAAGATAACTTCCTCAAAGGCACGGCGGGGCCGGATCGGCGTTATCCCGGTTAGGCTGTTGGGCCTATGGTTCGACCTTTGCACCCCGCAAGTATAGCATGCGCTCAAGCTACGGTTGCTTTGGGGCAGAAGCGGTGCGCAGTAGGCGACGGGAGGTCCGCTTGACAAGAGAAGCGTGGCTTGGTACATTGGTAGGACCAACGGACCTAGCCAGGGCGCAGCCCTGTCCTGGGCTTTCTCCCGGCCTGGCGCTCGTTCGACGTCGTCTGTCGGACCAGGCGCGGCGCAGCAGCCGGGCCGCCAATAATGCACGGCCTTTTCTCACCCGGTTCACAAGTCTGGAGAGAAGCGTGGCTCAACCAATTCGGGTACTGGTCGCAAAAGTTGGCCTGGATGGCCACGATCGCGGGGCACGGGTCGTCGCTCGAACGCTGCGCGACGCCGGGATGGACGTGATCTACTCGGGTCTTCATCGAACGCCCGAAGAAGTCGTCAACGCCGCCGTCCAGGAGGACGTCGACGTGCTCGGCGTCAGTTTGCTCTCGGGCGTGCAGATGACGGTCTTTCCGAAGATCTTCAAGCTGTTGGGTGAGAAGGGCGTCAAAGACATGATCGTCGTCGCGGGCGGGGTCATGCCCGACGAAGACGTGGCGGCACTCAAAGAAATGGGCGTGCACGAAGTGATGCTTCAGGATACGCCGCCCGCCCAGATCGTGGCGACGCTGACGAAACTGGTGAGAGAACGTGGCGAGCGCTGATCCGATCGCGCAGCCGATGGAGCTCTGGTCGTTTCCGGCTGCTTACGACAACGACTATTTTCCGCCCGAGGGGAGCCGCTACTGGTTTCCCAGGCGCGAGACGATGCCGCCGGTGGAGCGCGAAGCGGCAATCTTGCAGCGGCTCCAGGTCGTTTGCCGCTACGCTTACGAGAACGCGCCGTTTTACCGGCGCAAGTGGAGCGCAGCGGGCTTTCATCCCGACCAGCTGCGCTCGCTGGAGGATTTCGAAGACAAGGTTCCCGTGATCACCAAGAAAGACTTGCGGGAGTCTCAAGCAGCGTCCCCGCCTTTCGGCGACTATCTTTGCATCCCGGATAGCGAGATCTTTCACGTTCACGGAACGAGCGGCACGACCGGCCGCCCGACCGCGTTCGCGGTCGGGCGCGGCGACTGGAAGGCGATCGCCAACGCTCACGCTCGAATCATGTGGGCGATGGGAATGCGGCCGGGCGACATGATCTGCTACGCCGCGATATTTAGCCTCTATCTGGGAAGCTGGGGCGGCCTCGCGGGCGCGGAACGGCTCCACGCCAAGGCGTTTCCATTCGGCGCAGGTGCGCCCGGGATGACGGCGCGTTGCGCACAGTGGCTACACGCCATGCGCCCCGCAGGCTTCTACGGCACGCCGACCTTCGCCATCCATCTCGCGCAAACGGCATTGAGCGAGGGGCTCGATCCGCGCGATTTCGGCCTGAAGTACATGTACTTTTCCGGCGAGCCGGGCGCTTCGATCCCAGGCGTGCGCAATAGGATCGAGCAGTTCTACGGGGCCAAAGTATTCGATTCCGGTTCGATGGCCGAGATGACGCCGTGGATGAACGTCGCCGGGTCGGCGCAGACGGACGGGATGTTGTGCTGGCAGGATATCGTTTATACGGAGGTCTGCGACCCAGCGTCGATGCGGCGCGTCTCGTACGGACGGCGCGGAACGCCGGTCTACACGCATCTCGAGCGCACCTCGCAGCCGATGATCCGTCTCGCATCGGGCGATTTGACGGTGTGGGTCGACGAGCCGAATCCGTGCGGACGAACCTATCCGCGTTTGCCGCAGGGTATCTTCGGCCGGATCGACGACATGTTTACGATCCGCGGCGAAAACGTCTACCCGAGCGAAATCGATGCCGCGTTGAACGAGACGGCGGGTTATGGAGGCGAGCACCGGATCGTCATCACTCGAGAGGGTGCGATGGACGAACTCCTGCTGCGGGTCGAGTGCGACTTCGAGGGGCCGGAAATGCGGGAGGACTTCCGGCAAGACGTTTCCCGCCGCATCCACAAGATGCTCGGCCTGCGAACCAAAGCGGAAGTCGTGGCGGCGGGTACCTTACCGCGCACGGATTTCAAAGCCCGCCGAGTGATCGACGACCGCGACGTTTTCCGTGACATGAACGCGCAGATCGAGGCGGAGCGAGTCCAATGAGCCGATACGTCCCGTCGCGCGAGCTGGTCGAACGGGTCGCGAACGGTGAGATTCCCGCGATTGCCCGAATGATTTCGCGCGCCGAAGCGGGCCTGCCGGAAGCGCGCGAGGCTCTCGCCGAAATCTATCAGCGGGCCGGTCGCGCCCATGTCATCGGGCTCACCGGCGTGCCGGGCAGCGGCAAGTCGACCATGGTCTGCGCGCTTGCAGCCCGTTTACGCGCCGGCGGTTCAAAGGTCGGTATCGTCGCAGTCGACCCTTCGAGCCCGTATTCGGGCGGTTCGATCCTCGGCGACCGGATCCGCATGACCGATCTGAGCGGCGATCCGGGCGTCTACATTCGCAGTATGGCGACGCGCGGCGTCATGGGCGGCATGGCGCGCGCAACGATGGACGCCGTCGACATTCTCGACGTCGCCGGCTTCGAAACGGTCATCATCGAGACGGTCGGCGTCGGTCAGGACGAAGTTGAGATTGCCAAGGCGGCCGACACGACCGTGGTGGTTTCGGCGCCTGGTCTGGGGGACGAGATTCAGGCGATCAAAGCCGGCATGCTCGAAATCGCCGACGTGCACGTCGTGTCCAAGTGCGATCGCAGCGATGCTCAGCGCACGTTGATGGACCTCAAGGGGATGTTGACCCTCGGCGTAAGGCAAGGCAAGAATTCGGAGTGGCGCGTCCCGGTCGTCGGCGTCAGCTCGTACGACGGGTCCGGCTTCGAGGAGCTGATGAGCGCGCTAGAACGGCATCGCAACGTCGCCCTGCACACCGAGAGCGGGCGCGAGCGCAGGGTCGCCATCGCCGGATTTCGTTTAACGAAAACTGCGGAGAATCTACTGATGGAACGCTTTGCAAGGGCTTGCGCACCGTTGACGCTCGGCTTTGCCCAACGGCTGCACCGCCACGATGGCGACCCATACTCGCTCGCGGGCGAACTCGTCGCCGCTTCATTCGGAAAGGAACGATCATGAGAGACACCGTTGAGAGAAACGTTCTCGACGCAAAAGCCATCGAAGATTTGCGCGAGCAAGAGCGTGACTGGGAAGCCACCGAGGTCGCGCAGTTCCTTCAGAAGCAGGCGGAACGCAAGCCTGGTTTCCTGACCTTGGGCGACTTCCCGGTCAAACGCACGTACACGGCCGCCGACCTCGTCGAGACTCCAATCGAGGATATCGGTCTGCCCGGGCGCTACCCGTTCACGCGCGGCCCGTACCCGACGATGTATCGTTCGCGCAACTGGACGATGCGTCAGATCGCCGGTTTCGGCACGGGCGAGGACACGAACAAGCGCTTCAAATTCTTGATCTCCCAGGGCCAGACCGGTATATCGACGGATTTCGACATGCCGACGCTGATGGGCTACGACTCCGACCACCCGATGAGCGAGGGTGAAGTCGGCCGCGAAGGCGTTGCGATCGACACGCTCGCCGACATGGAGGCGCTCTTCGAGGGCATCGATCTGGAGCAGATCTCTGTGTCGATGACGATCAATCCGTCGGCCTGGATTCTGCTGGCGATGTACGTCGTGCTGGCACAGCAGCGGGGCTACGATCTGCACAAGCTCTCCGGCACGATCCAAGCGGACATTCTCAAAGAGTACATGGCGCAGAAGGAATATATTTTCCCGATCGAGCCTTCCGTTCGAATCGTTCGCGACTGCATCACGTATTGCGCGAAGAAGATGAAGCGCTACAATCCGATCAACATCTCGGGGTATCACATCTCCGAGGCGGGATCCTCCCCGCTTCAAGAGGCGGCCTTTACCCTGGCCAACCTGATCGTCTACGTCGAGGAGGTGCTCAAGACCGGCATGCAGGTCGACGAGTTCGCCCCGCGGCTCGCTTTCTTTTTCGTATGTCAGGCCGATTTTTTCGAAGAGATCGCAAAGTTCCGCGCTCTGCGCCGCTGCTATGCGAAGCTCATGCGCGAGCGCTTCGGAGCCAAGAACCCCGAATCGATGCGGTTGCGCTTCCACTGCCAGACCGCGGCGGCGTCGCTGACCAAGCCCCAGTACATGGTCAACGTCATGCGGACGACCTTGCAGGCGCTTGCGGCCGTCCTCGGCGGCTGCCAGTCACTGCACACCAACGGCTACGACGAGGCGTTCGCCATCCCGACCGAGGACGCGATGCGCCTGGCACTACGGACCCAACAGGTTATCGCCGAGGAAAGCAACGTCACGCAAACGACCGATCCTCTGGGCGGCTCGTACTATGTCGAGGCGCTAACGACGGACTACGAGAAACGCATCTTCGAGATTCTCAAAGACGTCGATGAGCGCGGCGGCACGATCAAGCTGATCAAAGAGGGCTGGTTTCAACAGCAGGTTGCCGACTTCGCTTACGAGACGGCGCTGCGCAAGCAGTCCGGGGAAAAGCCGGTGATCGGCGTCAACACGATGGTCGACGATACCCCAGATCCGAAGATCGAGACGCATCCCTACGACCAAACGACCGCCGAACGCCAGGTCGCGCGCACGCAGCGGGTACGTCGCGAGCGCGACGCCGCCACGTTCGATCGGCTCATGCAGCAACTGCTCGTCGTTGCGAAGGACGAGTCCCAGAACATCATGCCCATCACGATCGAACTCGTGCGGGCGGGTGCGACGATGGGCGACATCATCGAGACGCTGAAAACTCTTTGGGGCACGTATCGCGAGACGCCGGTATACTAGTGGCCGCCTTGGCGCACGGGCAAGCGGGCTCCGGATGTGAATTCGGACCGGCGCAGCGCCGGGGGGACCTGCGAATGGCGCGCCGCGCCGGCGTCGCCCGGATCACGCTCGACCGGCCGGCCAAGCTCAACGCGCTCACTCCCCAAATGGTCCGCGACATGCGCTCCGTCCTGGACGAGGGGGAGCGCGATGCGACCCTTCGGCTCGTACTGATCGACGGCGCCGGGCCGCGCGGATTCTGTGCCGGCGGCGACGTCAAGTTCGTTCGTGACAGCGCTCTTGCGGACGATGGACAGGCGCAGATCTTCTGGGCCGATGAGTACCGGCTGGATGCGAAGATCGCCGGATTCGGCAAGCCGATCGTGGCCTTCATGACCGGCATCGTCATGGGTGGAGGCGTCGGCCTTTCGGCCCACACGCGCCACCGGATCGTCACGGCATCGACGCGATTCGCGATGCCCGAGGCCGGCATCGGGCTGATCCCGGATGTCGGAAGCACCTGGCTGTTTGCGCGCGCGCCGGGCGAAGCCGGCACGTATCTCGCGCTCACCGGAAGGCATGTCGGCGCTGCCGATGCGATCGCGTTGGGATTCGCGGATCGTTTCGTTGCGGAAGAAGGCTTGGAAGCGCTGAAGGCAGCGCTCGTGCAGGATTCCCCGCGCGGCGACGATGACGTGCGTGCGGTCGTCGAGCGTTTCGCGTTGCCGCCCGGCGAGCCGCTCCTCTCCGCGCAGCGATCGCTCATCGATCGAGCCTTCGCGTACGATACGGTCGAGGAGATCCTCTGTGCACTCGGCAGGGACGGGTCCGGATTCGCGCTAGCGACCGCGCGCGAAATTGCTGCAAAATCACCCACGAGTCTGAAATTGACGTTGCGCGCGCTACGTGAAGCGCGAAGCCTCGACGGCTTGCAGGACTGCCTGCGGCTCGAATACCGGCTGGTGTGCCGCTTGCTTGGGGGACACGACTTTCTCGAAGGCATTCGGGCTGCGGTCATCGACAAGGATCGTCGCCCGAAATGGCGTCCGAGCGACCTCGGCGACGTCTCGCCGCCCGGCCTCGACGGCTACTTCGCTTCATTAGGAACGAAGGAACTGCAGTTCTGACGCGCCGAACGAGGCGGCCGCTCGATCTCTGCCGATCGGTTATCGCACGCGGCTTGCGCTTCGTAGCGACGCCACTTCGGCAGCGAGGGCGTCGAGGCGTTTTTCGAGCGACGCGATGTCGGCGTGACGTGCGGCAAGCGCGCGCCGCTGCTCGTTCTGCGCGCGCGTCACAAGGCCGAGCGCCTTGCGAAGTGCGGCGTTCTCGCGGCGCTCGACGCGATACAATCCCTGAATTGCGGCAAGCGAGACGCCGTCGGCGTCGACCGCCGTGATGTGCCGGTCGTCCTCGCCGACGCCGAATGCGGCGAAGAAGTCCTGTGCCATCGGACCGACATGACGTACGCCGCCCTCGCTCTTGTAGCTCCATTCGCTGAGCGGCAGCGTCGCGAGCTTCGCCAGCATTCGCTCTCCGTCGAGCGGAGAGATGGCCGTCTTGAGCGCGCGGTCGCTGAGTGAGGCCCACGAGCCGCCGCCGGCGGCGAGCGTGACGCCCGTCGCGAGCGCCGCATCGGTGTAGAAGGTAACCCCGCCCGATGAACGCACCAAGAATTGGTTGGGAGCAGCGGAGCTGAGCTGCTTTGCACCGCCGGCGTCGTCACTCCACACGAAATCGCCATCGCCGGCAGCCTCCGAACGCGTGCCGGCGGCGAAACTATCGTTCCCGGCGGCGAGGTTTCCGCTACCCCCCGGGATCGCCGCGCCTCGCCCGCTAACGACGTTGCCATTACCGCCCGCGACGACGCCATACGCGGCCGACTCGGCATTGTTCTTCCCCCCGCCGACGAACCCGTAGTCGCCGGAGGCGGCATTGCCTTGACCTCCGACGACCGCGCCATATTGCCCCGCCTTCTTGTTTGAAAAATTACCGACGGTATTACCTGAGCCGCTGCCGACGAAAGAGTAGTTGCTCGTGACGAAGTTGGTGTCGCCGCTGCCGACGAATGAATCGTCGCCCGATACGTTCGCATTGCTGCCTGCTCCGGCGAATGAAGCCGTACCTGAGACCGAACTGCTCCCACCCCCGCCAATGAAGGAGCCTTCGCCCGAGACGGTGTTGTCGCCGCCGGTGCCGACGAACCCGTAATCCCCGGTCACGACGTTGTCGGCGCCGGAACCGACGAAGCCGAGGCTGGCTGCGATCGTATTACCGATGCCGGCTGCGATAAACGACGACTCCGCCTTTGCGCTATCGACGCGGTCCTTGAAAATCAGGTTACCCGTTCCGCCACCGATGACGGCGTCAAGGTCGCATGCGCGATTGGGTCCCGCAGGCGCCACCGAGACGGACCCGCCGCTAAGCACGCCGGAGTCCGTGCCACCCGCAACGTTGCCGCTGCCGCCGGGTGTGACGCCTCCGGACCCATTGGTCGTGCAGAGGCCGGATTTTCCGGGGCGCGCCGCTCGCGCCGCCGGACGCACGGCTTGAGCCGGCGCGAGTCGATGGCCCAAAGCGATCGTCGGCTCAACTGATGATGCTGTTAGTGCGCTCGCAGCCAGGATTAGACCGAGCCCGCTCAGCCGGCGGGCGGAACGAATCAACATCTCATCCTCCTTTGGAACGCAGCCTTGACGCTTGCGGACAAACACTACGCGGAATCCCAGAGGTGCTTGCGACTCTCGCGGCGCGTCAGCGCGCGGGGCGCGAGACTGCCGGCAATCGCCGCAGCGCGGGCGCCGGCGGCAGCCGGTCGTTGTCGGCGTCGAGCGGACGCGCGACGATGCGATAGTCGAACGAAAACGTCGAGCGCCCGCCTTGCGCTTCGCGCACCTGGAAGCCGGCGGGTGTCTTCTGGCTGACGTAAAGGCCGCGCGTGTCCGCCATCGGCGTTAGGAAAACGTAATAGCGGCTGGTCCGATCGATGGTCGATGCGAACGCGCGGTCGAGCGCCACGTTGGCAATGCCTGCGACGAGGCGCGCCGTTCCGACGTCGTCGAGCGTTGCCGATGCCGACTCGGCCGCATAGGCGAGAATCTGCCGGCCGCTGCGGTCCACGTGCCGCGTGCGAACGTTCTTGACGACGGCACCCCCCGTGCATGCGAGTTCCGCATTATAATCGATCGTGCACAGACCATCGGTCTGAGCGTTGAACCCCTCAAAGATGTACGTGTTGGAGCTGTCAGCTTTTGCCTCGAGCGCCTCATAGAGGTTGGTGGTATCGGCCGACTCCGCGTATACCCCGTCGCCGCTACCGCTCGACGTGCCCGGCTGGATACCCGCGACGCCCGAGCCTCCCGACGCGGTCGAATGACCTTCGACGCCGTTGTTGCTCGATGAGGTTCCGTATACGCCCTGACCGTTCGAAGACCGGCCGTAGACGCCGTGCCCCTGGCCCGTCGTCGCGGTGCTGATGCCGGACGTGCCGGAGTTTCCGTTGGTCGCGCTCGACACGCCCTGCACGGCGGTTCCGGCCGCCGAGAGGCCGTACACACCAAAGGGGGCTCCCGCGGTGGAGTCGCCCTCCAGGCACGCCGTGCCGGTGCTGCAGCTAAAGATCTTGCTCTTGGCTGGCTTGGCGTGCTCTGCCCGCACGGAGCTATAGCTGGAGATCGCGATGGCTATACCGGCTGCAAGCATAGCCGCGACCGCCGGACGGTTCGATCGAAAGATACCGTAAAGCATCGTGTGCGCCTTTCTGCGCTCCCCTCATGGGGAGATGAAGCGTGACGCGCCGGCCGCCTTCCTGCTCTCGCCATCCTACGCCTCATCGCGCCGTCACACCAGCCAGGTGGCGACTGCATACAAAGCACGTCTATCCCGTGCCGCGCTTCAGAGCTTGCCGAAACCGCGTCGGGCGACGTGGAAAGCGACTGCCGGGGCGGCTAGTTTTAGCGGTGGAGCGCTCGCGTTCGGACGGCCGGCTGACGCGTGGCCCGGGCCGGTATGACGAGCCCGAGGATCGCATCCACGATAACGGCATCCCATTGGGTTCCGCGACCGCTCTCGAGCTCGCGAAGCGCATGCGAAACCGACAAAGGACGGCGGTAGGGACGATTGCTGATCATCGCGTCGAAAGCGTCGGCCACCGCGACGAGCCTGGCCATCAATGGGATTTCGTCGCCGACCAAACCATCGGGATAGCCCCGGCCGTCGATTCGCTCGTGGTGCGCGCGGACGACCGGCGCCAGCTCGCGCAACGACGGTATCTTTTCCAGCATGACGGCACCATCGACGGGGTGCGCGCGCATGATCACCCATTCTTCGGCGGTCAGCGGACCCGGCTTCGTCAGGATCGACCTTGGGGTAGCGATCTTGCCGATATCGTGCAGCTCTCCGCATAGCATTGCGAACTGCTTGGCGCTCGCACCCATTCCCAGCGCGTCCGCTAAGCGTCCGCACCAAGCTGCAGTCGAGCGCAGGTGCTCGGCGATGTGGTGGTCGAGGGCTTCCATCGAAGCCTGGAGCGCGGTGACGACCTCGTCCTGTTCGACTAGCTTGGTGCTGGCGCCGCCCGAGCGGCGGGACATGCGCGCGGCATGACCCTGCTCGGCGCGCCGCTCCAGGTCGGAAGCCCTCAGCGCCAAGTACTGCACGACCTCGTCGCGCCGGCCGCACTCGGCCGCATATGCGGCAGACAGGGCGGCACACGTCAGTACGATCGCGCGCCTTCGCTCCGCCAGACCCCCGTCGGCGTCGGACGGAGCTTCGACGAGGGCGTTTAGGCGGGTCCGCTCGCCGCTGGCCAACTCTTGGGCGAGCGCGTCCAAGAACGAGTTGACAAAAATGCTCGTGCCGAGCGACCCGCGCTCGCCGCGTTCGTTTCCGGCGTGCAGGACGGCGCCGGTTAGGTCTCGGCGCCGCCCCGCGACGAGCTCCTTGAGCTCGGCACCCGACTCAGCGCTAAGCGCTTTAAGCGAAGTCGTATTCCACCTCCGTGTACTGCGCGAGTCTTCCAGCCGCATGAGATAATAATCTAGCGGGAGTGGAGATCGCGCTTCCGCAAGCCGCATCGCGCCCTCCAGTGGCAGCTGCGCTCGGCATTCCGAGCGATTGAGAGTGCCGACGTTAGAGCGATGGGAAAATCGAGTCCATCGGCGCGACCCGACCTGAATCGGCGCTCATTCGAGGCGGACCCGCGGCGTTCGTGCAGGCCGCTAAGCCTACCACCGTAAGGCAAAGGATGGCGATCGAAGCAAGTCGACGCAAAATACAGCCTCCCAACTCGGCGTGTTCTAACCAGGGTAGCGGGTCCGCGGTCCTACTTACTCTCCCCGGTTTTGGGTAGACAGGGACGAGCTTTACACGATACCCGAGCGCCGGGCAAGGGAAACGGCCTCGTGCCGGCCCTTGCAGCCTAGCTTTCGCACGATTGCTTTGACATGGGAGTCGACCGTCTGGGCGCTCCGGCCAAGTTCGGCGGCGGCATCCTTGCTGCTCGCGCCCGTCGCCAAGATGCGAAGAACGCGCATTTCCGCTTTCGTGAGCGAGGCTAAGCTTGGCTGCGACGAACTCTTGGGGAGCGGCAGCGACTCGATCAGCCGCGCGTAACCTCCCATGTCACGCCGATGCAGTTCGGACAGCGCTTCGAGCAGGACCGCGTGATCGGCACCCGATTCGACGTGCACGTAGGCGGCCCGGCAGGCGCGGCACAACGCTCGAATCGGCGGCCCGTAGGCCTGCGACTCAACCTCTAGCCTGCGTAGGGCGCGGTTCGCGACCGAGCCGCGGTCCAGCATCAACCAAGCCAGAACCGCCAAGCAGCGCACTTTGACGAAGCGCGGCGTATGCGTTTCGCCCGCAGGCACGTTAGCGCACTCGAAGGCCAGCTGCCGCAAAGCGGCCTCGGCCACGTCGCGCTCACCGCTCGCGGCTGCGAACAACGCGATTTCGGCGTGCCGAAGCGCTCGGCGCGCCGGCGTCTCCAATAGACCGGCGGTGCCGTCGAGAAAGCGCAAGGACGTGCTGAAATTACCCTGCCAGGCCGACTGCAGCGCGAACGCCGGCAACAAGGCTTCGTTCGTCCGCCGCTCCGAGGCTCCGCCTTGAACCGCGCGCAACTGCGCGTCCAACTGCTCGAGCCGCCCGAGATCGCCCTGTTCCGCGGCGAGATCGTACAAGTCGATCAATCCGAGGTACCAAGTGCTGCGATCCGCCGCGCGTTCGGAGAGACGCAGGACGCGGTTCGCAGTCCACTGGCGTAGTGCGGTGTCGCCGGCCTGGTTGGCCACGTAGATCAACGTCGTCGAGGCTCGTGCCGCAAGCCCGTAAAGCCCGAGCCGCTCGGCGATTTGAACGGCTTCCGTCGCGCGCGTGCCGGCCTGGGCGATCGAACCGGCCAGCGTCGACACGATGGCCGCGCAGTGCAACGTCATGGCTCGCAGCCCCTCGTCGCCGAGGCGAGCGACGATGTCCAGAGCCTCCTTTGCCAGCCGTTCGGCGGAAACGAGATCGTTGCGGATGGCACGCGAAACGGCCAGGGTGCTCGCGTACTTCGCCTTGAGTTCGGGGCTGTTGAGGTGCAGGGACGAAACCGACTCGAGGATATCGGCAGCACGGCCGTGCTCCAACCGCCCGCTCAAAGACATGGCGAAGCGCTGCGCGATATCAACCTTCTCTTCGACGTCTCCCGCCCGCTCGAGCGCAATCGAATAAAGAACGTCGGAGTCTTGGTGACGGCCGCGCACGCCGTTGGTCGTGGCGCGCAGACACAACATGCGAGCGTCGCGCTCCCGAATCGCCGGCGGCAACGCGGCGAGCGCGCTCTCGACGAGGTCGACGCAGCCGCGCTCGAGCAGCGCAAACCCGCTCTGGGAGAGCACTCGTTCGATCGCATAGGTCGCGCAGACCTGTACGTACAGGAGCAGTGCTTCGTCGGCTTTTCCGGCCCGTTCTCGGGACTCCGCCGAGCGGCGAACCGACAAATCGTAGCGGTCGCCGCCGCATGCCTTAAGCTCGTGCTCCAAGAATTCGCGGAACAGGTCGTGATACTTGTAGGTGCGCGGGCCTTCGACGCTGATGAAAGCGGTCTTGGCGCGGAGTTGCTCGATGCGTGCCAGCGCATCCGGGCCGTGGTCGAATGCGAGCGTGCCGAGATCGACGGTCGCCGTGACGCAGGTATCGCGCAGGAACTGTTGCTCCTCCGGCAAGAGCGTGCGAAAAACTTGCTCCGCGAGGTAGCGGTAGATCATATCGCGCGTGCCGGCAGCGATTTGGCGGAACTGGGTCGAGCGCGTCGCCGCCCGGAGCGCGAAAACGAAGGCCGTCGGCCAACCGCCCGTGAGGTCGAGCAACTCGCGCAGGTCGTCGTCGCGCATTGCGATCGCAAGCGAGCGAGCCATCGCCACCGCTTCTTCCAACGTGAAGCGCAAATCGAATTCGTCGACCGGCAGTTCCGTCGTGCCGTAGGCAAGCCAGCTTGCGACCGGAAGAGCGCCGAGGGAGCGGGTTGCGATGACCCAACGCACGCGCTCGGGCGCGCGATCGACCAACTCGGCCACGAGGCGGTCGACGGCGGGGTCGGCCGCTGCGACATGCAGATCGTCGAGCACGACGGTGCCGGCGTAGCTTCCGAGCCACGCGGCAAGCCACGTCGCCAGCTCCGCGGGCGGGTCGTTGCCCTTGGCCGCGCGCTCGTAAGCCGTTGCCATATTTCGAGGCGCCTTGGGCGCTACCGGCGCAAGCGCCTGAACGAGGCCGCGCAGGAAGCCCGCCAGCGTGGCGTTTTCCTTGTGCAGCGAATACACCACGTGCGGCTGCGCGGCGGCTTGGAGATAATGACGAAGTGCGACCGACTTACCGAATCCTGCCGGCGCAACGACAAGCGCTACGCGAGCCGCCGCCGCCTGCGCACAACGTTCCGTGACTCGCGCTCGGGCAACGGGCTCGAACGGCTTCGCCGAGTCGCGCCTTGACACCGCGACGAGGCCGCGCATTATCGGTCCACCAAAATTCAGTTACCCCGACCCGGAAAAGGCAAGGCGCTCACAGCATTTGACCCGCCGGGCAGCTTCTCCCGTTCGAACCGCTCCACGAGCGCTCGGCGGCGAACGAACGCCGTTCGATGCAGAGCAACCGCTTGCACCGATGTGCGCCGGCGGGTCTCCGAACGCGCAGGTAAAAGCCGCCACGAGCCAGCACCTCAGTCTTCCCTCTTCACTGATGGCGCCTTGCCATTAGTTGCGTTCCCCAAACGCAAACACACGCCGTTGCGGCGAGACCGGTTTGGCCGATGCGAATCTACCACGCGGAATCTGCGCCTGCCGGCGTTACAGTCAGGCAAGTTGGCTTCATTGTTCGCTGACGCATCCGAGTCGGGCGAACGAGATGCCGGGCGCGGCGGCTCGTCGGCCTCGCTCAATCTCGTATGCGATCGATGCGGTCACAAGTTCTTTAGTGCCGCCGCACAAGACATGATCGGCAAGCCCTGTCCGCAGACCGGATGCGGTGGTGGACTGCGTTCCCTCGGTCGCAAGCTTAGGTAGCGACCGAACGTCTGGTGGGCTCGTTCCCGCGCAAGCGGCGGACCGCTCGAAGAACGTGGAGCTTGAAAAAATCCGCGGCTCCGATTGGTTTTCACTAGCCGCTTGATGGGAATGCTGCAGGATGCCCGCCCTGCTGAAGTTCCGCTTCGCGACGGCCGCAGCGGCACTGGTGATGCTGATGTCCGCGCAAACGGGCGCATCTCCCACGCTCGCTAAGACGAGCAATAAGACCGCGAGCGCGAGCCGGGACGAAGCGCGTAGCTTTTCGCGTACGAACGTTCCGATACTCGGCGCGAGGTCCGTAGCAATCGCGGACATGGGCGTCGCGAACGGGTTCTCGCATCTCGATGTCGTCCACTTGACCTTCCGCCCGGCGATGCGCCAGCCTTCGGGCAGGGTGTGGAGTGCCGTTGCCGCCCATCAAATCTGGAGCGACGTACGAGCGATGCTGCAGAGGCTCAATGGATTCCGCGAAAGGCGGGGCTTGCGGACGTTAGTCCTCGACCCCCGCCTATGTAAGGTCGCGCGACAGCACGCCCTCGACATGGTCGCGAGAAGGTACTTCAGTCACGAATCGCCCGAAGGTCTCTCGCCGTTCGATCGCATGGCGCGTGCCGGCCTGCGCTACCGGTTCGCGGGTGAAAACATGGCCCTCGACCAGGACGAGAGGAACGCTTCGCGCGCGCTTTGGGGCTCGAGCGAACACCGCTCCAACATCCTCGAACCGAAATACTGCAAGGTCGGCATTGCCGCGGTGCGCCGCGGCGAGTCCGAGATCTTCGTGCAGGACTTCAGCGACTAAGCGATACCCACGCTCGCGCGAACGCCTACCACGAAACGGCGCCCGCTGGATGAAGCATCAACGTGGCCCGCTCGGCGTCCAAGGGGCGCGAAAAGTAGTTTCCCTGACCGTAGTCGCACGTGAGCTCGCGCAACGCGCTCGCTTCGCCGGCCGTCTCGACGCCCATGCCGGTGGCGCTGAGCCGAAGGTTGTGTGCGAGCGTCACGGCCGTGCGAACGATCTCCGTCTTCTCCACGCTGTCGTTCATCCCGCAGATGAAGGACCGGTCGATCTTCAAGGCGCCCGCCCCGAAGCGGCGCAGCGCGCTGAGCCCAAAATAGCCCGTGCCGAAATCGTCGACCGCGAACTCGACTCCGAGATCCCTGATGCGAGCGAGCTGCTCGGTGACAGCTTGCGTCGGTTCCATCAACGTGCGCTCGGTGAATTCAAGTCTCAAACGGTCTGCAGCCACCGCGGACGTCTCGAGTGCGCCCGCGATCCTCGCGACGAAATCCGGCTGCGCGAGGTCCAGGCCGGATTGGTTGACGTTCATCGTTACGGAGGGGTTGCCGAGGTCCGTTTGCCACGCGCCGAGCTGGCGGCAGGCTTGCTCGAGAACCCACCCGTCGATCGAGACGATCAAACCTGCTTGGTGGGCGGCCAGCATAAACTCCGAGGGCAGCAGCGTCCCGCGTTGCGGGTGTCTCCAGCGCACCAGCGCCTCGAACCCGACGACGCGGGAGTTTGAAAGAGCGACGATGGGCTGATACTGGACGAAGAACTCGTGACGCTCGAGCGCTTGGCGCAGTTCGGATTCCAAGCTGCGCCGCGCCGCGCCACGCGATCGCGTTCTCTCGTCAAAGACCACGGAGCGGTTTCCGCCCTGCGCTTTGGCTTCGTACATCGCGAGGTCTGCGTCGCGTAGGACATGCTCGGGGCGCTCGTAAGCCGAAGAACCAATTGCAATGCCGATCGTCGCGGTCGTCACGATCTCGTGATCGTCGAAGAGCAACGGTTCTGCGACTGCGCGCCGCAGCGCATCGGCGACGGCGACTGCCTGTTCGGTACGATCGATGTCGGTGAGCAGAATCGTAAACTCGTCGCCGCCGAATCGAGCCACGACGTCCTCGGCTCGAACCACCGTCTCTAGGCGCCGCGCGAGTTCCATCAAGAGAATGTCCGCTCGTGCGTGGCCGTACCGATCGTTTATGGCCTTGAAATCGTCCAAATCGAGGAAGAGCAGGCCGAAGCGGCGGGCACGAAAACGTTCGGCGTGGGCGAGGACCCTTTGCAAATGTTCCGAGAAAAGCGCCCGGTTCGGCAGCCCCGTTAGCCGGTCGTGAAAAGCCTCGTGCCGCATCACTTCTTCCTGATGCTTGCGCTCGGTGATATCGTGCGCGATCTTCACAAATCCGGCGGCGGCGGCCGAGGGGCTTTGAGCTAGCCGCGTGAGCTTGCTGACCGCGAAAAAGCGCGTGCCGTCTTCGCGGACATACCAGCGGTCGGCGCTAGCAGAACCTTGCGCCGACGCCTGCCGCAGTTCAAGCTCCGGCTCGCCGTTCTCGATGTCGGCGAGCGTGAAGATGATCGAGAAGTGACGGCCGACGGCTTCCGACTCGCGAAACCCGAAGAGGCGCTCGGCGCCGACATTCCAGAGAGTAATCGTTCCGTCCAGCGATATCGCGAACATCGCGTAATCCGCGGCGCTTTCGATCAACAGCCGAAAGCGCTCCTCGCTTTCGCGCAAGGCGGTTGCCGCAAGGTGACGCTCCGTACTGTCACGGACGATTTTCGAAAAGCCGATCGGCCGCCCGGCCTCATCGCGCAACGGCTGGGCGGTGTTTGTAGCCCAGAAGCGAGTTCCGTCGCGGCGCAGGTGCCAGCAATCCCGATGGACGCGCCCTTCGTTCAGCGCAGCGGTAAACTCGCCGGCCGGCTGGCCGTCAGCAATGTCCTCGGGCGTGAAGAGCAGCCTAACGTCCTGGCCGACGATCTCGTCCTCGGCGAATCCGAAGGTGCGTTCCGCGCCGGAATTCCAGCTGGTGACCGTTCCGCTCGGCGAAACGGTGAAAATTGCATATTCCGTAACGCTATCGACGAGGCGTCCGTACAGGCTGTCGCTACCCTGTCGGTGCGAAGCCTGGGGCGCGGCGGAGGTTGAACGGCGGCCCTTTTTTTCCATACCGGCTCCGTCGAGTTGGAGTGCAAGCCCTCCATGGTGAACGTTAGCAGAACGCATCCGCCGCCACTATACGGTATGGTACAGCCTGCTTGGTCGTCTGTCAATCTGCGTATCCGAGGTGCAGGGTCGTTCGCCGAGCCGTCCAAGTGACACGAACGAGCTGCCTTCGTCGGGAGAGGCAGCCGAGAGGCCTGCCGCCTCTGTCGTCGCATCATGCCTTCGAGCGCGCTCGCGCGCGGGACGAGGTACGATCGGTGTCATCAAGAGAGTCCACACACGGCGCCGCGGCTGCGGAGGAGAGCTCGCGCGCCGCTCATCCATCGCTGAAGAACTACTTGCACCTGCCGCTCGGCGAACGCGCCCCGGAAGAAATCAACGTCGTCGTCGAGATCGCCGAGGGGGGCCGCAATAAATACGAGTACGATAAGAAACTCGACATCTTTCGGCTCGATCGCGCCCTTCACTCACCGATCTTCTACCCCGGCGATTATGGGTTCGCCCCGCACACGCTCGCCCAGGATGACGATCCGCTCGACGTCCTGATCCTCGTCGTCGAACCAACCTTTACGGGCTGCCTGGTGGAAGCACGCCCCATAGGCGTGCTGCACATGGTCGACGGCGGCAAGATCGACGACAAGATCGTGGCGGTTCCGGTCGGCGAACCGTCCTTCGAGGGCATTCATAACTATTCGCAGGTATTTCCACACACGCTCCGCAGGATCTCGCACTTTTTCGAGACCTACAAAACGCTCGAGGGAAAAGCGACGAGCATCAAGGGCTGGAGCGATGCGGCGAACGCGAGACGGATCGTCGTCGAATCGGCCGCGCGCTTCTCGCGCACGGGAGCAGGGTTGACGACGCCTATCCGCGGGTGAAGCGCGGTTAGGAGGTCACGGGGGCTCGAGTAGAACGTAGCGAGCGACGCAACAGAGGAGGATGCATGGTCATTGGTTCCGACCCCTCGGATCTCGCGGAGCGGTTCAAAGAGTTTTCCTTGCCGGCCACCCCGCCCCGTACCGACTACTTCTTCATCGACGAACTTCTCAAGCCTGAAGAACTCGAGATTCGCGACCGGGTGCGGCGCTGGGTCGACCGCGAGGTCATCCCGACCGCGGCCGGATACTGGGACCGAGCCGAGTTCCCGTTCGAGATCG
The DNA here is from genome assembly GCA_003156715.1 of Candidatus Tityobacter terrigena. Lineage (GTDB taxonomy): Bacteria > Vulcanimicrobiota > Vulcanimicrobiia > Vulcanimicrobiales > Vulcanimicrobiaceae > Tityobacter > Tityobacter terrigena. The sequence continues at coordinate 48,257 of PMHO01000018.1, forward strand.
TTCCCAAATTCAAAGAGCTGGGCATCACGGGCGGTCCGATACGCGGTTACGGATCCCCAGGCATGTCGCTGGTCGCGGCGGGGTTGGCGGCGCAAGAGCTCGCGCGCGGTGACGCGAGCGTCGCGACGTTCTACGGGGTCCACTCGGGATTGGCGATGGGCTCGATTGCGATCCTCGGCTCGCAAGAGCAGCGCGACCGCTGGCTTCCCGCCATGGCGCGTCTGGAGAAGATCGGCGCCTTCGCCCTGACCGAGCCGATTCACGGTTCCGACTCGATCGCGCTCGAGACGGCCGCACGACGAGACGGCGATTCTTGGGTGCTGCGGGGCGCGAAGAAATGGATTGGGAATGCATCGTTTGCGGATCTCATCATCGTTTGGGCGCGCGACGAAAGCGGGGAAGTCGGCGGCTTCGTCGTCGAGAAGGGGACGCCGGGCTACCGCGCCCGCGTGATCGAGGGCAAGATCTCCAAGCGCGCGGTCTGGCAGGCGGAAGTCACGCTTGACGACGTGCGGGTTCCGCTCGAGAACCGTCTCGCGCGAGCGCGCTCTTTCAAGGATACGGGCAAGGTTCTAACCGCAACCCGGTACGCCGTTGCCTGGGAAGCGATCGGTCACGCCAGCGCCGCGTACGAATACGCGTTGGCCTACGCCAAGCAGCGCAAGCAGTTTGGAAAGCCTCTGGTCTCCTTCCAGCTGGTGCAAGACAAGCTGGTCCGCATGCTAGGCGAGATCATCAGCATGCAGTTGCTGTGCCTGCGCCTTAGCCGGCTCCTCGATGAACGAAAGGCCACCCAAGGAATGGCTTCGCTCGCCAAGATGCTCAACTGCCAAAAGGCGCGTAAGATCGTGGCCGATGCGCGCGATCTCTTGGGCGGCAACGGGATCCTCCTCGGCCACCACGTCGCGCGCCACTTCGCCGATATGGAAGCCGTCTACACCTACGAGGGCACCGACCATATGCAGATGCTCGTTGCCGGCAAAGAGATTTGCGGCGTGTCGGCCTTCAAGTAGCCGGCTGGGGCGCCCCAGCTTCGGCGCAAGTCTTTGGCCGCTCGGCGAGCGCATCCGGAACGCGACGGAAGCGCTCGTCGAGGCGGCTGGGATAACCCCCCGGCGAGCGCGTCGCTGCTGCCGGCGTCGCTCGCTGCGGTCGGGTTACGGGGTGCCGCTCCAGGTGGAAGGCGAGCCGTATAAACGCTCGCACTCAAGCTATCGGCGCGCGCGTTGGAAACCTCCAGTGATCGCAAGCGCACTTTCGCCGCCGTGAAATCACGATCACCGTAGGAAGGCGTTTGCGCGAAGGGAATAGGCCGGGCTGGAGCCTAGCCGATATGCCAAAAGCCTTCGCCTCGCAAGCCGACCTCGCCGAGAAAGCGATCAGCTTCGAGAGACTCTCGGAGCACGCCTACGCCTACACGACCGAAGGCGATCCGAACACGGGCATCGTCGTCGGCGACGATGCCGTCATGGTAATCGACACGCAAGCGACCCCGGTGATGGCACAAGAAGTCATCCGTCGCGTCGCGTCGGTAACGACGAAGCCGATCGCGTATGTCGTGTTGACCCACTACCACGCGGTGCGCGTCTTGGGCGCATCTGCCTACAAGCCGCAGCAGGTCATTTCAAGCCAGGACACACACGACCTGATCGTCGAGCGCGGCGAAGCCGATATGAAAAGCGAGATCGAGCGCTTTCCACGGCTCTTTCGCGCGGCTGAGTCGATTCCGGGGCTGACCTGGCCGACGCTCACCTTTCGCGGGGAGATGCGCCTTCATCTGGGTTCGCTCGAAATACGGCTTCTCCAACTCGGGCGCGGCCATACGAAGGGCGACACCGTCGTATGGCTGCCGCAGGAAAAGACGCTCTTTTCCGGAGACCTAGTCGAGTTTGGCGCGACGCCGTACTGCGGGGACGCCTATTTCACCGACTGGCCCGCCACGCTCGACGCGCTCACCTCGCTCGAGCCCGAAAACGTCGTGCCGGGCCGGGGCGCTGCGCTGCGCGGCGGCGACGCGGCGCAGGCCGGCATCGCGGGGACGCGGAGTTTCGTGCGCGACCTGTTCGCCGCGGTGCAAGAAGGCGTCGCGGCCGGCAAGATCCTGCGTGACGTCTATGCGGCGGCATACGAACGGCTGGCGCCCACGTACGGGAAATGGGTGATCTTCGAGCACTGCATGCCGTTCAACGTTAGCAGAGCCTACGACGAAGCGGCGGGCTATCGCGACCCGCGCGTCTGGACCGCGCAGCGCGACCGTGAGCTGTGGCAATCGCTCGAGGGCTCGATCGCCGGCGCGTCGTGAACGCGATCGCGAACGGTTCGTTTCGGCGGCCGGTCGCGGTCGTCGGTGCCGGCCCGGTCGGTTTAACGGCCGCGATCGATCTCGCGCAGCAAGGGCTCGACGTCGTGCTGCTCGACGAAGACGACACGCGGGCCATCGGCTCGCGCGCGATCTGCTTTTCAAAGCGGACCCTGGAGATTTTCGACCGGCTTGGTTGCGGTGAAAGGATGGCTCGCAAAGGCATCGGGTGGCGCGTCGGCAAGGTGTATTTTCGCGATCGACTGGTCTACGCATTCGACCTGTTGCCGGAATCGGGGTACCGGCGCCCCGCCTTCATCAACCTGCAGCAGTACTACGTCGAGGATTTCTTGATCGAGCGCGCTTGCGAGTTACCCAACCTCGATCTGCGCTGGAAGAACAAGGTCGTGGGGCTCGTGCAGAACGACGAAGGTGTCGAGCTGCGCGTCGAGACCCCAGGCGGAACGGACGCGCTGTTTTTTGATTTCGTCGTCGCCGCGGATGGCGCGCGTTCGCCGATACGCGCGATGATGGGTTTGGAAACGAAGGGCCGCGTTTTCCGCGACCGCTTCCTGATCGCCGACGTGAAGATGAGCGCGGACTTTCCGACCGAGCGCTGGTTCTGGTTCGATCCGCCGTTCAATCGCAATCAGTCCGCCCTGCTACACCGGCAGCCCGACGGCGTATGGCGTATCGATTTCCAACTGGGCTGGGAGGCGGATCCGGCGCTCGAGAAACAGCCGGAGCGCGTCATTCCTCGCGTGCGCGCGCTGCTCGGATCGCAGATCGATTTCACGCTCGAGTGGGCCAGCGTTTACACGTTCTCGTGTTTGCGAATGGAGCGGTTCCGGCACGGTCGCGTGATCTTTGCCGGCGACGCGGCGCACGGCGTGTCGCCCTTCGGCGCGCGCGGCGCAAACTCGGGCATACAGGACGCCGACGCGCTGGGCTGGCGCTTGCGCTTGGTCCTGGAAGGAAAAGCGCCGGACCGCCTGCTCGATACGTACGACGCCGAACGGGTCTTCGCCGCCGACGAAAACATCCTCAACTCAACCCGCTCGACCGATTTCATTACGCCCAAGAGCGGGGTCAGCCGGACCTTTCGCAATGCGGTGCTGGAGCTAGCGAAAGACCACCCGTTCGCGCAACGGATGGTCAACAGCGGCCGCCTGTCGGTCCCATCGACGCTTACCGAATCCGCGCTCAATACGCCGGACTGCGAGCCGTTTGCCGGAGCGATGGTCCCGGGAGCCGTCGCGTCCGACGCGCCGGTACGCTGCGCCGGCCGGCCGGATTGGCTGCTCGCGCATATCGGCAACGCGTTCGTCGTGCTGTACTTCACGGACGGCGCTCCTCAGGATGGAGTGAGCGCGGCCGTGCGCGAGTTCGAGCGGAGCTCGATCGAGGTTCGGCTGCTGATCGTCACGCGACCGAACGCCTTTGCCGGCAGCGTCTCTGGGATTACGGTCGTGGAAGACAGCGACGGTCTGTGCGCCCGGCGTTACGACGGCCGGCCAGGGACCTGCTACGTGTTCAGACCCGACCAACATGTCTGTGCCCGTTCGCGGCGTATCGATGCCGTTTGGCTGCGGGACGCCATCGATCGCGCGACCTGCGCCGGCGCGCTCACCCTGGCGAAAGAAGTTCGATGAAGGCGCTTACGATCGAACCGAACATGGGCCGTCCCGACGACTTCTACGAAGCCCTCGTGGAAGCGCACCGCGACCTCACCGACGAGCAGAGCCAGGCGTTGAACGCGGCGCTGATTCTCCTGCTGGCCAATCACGTCGGGGAGCTTGAGGTCCTCAGGGATGCGCTGCGCCGCGCGCGGAAGACGGTCACCGACAATCCGCCTCGATAGGAAAACGCTCATGATGACCCTGTCACCCGCCGGGCTCGCTTACGAGTCCGGGTTCGGCAACGAATTCGCAACCGAAGCCCTGCCGGGCGCCCTGCCGGTCGGGCAGAACTCGCCGCAACGCTGCCCGTACGGGCTGTACGCCGAGCAGTTGTCGGGAACGGCATTTACGGCGCCGCGCGGCGCGAACCGGCGCTCTTGGCTCTACCGCATTCGGCCCGCGGCAATGCACCGGCCCTTCGAGCGGATTCCGAGCGAGCGCATCACGAGCGACTTCGGGCAGGTTGCAACGCCCCCGAATCAGCTTCGCTGGAATCCCTTGCCGCTGCCCGACGCTCCGACCGATTTTTTGGATGGCCTGATCGCGATGGCCGGCAATGGCGATCCGCACGCGCAGCTCGGCTGCGGCATCTACCTGTATGCCGCGAATCGCTCGATGGAGGATCGCTTTTTTTACAGCGGCGACGGCGAGCTCCTGATCGTTCCTCAGCAAGGGCGCCTGCGTTTGGCAACCGAGCTCGGCGTACTGGAAATCGAGCCGCTGGAAATCGCCGTGATTCCACGCGGCGTGCGCATGCGGGTCGAGTTGATCGATGCAGCTGCCAAAGGTTACGTCTGCGAAAACTTCGGCGTGCCGCTGCGCCTTCCGGATCGCGGGCCGATCGGAGCGAACGGCCTCGCGAATCCGCGCGATTTCCTGACGCCGGTCGCGCACTATGAGGACCGCGAAGGCGACTTCGAGCTCGTTGCCAAGTTTATGGGAAATCTGTGGTCGGCCAGGATCGACCACTCGCCGCTCGACGTCGTCGCATGGCACGGCAACTATGCCCCGTACAAATACGATCTGCGGCGCTTCAACACGATCGGTTCGATCAGCTTCGACCATCCCGATCCGTCCATTTTTCTCGTGCTCCAATCGCCAAGCGACACGCCCGGGGTCGATGCGATTGACTTCGTCATCTTCCCGCCGCGCATTTTGGCGATGGAGCACACGTTTCGGCCGCCGTGGTTCCATCGCAACGTTGCGAGCGAGTTCATGGGACTCGTCGTCGGCGCGTACGACGCGAAAGCCGAGGGTTTTCTGCCGGGCGGCGCGAGCTTGCATAACAGCATGAGCGGGCATGGCCCCGACGCCGAGTCGTTCGCGCGAGCCTCGAGCGCGGACACGACGCAGGTCGAGCGCATCCGCGACACGATGGCGTTCATGTTCGAGACGCGCTGCGTCATCCGGCCGACGCGCTTTGCGCTCGAGACCTCGCAGCTGCAGGCGGAGTACTACCGCTGCTGGCAGGGCCTGGCCAAACGTTTCGATCCGCAGCGACCCGGCGGATGACCGGCTCCGCCCACGACGGAACGCACGATCCCAAGCTGCGCAGTTGGGTGGCTTCGGCAAACGAGCCGGGCAGCGACTTCCCGGTGCAAAACCTGCCGTTTGGATCGTTCAGACGGCGCGGAAGGGACGAGACCTTGCGGTGCGGCGTGGCCATCGGCGATCGCATACTGGACATCGGGGCAGCGCTGGCCGCCGGTGCATTTCCGCCTCAAGCAGAGCGTGCTGCCGCCGCCGCCGCAGGCCCAGTGCTCAACGCTCTGATGGAGCTCGGGCCGGGGGCTTGGTCGCTGCTGCGCGCGGCATTTTCGCACGCGCTACGTGAAGGGTCACCGCACGAGCGCGAGCTCGAAGCAGCGCTCGTGCCGATGGCGGCGGCGGAACTGGCGCTACCGATGGACGTCGGCGACTACACCGACTTCTATGCATCGATCTACCACGCCACCGCGGTCGGCGCGTTGCTGCGTCCCGATGAACCGCTCCTGCCGAACTACAAATGGCTTCCCGTCGCCTACCACGGCCGCGCTTCAACGGTCGTGATATCGGGCAGCGGTGTACGCCGGCCCGTCGGACAAACGATGCCCTCCGGTGCGCAGACCCCGTTCGTCGGGCCTAGCAAACGCCTCGACTACGAACTCGAGGTCGGGATCGTCGTCGGGGTACCGAACGCACTCGGCGACCGCGTTGCCATCGAAGGCGCCGAACGGCACCTGTTCGGTCTTTGCTTGCTCAACGATTGGTCGGCCCGCGACGTGCAGGGCTGGGAGTACCGTCCGCTCGGCCCGTTCCTTGCCAAGAACTTCGCAACGACGATCTCGCCTTGGATCGTCACGATGGAAGCGCTCGAGCCGTACCGCGCGGGCTGGCAGCGCAACGGCGACGATCCGCAGCCGCTTCCATACCTGGATTGTGCCGATCTGCGGACGCGCGGTGCGATCGACCTGCAACTCGAAGTGCGGCTCGAAACGGCTGCGATGCGCGCCGCAGGCCAAGCGCCGGTGCAACTCTCGCGCTCGAATTTTCGCGATTGCTATTGGACCGTTTCGCAAATGCTGGCCCACCACACGGTCAACGGTTGCGCTCTGCGCTCGGGCGATCTGTTCGGCAGCGGAACCCAATCCGGTCCTGCGCCGGAAGAAGCAGGCTCACTGCTCGAGCTGACGCAGGCCGGCCGCCGGCCGCTGGTTCTACCCAACGGCGAGCGTCGCGCCTTCCTCGAAGACGGCGATCGGGTGATGCTGCGCGGCTGGTGCGAGAAGCGCGGAGCTGCGCGCATCGGCTTCGGCGAAGCGTCAGGAACGATACTGCCGGCGCGAGCCTAAAACGCGCCCCGCGCGCGTCAGCGTTCTGTTAGGAAGCGTTAAGCGCGCGGACGGCGCGCACAGATTTCGAGCCGCGTGCCGAGCGGATCTTCGAAGAAAAGTGCCGGGTAGGCGTCATCGATCGACCACTCGACCACCCGGCCACCCGCGTCGCGAACGAGCGGTTCGAGCGCCGGGAGATCGGCTTCGCCGTCGAGCGCGAAGGCGATGCGCGTCGCGTTCGGGAGCGTCGACGGATCTTCGATGAAGCCCACGAACCAGCCCGGTGAGCCGGGCTCGAGCGGCGGGTGATACTCGATCGCGTTACGCGGCCGGACAGCGTCGACGTCGTGCCATTCACCGTGGACGTCGACGTGCGCCTCCGACTTGCGTGAGAGCCCTAGGCGCGGCAGGACGGCATCGTAGAAACCTTCGACGGCCGCAATCGAGCTGACGCGGATGTCGGCGTGATCGAGGCCTAGCAACTTCATGGGTCGCTGCTATGACGACGGGCGTCACGGACCCTAGCAACCAGCAGTCGGCCGTTAGCGCTCCACGGCCGGTGGCGAACCGGCGAAACGCGACCACGGGTCGTTCGGTCGAGCGTGTGACCAGGCCGCCGCAGACCACGGGTTCGCATCCCGCGTGGGCGCACTGACTCCGAAATGCGTCCATGGGTTGGACGCCTGGCGTATGCCGGCCGCTTCGCGCGCCTCGAAGGCGATGAACGATCGCACCTGACCCATCGGCACGACCGCAAAACGCGCGGTCCGTTCGTCGAATCCGCGTGCATCGTCCCTGACCGCCGTCCGCTCCTGGCTCACGATGATTCCGCAAAGCCGGCCGCCGGTGTCGAAAACGCCTCCGCCGGAATCCCCCGGACCGCACGTCGGGCAGCGAACCACGAATGCCTCTTGCATCGCATTCATGAAATGAAAGCTCGAGACGGTCCAGGCGTCGCCGTACGGATGCCCGATCACGTTGCCGCCCTGCGGGGGAGCACCATTCGACAGCGGCGCGACGGCGTATCGGTCGCCCGGGGCGAGACGAAAACGGACGAGTGCCAAATCCGCGCCGTTGGAGGTAGCTTCAACGCTTGCGGATCGCCCGTCGTCCTTGCGGCGGTAGGTCTCTAGCCGCGCGCCCGGATCGCTGCCATTGAGCAGGTAGACGCGCGGTCTGGACATCGCCGCGACGACATGTCGCGCAGTTACGACGACGAGCTCTCCATCGGCGCTGCGCCCGACGATCTCGCCGGCTCCGAATACGGTATTGCCGCGACCGCAGTCGCGCGCGCAATCGCCGACGATCGTCACGGTCGAAAGCAGCTCGCGCTGCTGTGCGGAACCGTCCGAGCCGCGCAAGAGTAATGCGAGTACGATCGGCGCAATCATGCTTTCACGTTTCGGAGCGGACGGCTAAAAGGCTTAGCAGATGCGCCCAATCAACGCTCGTGCCTGCCCCGCCGGCATGAGGATCGCGTTAAAGCGGTGCGGGAGCGGCCCATGCAGTTTGCGAACCGCGCACGAACCTGCGAAATGAGGTGTCGCGTGTCCGATCCGTCGAAAGCGTTCGATCCGGTTGCCCAGCTCGCGGAGCTGCATGCGCTGTGGGGACAATGGAATCCAATGATGAATCCGCTGCGGTTCATGGGCAGTACGCCGCGCTACGAGGCGATCGACCCGACCGTGGCAGAGATTGCGGTGCTTGCGGCGATGCACAACATGGCGTCGACGCTGTCGAATCCGGGCAGTTTGAAGGCGGCCATATCGGGCGAGATCGCCGAGCGCGCCAAGCGTCTAGCAGCAAGCTAAGCCGAGGTAAACCCCGCGTGAGAATCGGCCGGGAGCGCTCCCAGAATGCAACGCCGTGCGGTCGCGCGCGGTTGATACGATGTTATGAGATTTTTGGGAAGTTTGCTCGCAACGATGGCCTTCACGGCCGCCCTGGCCGGGCCGGCGCTGGCGATAACCCATCAGGGCGCGCCGGCGCAGGAGCAGTACACCACGACGTTCGTCCAAGAACTCGGTGTCGGCAGACTCGGAGCCGGCGCATACGAAGGAACGCTCAATTTGACGATCGACTCAGGGGGACTCGTCAACGGCTATTACCGGCCCGATGGCGGCACGTTTATCCCGGTGACGGGAGGCGTCGACGGTACGTCGGTGTGGCTCGACTTCGGCTTCATGGGGCACGTGCACGTGACCGGTACGTTCGAGCAAGGCCAAATCGTCGGCTATACCTGGATCCACGGGCAAGACTTCGTCTTCACGGCGCGGCCGAGCACGGCGTAATCCTGCGAGTGGCCGGTTCGGCTGGGTGAGCGGACCGGAGATCCTCGACCGGTATCTGTTGGGTGAACCGGTGTCGAAGCCGGCCGTGATCGGGACCGTATTGCGGGACCGATCGCCGCTGCCGGCGGCGGCGCCCTTTTATCGCGCTCTCGAGCGGGTGGGAGCGCAGGCGGATGACATGGCCTTCGTCGCGCTTCGCCTCGTGTTGAGCGGCATCGCACCGAGCGACGCGAGCGTTCGACGCTTGCGGGCGGTGGCCGGAGTTGCACGGGCCTGTGCCACCGGCGACCGAGCCGGCTTGCGCAAGCTGCTGGCGCGCGACGCCGAGGTGCTCGCCGTCCTGCCCCACCCGGGCGACGAGCCGGACTTGGAGGGACTCGGCCTAGCGGCGCGCGACGCCTACCGACGCGAACTGGAGTCGTAGGCGGATCGCGTGGGCCCCGCCGAGCTACTTGCGAAACGCTCGCGGCTTGCTGCTACGTTACCGTGGCGTTATGCCTTGGTTGCTTTCTGCCGCCCTCGCGCTCCTCGTCCTTGCAGCGCCGTCCGCCGGGTTGGCCCAGGGCGACGCGCCGCCCGTTCGGGCCCGTAACGCAGGAGTCATCGCGGGGCGCGTGGTCGGGATCGATTATCGCACCGGAATCGCCGACGTTGCGACCCGTAACCGCGGACGCTTCGAGGTACAGATTTTGCCGAGCACGATCATTGAGGGGCCGACGCCGGGATTCCATACCATCACGGACATTGCCAAGGGCTCGCGCATCCGCGTTTTCTTGAGCCAGCGGGGCAATTTGTTCAACGCTCAAATCGTACGCATAAAGTAGCGAAGCCCGTGCCGCGGAGCGCCGCAGGCCGTCGTACCGCAGATGAAGCGGCTCGTTTGGCGGGCCGCGTTCTTTGCGTCGGTTTTCCAGGGACGGAGGCAAGGGCCGCGGTGCTCGAGGAGCTGCGCGAATTGAGTCCGGGCGCGATCCTCCTCTTCTCGCGCAACATCACCTCGGTCGAAGCGACGCGAGCGCTGGCCGATGCGCTCCGGGCGGCGCTCGGCGACGTTCTGATCGCGATCGACCAAGAGGGCGGGCGCGTCGCGCGCTTGCGGCTGGGCGCAACGCCGGTCCCTTCGATGATGGCGCTCGGCGCCTGCGGCGACGAGGGATTGGCGGAGCGGGTCGGGCTTTCGATCGCGGGCGATCTGCGGCGCGCCGGGGCGGACGTCGACTTCGCCCCCGTTCTCGATTTGGCGCTCGAGCCTCAGTCGGCGATCGTTGGGACACGCTCGTTCGGCGACGAGCCGGCGCGGGTCGCAGCGCTCGGCGCGGCGGTCACGCGCGGTCTGCAACGCGGGGGAGTCGCGGCCACGCTCAAGCACTTTCCCGGACACGGCGCAACCGAGTTCGATTCGCACGCGGAGCTGCCGGTCGTCGGCGCCGGCGGGGCGACGCTGCGCGAGCGCGAACTGGTTCCGTTTGCAGCCGGCATCGCGGCCGGCGCGCGCTGCGTGATGAGCGCGCACGTCGTTTTCCCGGCGCTCGACGCGGAGCGCCCCGCGACGCTGTCGCCTACGATTCTGACCGGACTGTTACGGGACGAGCTGGGGTTCGCAGGCGTGTGCGTCACCGATTGCTTGGAGATGGACGCCGTCGCGGCCCACGGCGGGAGCGTCGCCGCCGCGGTCGCCGCGCTGCGCGCCGGGGCCGATCTCTTGACGGTTAGCCATACCCTCGGCGTGGCACGCCAGATGCGTACGGCACTGGCGCACGCGCTCGAAGCCGGTACGATCGAGGACGAGCGGATGCGTCAAGCGGTCGCCCGCGTGGACGACCTGCGGCGCTGCCTGGCTCGCGCCCAGCCCCAAACCGACCCCGACCCCCACTGGGTCGCGCACCAGGTGGCCCGTCGCGCGATCACGCTGGTGCGGGGCCGGGCGCGCCTCGATCTGAACGAGCCGGCGACCGTCGTCTCGTTCGAGGGCGAAAGCGCGGACGGCGTCGGTTCCGGGACCGAACGCGCCTCACTCAATCGCGCGCTGCGAACGCGCGGCATGCGCAGTGAAATACTGCGCGTTCCGTTGGAACCCGAACCAGAGATGGTCGAACATCTGCGCGCCGTGCTCGCCGCACAGCGCGGCCGAAACGTCGTCATCGTCATGCGGCGTGCGCACCGCCACCGGTCGCAACGAAGCGCGATCGATGCATTACTCGCGAGCACTCCCCAAGCGTGGCTCGTCTCAGCTCTGGAGCCGTTCGACGTCGGGTGTTTTCCGCGCGCGCGCAACGTGCTCTGCTCGTACGGCGACGGCGCGCTCGAATGCGAGGCGCTGGCCGACGTCCTGACCGGCCGCGCCGGCGCCGGCGGGAAGCTGCCGGTGCGTCTTCCGGCGAGCGCCCCTTGAGGGCAGCCGAAATCGTGCGCGCCGCCTGCGGCAATCGCTTCACGGCGGCCGTGTTGCGCGTTGAGGCGCGCGGCCGGGTCGTGCAGGAGGAAGCCTTCGGGACGATGGGCGGTTGCGGGCAAGCTCGACCCGCGGACCCGACGACGTGTTTTGACTTGGCCTCGCTGACGAAGTTGTTCTTAGCGGGCGCCGTTTTGCTGGAATTCGCGGCGGACGAGCGCAGCTTGGATGCGCCCCTCGTCGCGTGCTTTCCCGAGTGGAGAGGACGGCCGCACGCCGCGATCACGCTTCGCATGCTGCTGGCACATACGTCCGGCATGCAGTCCGGGGCCGACTATCGCATGCTGCTCGGTGAAAACGTCGAGCAGTTCGCGATCGCGCGCGACCTCGTAGCAGCACCGGGCGAGCGCGTCATCTACAGCGATCTCGGTTTCATCGTCCTCGGAGAGCTGCTGGCGCGCCGCTGCGGCGCCTCGCTCGCGTTCGTCATGCAGCATTTCTTTGGTGCTCTCGGCGTGTGCCGGACCACCTACCGTCCGCGCTGGATCGAGCGCTCGGGGATCCCGTCGACCGAGCTCGATGACTGGCGCGGCCGTGTGCAGGGCATCGTCCACGACGAAAAGGCCTATCTGATGGGCGGCGTAGCCGGCCACGCCGGCCTTTTCGGCACCGCGCGCGACGTCGCTCGTCTCGCCGACGCTTTCTTAGCGCCGCTTTGCGGCCGCGGGCCGCGGGCGGTGCCGGCCTGGCTCGCGCGCTGCGCCACCTCCGAGCACGGCTCCGACGCGGTACTGCGGCGCGGGCTCGGCTGGGCGTTGAAAACGAGCGATGAGAACTCGTGCGGCCGCTGGATGTCGCGCCGAACCTTTGGACACACCGGGTTTACCGGAACGAGCGTATGGGCCGATCCGGAGCGAGACCTCTCGATCGTGCTCTTGACCAACGCGCTGTACTTCGGCCGGCGCGACCTGCGTGACGTTCGTGCCGCAGTCTGCGAAGCGGTCGTCGAGGAATGCGATCGGTGCGCGCGATCGGCTTGATGTCGGGCACGTCGCTCGACGGCATCGATGCGGCGCTCGTCGAACTTTCTTCGCGCGCGCATGGCTACGCCGTCGAAACGCTCGCCTTCCGCACCCTGCCGTTCGAAGCTGGGTTGCGCGAACGCATCGTCGCCGCGCTTCCGCCATATGCGCCCGAGCCGCGCGCGGTCGCGTTGCTGGACGCGGCGCTGGGCCGGGCCTTTGGCGAGGCCGCCGCGTCGGTCGCAAGCGGAGAAGTCGATTTCATCGCGAGCCCAGGCCTTACGCTGTACCACGACGGCAGCGTGCCGGTCAGCGCGCAAATCGGGGACCCATACGCAATCCGCGAGCGCACCGGCGTGACCGTCGTTTTCGATTTTCGGCGGGCGGACGTCGCGGCCGGTGGCCAGGGCGCACCGCTCGTTCCGTACGTCGACCGTTTGCTCTTTGCCGACGCAACGCGCGACGTCGTCGCTCTGAACCTAGGTGGAATCGCCAACGTAACGGTGCTCGCGAAGAATGCCGGCTCCGCGCCGCGCGCCTGGGATACAGGGCCAGGCAACATGCTGATCGATGCCTTCGTGCGGCGGCGCAGCGGTGGAACGCGCGCCTTCGACGCCGGCGGAATGCTGGCAGCGCGCGGCCGGGTGAGTGAAGACGCGCTGCAAGCGCTGCAAGCCGACCCGTACTTCAGGCAGGCCCCGCCCAAGTCGACCGGGCGCGAGCGTTTTGGGGATGCGTATCTTGAAAGCCACGCGCGCGTCCTCGCTGCGCTCTCGGACGAAGACGGCTGCGCGACGCTGACCGCGCTGAGCGCGCGCACCATTTGCACGAGCCTCGCCGCGTTCGGTGCATCTGGGGCGCGCATCGTTGCATCGGGCGGCGGGACGCACAACGCTACGCTGATGGGCTTGCTGCGCGCGGAACACGAGGTCGACACATCGCAAGCCTTCGGCATCGATCCCGACGCCAAGGAAGCGATCGCGTTTGCGATCTTGGGGCTCGAAACGCTGCGCGGCCGGCCTTCGGGCGTCCCTTCCGCAACCGGCGCCCGGCATGCGGCAGTCCTCGGTGCGATCGCCCCGGTCGAGCCGGCGCGCCTGCTAGAGAAGATCGCGCGCACGTTCGCGAACGCTTCGGCATGAAAGCGGTGCTGGCCGTCGGTGTCGACGCAGGCGGATCGTCGACGGTCGTCGCCTTCTCTCGCGCAGGCACGTATCAGGGCGCGATCGCGGGCGGCCCGGCCAATCCGAGTTCGCGCGGCATCGCTGCTGCCGCGCAAACGATCGCTTCCGCGGTGCGTGCGATTGCCGGTAGCGAAGACCCGGCGGCGATCTACGTCGGCGCCGCCGGGGCGGGCCGGCCCGAATCCGCCATGCAACTCGAGGCGGCCTTGCGCGGCGCTTTTCCAGCCGCGGCTAACCTTGCGGTCGCAAGCGACGTTGAGACGGCGCTACGGGCCGCAGTACCGAACGGGCCGGGGGTCGTCGTCATCGCCGGGACGGGCGCGGTCGCCTACGCCGAAAACGGCGAGCTTCGTGCCCAAGTCGGGGGCGACGGCTACCTGCTCGGCGACGAAGGCTCGGGTTTCGCGCTCGGTTTCCACGCCGTCAAGCGGCTCGCACGCGCCTTGGACGGTCGCGCCGCGTTCGACGAAACGACGGCCCTCGTGCAAGAAGAATTCGGTGTGAGCGACCGCGACGGGCTGCTCGCCGCCGTCTACGGCGGACCACTCGACGTCGCGCGGGTCGCTTCGCTGGCACCCAAGCTGATCGAGTTGGCGCGCGATGGTAAGAGCGAGGCGGCGAGGTCGGTCGGCGCGGCGGCGCAAACCCTCGGGGAAATGACGCGGCTTGCGGCCGAGCAGGCCGGACTCGCGCGCGGTTCGACTGCAGTGGTTTTCGCGGGCGGCCTTCTGCGCGATGACAACCGGCTTTCGTCGCTGCTGCGGACACACGTACGCGGCGCGCTGCCCGGCGCGACCATCCTGCGTTCGGGCGACGAGCCGGTGCGCGCGGCACTCCGCTTCGCCGAGGCGATGCTCGGTTGACGGAGGGACCCCGTACCGAGGACGTCAACGCGGCAACCCGCGATCTCGATGCCCTGCCGAGCGACATGCTCGTTGCGCTGCTGCTGCGCGAGCAACGGGCCGCCTTCGATGCCGCCGAGCAAGCCGCACCCGCCATTGCACGCGCCGTCGACCGCATCGTGACGAGCCTTCGCGCGGGAGGATCCTTACACTACGTGGGCGCGGGCTCCAGCGGGCGCATCGCCATGCTGGATGCGGCCGAATGTCCGCCGACCTTCGGGACCGTACCGTCGGTCGTTCAAGCCCACATTGCCGGAGGCCCGGGCGCGCTGCTCGCCGCGATCGAAGGGGCCGAGGACGACGGCCCGGCAGGAGAGGCCGCCGTGCGAGGTGCGGTCGTTGCGGGTGATGCCGTTATCGGCCTCTCGGCCAGCGGCGGTGCCGCCTACGTGGTCGCGGCGCTGCACGCAGCCCGCGCGACCGGAGCCTTCACGATCGCCTTGACGGGCCACGGCCGTTCCGCATTGGCGCGCGCAGCCGAGCTTGCGATCGTCCTCGATACCGGAGCGGAAGCGATCGCGGGGTCAACCCGGCTTGCGGCGGGGACCGCGCAGAAGCTCGCGCTCAACGCGATCTCGACGGCGACGATGGTTCGCTTGGGGAAGGTCTACGATAACCTGATGATCGACCTGAGCGCGACCAATGCAAAGTTGCGGCGGCGCGCCTCCATGCTGGTGCGAACGCTCGCCGGCGTCGAGGAAGAACGGGCGCACGAACTGCTCGCTCAATCCGGTGGAAGCGTGAAGGTGGCCGTCGTGATGGGCCGCCGCCAGGTCGATGCCGCCGCCGCCCGCACGCTCCTCGAGCGCGAAGAAGGCTTCCTGCGCCGGTTGCTCTGAGGACGTCGCATATGCCGCACCCAGGCGCGCTTGGCGCAGCTATGGCCGCGCTCGTGATGGCGCTCGCGCTGAGCGCACCGGCTGCGGCCGTCCAAGGTCCGCCCGTCGTCTTCGTTCCGATCGACGACCGGCCGGTCACGCTCCAACTCCCGCAAATGCTGGGCGCGATTGCGGGGCAGCCCGTCGTGACACCGCCGCTTGCGATGTTGGGTCATTTTCTGCGCCCGGGCGATTCAGATGCGATCCTCACCTGGCTCGCATCGCCCGCGACGTCGGGCGCTTCGGCGATCGTCGTTTCGACGGACATGATCGCATATGGCGGGTTGGTCGCGTCGCGCGCGCCCGCCGTTTCGCTCGCGCAGGCCGATGCGCGCTTGCGGCGCCTCGCCGCACTCAAAGCACTACGCCCCTCCGCCTTCGTCGGCGTTTTCGGAACGATCGTGCGGCTTGCGCCCACCGGCGTTCCGCCGCTCGGGAGCGCGCTGCACTATTGGGCGACGGGTGAGACCGTAACGCTCATCGCTCAGTACGCGAACCTTCCCGACCCGCCCCGGACGCGCGAGCAGCAAGCGTACGCGGCGCAACTGCGCGCGCGCATCGGTGCGCCGCTCGACGTCTACTTCGCGACCAGGGCGCGCGATTTGTACGTCGACGAGAGCGCGTTGCACTACGCCGGCGACGGCGCGTTCGATCGAATCGTTCTCGGGCAGGACGATGCGGGGCCGGTCGGCCTGCACGTCCGCGACGTCGCCGCGCTGGAGAGCGACGCGCGCGCCTTGGGTTTGAACGAGCGCGCTTCAATCGAACCCGGTGCCGACGAACTCGGGATGCTGCTGCTGGCCCGCGCTTTCGCACGCAACGCCGGGTGGGAGCCACGGGTGCGCGTCGTGTACTCTCGCGCGGGCGCGGGCCGGCTCGTCGACCCGCTCGAGTTCGTTCCGCTCGATACGACCATCGGACGCATTATCGTGGCCTGCGGCGCCCGGCGCGTCGACGCCGGCCCGGACATCACGCTGTTCGTCAAAGTTCCCGAAACGAACGATGCCGACGAGCGTGCCTTCGAAGACGCCTTAGCGGATCGCGCGAACGCCGGCGCCGGCGTGGCGGTTGCCGACCTGACATTCTTGCGCGGCGGTCCTGGCGACGAGCAGCGCGAGTTGACGGAGGCTCTGATCGCACGCGGCATTGCCGGCCGCGTCGACGGCTTCGCCTCGTGGAATACGGATGCAAACACCGTCGGCACGGCGCTGCCGGCCGCGATCGCCGCCGGGGCCGGTCGCCGAACGGGCCGTTTCGATTCGCGCGCCAAGGCGCAGTTCTTGCTCGACCGCTATATCGACGACTACGCTTTCCACCAGTTCGTGCGCCCCGCGCTCAACGCCGAGGTGCGCGCTCGCGGCGTCGATACGGATCTGCTCGTGCCGCCGGTCGCCGAAGAAACGGCCGCCGAAAACCGCGCGCTGCTTTGGCCGTATGCGGTGGACTTGCTGGAACGAATCTTTCCGCAGTATCGCGACGGCGGCTTGACGATCACCCTGCCGTGGGACCGGACCTTCGAAACGGAGATCGACGTTCGCCTAAACGCGCGCTAGAATTTTCTCGAAGGCCTTGCGCATAAAGATATATCGTGATATGTTCCGATACACAAAGAACAGTCGCGAGGAGACCGGCGATGCTTGCAGGATGGCTTAGTGGCGAGGGATGGACGATGGGTGGCCGGCACGGACACGGATTTGGACGGGGGCGCTGGCGGCGCGGCTTCGAGCGCGGCGGCGTCTGGGAGGACTGGCCCGGCGAGGCTCGAGCCCGGCGCGGGGACGTGAAGTTCCTCATCTTGGAAGTGCTCGCGGAACGGCCGATGCACGGCTACGACGTGATGCGCACCCTCGAGGAGCGGCGCGGCGGCGCATACCGCGCGAGCCCCGGGTCGGTGTACCCGACCCTGCAGATGCTCGAGGAGGGTGGCTTCCTGACCAGCGAGCAGAGCGAGGGCAAACGCGTCTACACGATCACGGACTCAGGCCGGCAGCTGCTGGCCGGGCGCACCGCGCAAGAGGAAAACGACGACCCCGGTCAGGATGGGCGGATCGGCTTGCGCATGGCGGCGGTGAAGCTCGCTGCCGCCGTCGTGCAAGCCGCGCGCACGCACGACGGGGTGACGGAAGCCCGCGCCAAGGAAATCCTCGATCGGGCCCGGCGCGACATCTACAAGTTGCTGGCCGACGAGGAGTCGCAGTCCTAAAGCAACATCACAAGCGGTCTCGAACGTCGCCGGCCGGCTGACACAGCTCGATCAACACCCCGCCGGTGCTCTTGGGGTGGAGGAAGGCGATTCGGTTACCGTGGGCGCCCCGGCGCGGGCACTCGTCGATCAGGCGAACCCCGCCGGCTTTTAGGCGCGCGAGCTCGGCCACGATGTCGGCGACGCGGTAGGCCGTGTGGTGCAGTTTGCTCGCGGCTTCGCCGCGGAAGCGCGCGACCGGCGAGTCGTCGCAGAGCGGCCGCAGGAGTTCGATGATCGAGTCGCCGGCCCGCAAGCCGACTGCCTCGACGGCCTGATCGGGGATCGTCTCGCGGTAGATCTGCGTGAAGCCGAGCGTCCGCGTGTACAGCGCGATCGCGCTTTCAAGGTCGGCCACCACGATTGCCACGTGGTCGATCGGGGCATCGATCATGCGCCGACCTCGGCCGGAACGTAGCGGCCGAAAGCCGCGCGCAGCACGTCGCAGATCTCCCCGATCGTCGCGCCGGCATCGACCGCTTCGACAAAAAGCACCATCAGGTTCGCGCTTCCTGCGGCGCCTTCGCGCACCTCGTGCAAACGCCGCTCGACGAGGTTAGCATCGCGTTCCCGGCGATACCGTTCGAGCCGTGCGATCTGCTCGCGCTCGATCGACTCGTCGATTCGTTGCAACGCAATCGGCACGTCCCCGCCCTCGGCCTCGACGAAAGCGTTGACGCCGACGATGGTTGCGTCGCCGCGCTCGATTGCCTGCTGCGCGAGGTACGCGGACTCGGCGATGCGCCCTTGCATCCAGCCGGAGTCGATCGCCGCGATGCTTCCCCCCAGTTCGTCGATTTGTTCGATCAACTCGCTCGCCCGTTCGATCAGGTCGGCGGTCAGCGTCTCCACATAGTACGATCCGGCCAGCGGGTCGGCCACATCGGCCGCGCCGCTCTCGTAGCCGATGATCTGCTGCGTGCGAAGGGCCAGACGCGCCGACTCGGCGGTCGGCAAGGCGAGCGCCTCATCCTTGCCGTTGGTGTGAAGCGATTGCGTCCCGCCCAGCACCGCGGCCAGCGCCTGCAGCGCGACCCGCACCACGTTGTTGTCGGGCTCCTGCGCGGTCAGGGTCGAACCGCCGGTTTGGGTGTGAAAGCGCAGCATCTGCGAGCGTGGATCCCGCGCGGAGAACTCATCGCGGATGATGTGCGCCCACAGGTAGCGCGCGGCGCGAAACTTCGCGATCTCTTCAAAAAAGTCGTTGTGCGCGTTCCAGAAAAACGAGATGCGCGGCGCGATCGCGTCGATGTCGAGACCCGAAGCGATCGCGGCGTGAAGGTACGCCTTCGCGTTGGAAAGCGTGAAGGCGATCTCTTCGACGGCGGTCGAGCCCGCCTCGCGAATGTGATAACCGGAAATCGAGATCGTGTTCCAGGCAGGCACTTCGGCCGCGCAGTATGCCATCACGTCGGTGACCAGCCGCATCGATGGTTGGGGCGGGAAGATGTAGGTGCCGCGCGCGACATACTCCTTGAGCACGTCGTTCTGAGTCGTTCCGCCGAGTTTTGCAAAAGGAATGCCGCGCCGCCGCGCGACCGCCAGCACCATGGCCAGAAGAATCGCGGCCGGAGCATTGATCGTCATCGAGACCGTGACTTCGTCGAGCGGAATGCCGTCGAAAAGCGTTTCGACGTCACGCACGTGGTCGATCGCGACGCCGACTTTACCAACCTCACCGCGCGCCTGCGGTGCATCCGAGTCCAGGCCGAGTTGCGTCGGAAGATCGAACGCGACCGAAAGACCCGTCTGACCGCGCGCCAACAGGTAGCGGTAGCGCGCGTTCGATTCGGCGGCGGTGGCAAAGCCCGCGTACTGGCGCATCGTCCAAAGCCGGCCACGGTAGCCGTCGGGGCGCAGCCCGCGCAGGAACGGAAACGACCCTGGCTCGCCCGGGGTGACGCGCGGCCCCGCCGCCAGATCCGCCTCGTCGTAGCTCGCCTTCAACGGAATGCCGCTGGCGTTGTGCGTGCGCGCGCCTGCCCGGCTGCGACCGTCGGCCTTCATGTTCTGAGTCTTTCGCGAACGGCGCCGGCAGCCCCGGCGCGACCCGGCATCGCACCCAACGGAACGGCGCTCACGGGTTATTCGAGCGTGAGGATCGGACCGTGCGCTTCGACCTGCGCGCCCTTTCGAACGTGAACCTTCGCGACCCGCCCCGCGCGGTGGGCACGGATCTCATTCATCATCTTCATTGCCTCGATGACGGCGACGACCTGGCCTTCGCCGACCTCGGTGCCTTCGCCGGCGTCGAGCTCGACGACGACGCCGTGCATGGGCGAAAGGATGTCGTTGCCGGTCGCTGCGCGGCGGCCGCGCGCGAGCGCCGGTGGTTTCGGCGCGACGGCCGGGCGTCCGTCGCCGCCGCGGGAAGCGTCCAAGCCCTTCGGGCGGTCGATCAAACGCACGAAAAAGAGCTTGTCGTTGACCTCGACGCGCAGCACCTCGCCCGGCGCCGTGCCGGGTTCCGGCGGCTCGCCGAGGGCCGGTTCGGCACCGTTGCTTGGGCCCCAAACGGCTGCGAACGTCTCGAGGCTTGCCGTGCCGTACGTTCCTGCGGCGACCGGCTCAAAGTCGTTAAGCGAGCGCAGAAAGGGTAACGTCGTCGGAACGCCGCCGATCTCGTACTCGTCGATGGCGCGGCGCAAGCGCGCACGCGCTTGATCGCGCGTCGGTGCCCAAACGATGAGCTTGGCGATCATCGAATCATAGTCGGGCGGGATCACCGATCCGAGCGCGGCCGCAGCGTCGACGCGCACCCCGAGACCTCCCGGCTCGCGATAGCGATCGATTTTGCCCGGCGCGGGCCGGAAATTCTGCGCGGGATCCTCGGCGTTGACGCGCACCTCGATCGCGTGTCCGCGGAAGCTGAGGTCGCACTGTACGAAGCCGAGCCGTTCGCCCGCTGCGACGCGCAACTGCTCTCGAATCAAGTCGAGTCCGCTCGTCATCTCGCTGATCGTGTGCTCGACCTGGATGCGCGTGTTCATCTCGAGGAAAAAGAAATCGCCCCCCGAGACGAGGGTTTCGATCGTGCCGACGCTGTCGTACGCGATCGCCTTGGCGGCCCGAATGCCGGCCTCGCGCAGGCGTCCCAGAACATCGTCTGCCAGCAGAACCGGCGTTTCTTCGTAGAGCTTCTGGTGGCGCCGCTGCAGCGAGCAATCCCGTTCACCGACGTGCACCACGTTGCCGTGCTTGTCAGCCAAGATCTGCAGCTCGACGTGCTTGGGATTCTCTAGGTAACGCTCGGCGTACACGCTCGGATTCTTGAAATATGCTTGCGCTTCGCGTTGCGCCGTCGAAAAGGCCCCCTCGACCTCGTCGAGCGAGCGCGCAACCTTCAGTCCCTTTCCGCCGCCGCCTCCCGACGCTTTGAGCGCAAGCGGAAGTCCGAACTCGCGCGCAGCCTCGAGCGCTTCAGCGACGCTGCCTAGCGGCTCGGTTCCGCCGGGAACGACCGGCACGCCGGCGGCGATCATCGCTTTGCGCGCGCGGACCTTGTCACCCATCGTCTCGATCGCGCCGGCGTGCGGGCCGATCCAAATCAAGCCGGCTTCACCAACGGCCCGCGCGAAGTGCGCGTTTTCGGCGAGGAATCCGTAGCCCGGGTGGACCGCGTCGGCGCCCGCCCGGAGCGCGGTATCGATCAGCTTTTCGATGTCGAGGTAACTTTGCGCGGGGGCTGCCGGGCCCAGCAAATATGCCTCGTCGGCGTAGCGTACGTGCAAGGCGTCGCGGTCCGCTTCGGAATAGACCGCAACGGTCTCCAGCCCCAGTTCGCGCGCCGTGCGCATGACGCGTAGCGCGATTTCGCCGCGATTTGCGACCAGGAGTCTTTTCAGCGCGGCTGCCACGCCTGCCAACGCCCGCGCACCGGCTCGTCGAAGGCATCGAAACGGCGTCCCTCGAGGCGCCATCGCGACGGCGCTTGGCGCGGCTCATCGGGAATACCGGAACGTAGCACAGCGTCGAGCGCCACGACGATGGCGGCGAGCTCTTCGCACGTCGTCGCGCGGTCGAGCGCCAGCTTCATTCCGCCGGCGGGTCGGGGAACATCCCCATCGCGTGGTAGCCGGAATCGACGAAGTGCACGTCGGCGGTGACGGCTCGCGACAGGTCGGAGGCGAGGTAGACGGCCGTGTCGCCGACGTCCTCCGAGGTGACGTTGCGGTGCAGCGGCGCCGCAGCTTCGACTTTCCCAAGCATGCTTCGAAAGTCTTTGACTTGGCGGGAGCTAGCCGTTGAGATCGGCCCCGCCGAAATGGCGTTGACACGAATCCCGCGCCGGCCGAGGTCGAAGGCCAGATACCGTACGATCGCCTCGAGGGCGGCCTTCGAGATGCCGGCAATGTTGTAGTTTGGGACGATGGCGGTCGAGCCGAGGTAGGTCAGCGCCATGATGCTCGATCCGTCGGCCAGCACGTCGACCAGTGCGTTGGTTAAAGCGATCAGCGAAAAGGCCGAGATGTCGAGGGCGAGCGCAAAACCGGATCGTGACGTCGTGTAAACGAGGCCGGCCAGATCTTCTTTGTTGACGTACGCAATCGAGTGAACGAGTGCGTCGAGCCGCCCGTGATCGCGCTTGACTTCTGCGGCTAGGGCGGACAGTGCCGCGTCCGAGGTGACATCGCAGGGATAGCACTTGGCTCCGCCGAGCTCGGCCGCAAGCTTCTCGACCTCGCGCTGCACGCGTTCGCCCTGGTAGATGAAAGCCAGCGTTGCCCCATGTGCGTGAAAGCGGCGCGCGATGCCGGTCGCAATCGACCAGCGGTTCGCAACGCCGCTAATAAGAGCGATCTTGCCTTCGAGGAGACCCATCGCGGCTATTGACGACTAGCGGTCGCGCGAACCCTCCAGAAATGCACTGATTTCGCCCACGCCGTCGTTGCCGAAGGCCTCATTTACGCGAAGTAAACTTCGCCCTTCAGCGCCTAGGCGTGGACGAAATCAGCGTATTTCTAATCCTCGTAAGCCTCGAGGATTCCGGTCGCCGCGCAGGGGACGCTGACGCCCTGCAGGACCGTCCCGAGCCCACCGATCTCGCCGCCGTGTTTCGACGATACCGCGGTCGTCGTGTACGGCGAAAAGTTCTCGGTTACGCCGAAACACGTCCCCTGACCGTAAATCGTGTACTTATCGCCGACGACGATGTTGGGCGACTCGAGGCCGCCCCCGGCGCCTCCCTTATTGCCGAACGTCGTGCTGCCGCCCAAGGCGATGGACAGATAGAAGATCGGCGTCTCGCTGGAGGGTCCTAGCAATGGGTAGCCGCCCACGTTGGTCGTGCTGCTTTCGAGCGTTATCGAGGTGGCGTTGGTCACGGCCGGATAGTCGATGTCCCCGCCGTAATCGCCAAAAGCGGGGATGCAAAGCGAGCCGCCCTTTGTTTCCAGGGTTTCCTTGATCGTCGCATCCTTGGAGGTCGTCTTCTGCCCCTTGCACTTCTTGGGCGGCTTGAGGGCTTCGATGACCGACTGGGCTCCCGAGCCGAACGCTCCCGTTTGCTGAGCTGCACTCTGGGCTGCCTGGCCGCCAGGCGCTCCGCCCGGTACCGACGTGTTAACGCCGCAGCCCGCCAGCAGCAGCGCGGCAATGGTAAGGGCAACGCGCAAACGCGGCCGTACGAGAATGGTCACGCAAAAGTCTCCTCTGTTAGAGTAGCGAACTGGAGAAGCGGGCGTTTTAGCATGCGGTTACCGGCCCGCGCCATTCAAGTGTAACGGCCCAAGCGACGTTTGCCTAGTTACCGCGCGGAAATACCAATTACTGGCCGGCGTACAGACTCACGAAGAAGAGATCGCCGGCCGGGAAGGTCAACTCGAATTCGGGCTGTTTCGAATCGGCCGATAGCGTCTGCGACCGGCCGTGGGAAGCCGAGGTCAGCTCGACAACCGAGATCGGCGTCGTCGGGTCGGCCGTCAGGTTGAAAAAGGCTAGGAAAAGCGGCCCGGCGGGCGGGCGGCTCTCCGACCAGCCCAGGCTGACACCGCTCGCCGTCAAGGTTTGCGCCAGGCTGAACGTCAGAAAGGGCGCCTTGGCGGTCGCGCCCGCGCCCGCCGGCGAGTTCGAGGGAAGCGTGGTGGGCGCAGCCGCCGGCCGCGTGCTCGAGAAAACGTAGGTGAGCACGTCAGCGCTAGGAGAGGCGTCGGCGGAGAATGTGATGCTCGCGCTCACGCCCGAAGCGCTCATCGTCACGGCTTGCCCCGGAACGACCGTCACGTTTTGGGGCGACATGCTAGGCAGGGGCCCGGGGCCGGATGCAACCACCGTCGTCGTGCTCGTGCAGGCCACCAGGAGCGCGAGCAGAGGCAGCGCCGCTGCGATCCACCAACGCGAACCAACCAAAGCTTTCACTCTGAGTCTCCCTACAGTGGAATGTTTCCGTGTTTGCGCTTGGGACGTTCGACGCGCTTGTCGGCGAGCATGTCGAGCGCGCGCGCGACGACCTGGCGCGTTTGGCTGGCCTCGATCACGTCGTCGACGTAGCCGCGCTCGGCTGCGATGAACGGGTTGGCGAAGCGCCGCTCGTAGTCGGCGACGAGTTCTGCCGTCTTCGCCTCGGGATCCGTCGACTCCGCGATCTCACGCCGGAAAATGGTCTTGACCGCACCGGCAGCGCCCATGACGGCGATCTCGGCGCTCGGCCAGGCGACGTTGTAGTCGGCGCGGATGTGTTTGGACGCCATGACGTCGTAGGCGCCGCCATACGCCTTGCGCGTGATGACCGTGATCTTCGGGACGCTCGCCTCAGCGAAGGCGTACAGCAATTTCGCGCCATGCTTGATGATGCCGCCGTACTCCTGAGCGGTGCCGGGCAGAAACCCCGGCACGTCGACGAAGGTCAGCAGCGGGATGTTGAAAGCGTCGCAGAAGCGGACGAATCGCGCCGCCTTGATCGACGACGCGATGTCGAGCACGCCGGCCAGCACCTTGGGTTGATTGGCGACGATGCCGACAGTTGAGCCGCCGATTCGGCCGAAGCCGATGACGATGTTCTGCGCGTACAGCTCGGCCAGCTCGAAGAAGTCGCCGTCGTCGAGCACCGCGACGATTGCATCCTTGATGTCGTACGGTTTGTTCGGCGCGTCCGGGATCAGGTCGTCCAACTCCGGCGCGAGCCGCTGCGGATCGTCGTCGCAGGCGTAGCGCGGGGGGTCTTCGAGATTGTTTTGCGGGATGAAGCTTAACAAGCGGCGAGTCTGGAGGTTCATCTCCGCCTCGTCGGCCGCGACCAGATCCGTGACTCCGGACTTTGTCGCGTGGGTCAGCGCGCCGCCGAGCTGTTCGAACGTAACGTCCTCGCCGGTGACGGCCTTGATGATCTCAGGGCCGGTGATGAACATCTGTGAGATGTTTTCGACCATGATCGTAAAATCGGTAATCGCCGGGGAGTAGACCGCCCCGCCGGCGCATGGCCCGGCGATCAAACTGATCTGGGGAATGACGCCGCTTGCCTGAACGTTACGCCAGAAGATCTCCGCGTAGCCTCCCAGGCTTACGACACCTTCCTGAATACGTGCGCCGCCCGAATCGTTGATCCCGACGATCGGGGAACCGGTGCGTACGGCGAGATCCATCACCTTGCAGATCTTTTCGGCGAAGACTTCGCCGAGCGATCCGCCGAGCACCGTGAAATCTTGCGAGAAGAGGAACACCTGGCGCCCGCCGATGGCGGCCCGTCCGGTCACGACCCCATCGCCGAGGAACTCCCGCTCGTCGAGACCGAATGCGCTCGAGCGGTGGATCGCGAACATGTCGAACTCCACGAACGAGCCGGGGTCGACCAGTGCCGCTATCCGCTCGCGCGCGGTACGCTTCCCCCGAGCGTGCTGCTTTTCGTTGGCGCCTGCGCCGGCCGGCTCGAGCGCTTGCGCGCGCCGCTCGCGAAGCTGCTCGGTCTTGCCGTCGCGATCGGTCACGGCAGCCGGCTTACCAGATTCCGAGCTGCATCTTCACGTCGTCGCTCGCCATCGTGCGCGGATCCCAGGGCGGGTTAAAGGTGATCTCGACGCTCGCGTTCTTGACGCCGTCGAGCGACTGCACTTTGCTCTGGACTGCTTCTTTAAAAAGCGGTCCGACCGGGCACATCGGCGAGGTGAGCGTCATGCGCACTTTGACGTTTTCCTGATCGGGGCCGTCGACGTCGACGCCGTAGACGAGTCCTAGATCGACGATTCCGAGGTGAAGCTCCGGATCTTCCACCTCTTTAAGTGCTTCAATAACCTGTTCTTGCGTAGGCATAGTCCCTCCGGGAGGTAGACTACCCCAGGGCGCCCGGGGTTTCCAGCAAGCGGCGTACGCGCGCCAATGCCTGCGGCGTATCGACGTCGATCAGGGCCGCGTCGTCCTCGACGTTCAGCTCCACTCTGCGCCAGCGAGCGGCATCGCGCAGCCTACGGATGGTATCGCCGGCTGCGAGGCCCCCGATCGCGGCGCGCGCCCGCGGGCCGAAAACGACCGGGTGACCGGGCCGGTCCTTCCATACGGGGTACGCGACATCCGCATCGCCGCGGGCGGCCGTGACGCGCCGAACGAGCGCGGCGTCGACCAAAGGGGTGTCCGCCAGGAGAACGGCCAGCGCCGAATCGGCATCGCCGATCGCTGCATTGGCCAATTGCAAGGAGTGCGACATCCCGCGCTCGGGCGCCGCATTCACGACGATGTGCAGGTCCGCGGCGGCACAGATTCGTTCGACGAGCGCGGGCGAAGCGACCAGCACGGTGGGAAAGCCTTGCGCGGCGGCGATCGCCCGCTCGAGCATCGTTCGCTCGCCGATCCGCAAGAGCAGCTTTTCGACCCCCATGCGCGAGGAGCGGCCCGCGGCAAGAATCGCACACCACGTTTTCACACGAGCTTGGAGAGCCTCTGTGCGAACTCGGCGATCGTCTTCTTGGCGACGCCTTCGATCAGCCGGCCCCCAACGCTCGCGATGATGCCGCTGATCTGGGAATCGGTGTGCAGTTCGACGTGCGTCTTCCCATCGCGTGGCACCAAGCGCGAGACGATCGTCGCGCGCACGCCGCCGCGACCCTTGGTGTCGTCGCCCTGCACGCGCAGCGTCGCAGTGTGGGTCGGCTCGTCGAATGATTCGACGAAGATCGTCGCATTGTAGGAGATCGATACGGGGCCGACCTTCACGGAGACCTTGGCACGATAGGTCTTGTCGTCGACCGTCTCGGTCACGACCGCGTTTGGAATGCAGCCGGCCACGCGCGGTACGTCGGTGAGGACCGGCCAAACGCGCTCGAGCGGAGCATCCACGTCGAAGGCGTCATCGATGATCATCGCGCCGCCTCGTGCAGCGTGGTCGGAAAAGACGCGGTCCGCCCGGAGCCGTGCACCGGCGCAGGTCCTCCGCGCAGGCGGCCCCCCGCGTCCCGTCTTTGGTTTTTCGAAGCGTTTCCATCGGGGGTGGCCTTCGCTGCGCGACCCCCGACGGACCCGCGTCCCCCGCTTTCAACGGCCGCCGCCTGGCTGCCGCCGCACGAGGTCACGCTCGAACAGAAGAACCTTACGGAAGCAAGGCGGACAGATTATCGGCGTCGGGCGAACCGATGCCGGTCGCTTGGTCGTAGCCTTTCTTCGCACTGAAGGCGCCGTTGCTGCCAAAGACGATATCGTGCCAAAAAGCCGTCTTGCCCTTACCGTAGCCGTTGGCCAGGAACGCGGCGTAGGCCGGCGGGTTGAAGCCGCCGGTGAACGGGGCGCCATGCATCTGGTCGAGTTCCACGACCATGGCACCGAAGATTGGCGCAGACAGGGACGTGCCGCCGATCGGCCCCTCGAACTCGCCGTCAAAGAAGAACGACTCGCCCGTGCTCGGATCGGCATCGAACGAGAGGTCGGGAAGATTGCGGCCGCTCGAGATCACGTTCGGCACGCCCTTCTGATAGGCCGGGCGGGCAAACATGGTCGAGACGCCGCCGCCGGCTTCCGGCCACGCCGTCTCACTGAAATAGTCGCCGCTCTTGGCGACCGATAACGTCGTGCCGCCGACTGCAACGAACGACGGACTGCTGGCGGGCGTATCGACGCCCGAGTTACCCGAGCAATCGTCGCCCTGCGAGCCGGCGTCGCCGGTCGAAGCGTGGAACACGATGCCGATCGCTGCGGCCTGTTTTGCGATATGCTCGGTTTGCTTGGCAAAGGCGGGCTCGGCGGTTTCGCAAATGCCGAAGCTCGAATCGAGCGTTTCGACCAGCGCATCGGAGACGGCGCGGTTGTAGGAATCGATGATCTGAGCAAACGGAATCTCGTCGGGCTCGTAGATGACGATGTCGGCGCCGGGGGCGAGCGACGCGATGGTTTCGTAGTCGAGCGTCGCTTCGATCTCGTCGCCGCTATCGCTGCCGGGGCCGCCGTCGATCGGGACGCGTGTCGTCGTCCCGGTGCGCGTCACGCCGAAAGCCGAAAGGTATCCGGCCAGATCCGAGTCTGACGGGTTGCCGCCGATGACGATGCCGGCGGTATGCCCCGTTCCGTCGAAGCCGTGCTGAACGGGCAAATTGTAACCGTTCGCAAAAGCGAGCGGGCCGTAACCGCCGTCGGGACCGCGCAACGGTTTTCCGATCGTCCCATCTGGGGCGAGTGCCCTGCGTTGCCCGAATGCGTAGTGAAAGTGCATGAGCTGCAGGTTATTGAGACCGGTCACACCCGAGATGAGGCCGCTCAACGCGGTGGGCAGGCTCGCCACGGTCGCGTTGGCATAGCGGACGCCTTCGTGCGCTTGCGCGACGCGGTGAATGTCGGTTCCGAAGAAGCGCTCGACGGCGTGCGAGGGAGCCACCGCGTCGATGACGCTGCGGTTCGAGTAGGTGCGCACGACCGTAAAGCCGGCCGCCCGGAGCACGGCGATGGTGCGCTCCTGGTCGGCGGACGCAGGCGCAAAATAGCTGCGGAACTGGGCCGGCGTTAGGCGCGCGCCAAAGAGCGGCGATGCCGGATTCCCGAAGTCGGCGAGCAGCACGTCCAACTCGGCTTGGTGTTGGTAGGGGAGGGTGAAGGCAAGTTGGATCGGCATGCCGGCTGGGGCGCGACCGAGGTCGGTCAGTCCCGCCGCATGCGGGACGCTTGCCGCCGGCAGAAGGGCCGCGCTTGCGAGCGCCGGCGCCGAGCATAGACCGGCGAGGACAAGTGCTCCGAGCGTTCGGCTTCCAATGGGTCGAGTCGTACGCGTAATTTTCATCGCAGCTAAAGCGTAGCGGCGTGCCCTGAAAAAATTCTGAAAGCTCGCTTCGGATTGGCGCGGCCGCATTATAGCGCGTCGGACATGAGGATCTTTGCGTCGGCGGCGACCAGCTGGCGCCCCTCCCCATCGAGCGCGGTTCCGCGCAGTGAAAGGATGCGGCCCTTCAGCTTCGGTTTGGGCTCGACCGCAACCACCTCCCAGCGCAGGAGCAGTTCGGTGTCCGGTTTCACCGCGGCTATTAGCCGGAAATTGAACTCGAGCCCGACACCGGGAAAGCCTTCCTTGGCCTGGGCACCGCAAAGTGCGACCAAGAGTGCAACCGGGTGTGCGCCCGACGCGATGAGACCGCCGAAGCGCGTGGCCGTGGCGTAGCTCTCGTCGTGATGCATGGGATTGGTATCACCGATTTCGGTCGCGAACGTCACGATATCGTCGCGGCTCAACACGAAACGCCGCTCGAAGCGATGGCCGATCTCCATCGATGGTCCCTTTCAAACCGCCAAGTAGCGGTGCATCGCTTCGCTGTCGGCCTTGAGTTCGTCGATCGAGCCGTGGGCCATGACCCGGCCGTTCGAGAGGATGTAGCCGCGGTCCGAGAGGGCCATCGCGACCCGCGCATTCTGCTCGACCAGCAGGATCGTGTTGCCCTCCGCTCGGATGCGCCGCACGACTTCCTCGACGTTGCGCGCGATCAATGGGGCTAGACCTTCCATGGGTTCGTCGAGCAGAATGATCGCCGGGTTGGCGATCAACGCCCGGGCGATCGCGAGCATCTGCTGTTCGCCTCCGGACAGCTTAGCGGGCTTGTCGCGGCGCTCACCCAAGACCGGGAAGTACTCGTAGATGCGGCGCTCGGTCCAAGCCCCCTTGTTGCCCGCGAGCGCGGCCAGGCGCAGGTTTTCGCCGACGGTGAGGTTCGCAAAAATGCGCCGGTCTTCGGGAACGAGCGCTAAGCCCAGTTGGGCCAGCCGGAACGGCGGCTTGTGAACGATCGTCTGACCGCGAAGGCGAATGGAGCCGCTGCGAACGGTGACCAGGCCCATGATGGCCTTGAGCGTCGTCGAGCGGCCGCTGCCGTTACGTCCGAGCAGTCCGACGACCTCGCCGTCGTCGACTCCCAGCGACACGTTCTGAAGCACGTGGCTCTTCTCGTAGTATGCGTTGACGCCCTCGAGCTCTAGCAGCATCAGCCCGGCCTCAATCCAGCCCGCCGAGGTACGCCCGCTGCACGGCGTCGTTGGCACGTATTTCGGCCGGCGTGCCGACCGCCAGCAGCCCGCCGGTCTGCATCACCGTAATCGTCGTCGATACCGACATCACGACGTCGATGTCGTGCTCGACGAGCACGATCGTTCGGCCCGGCGTGATGCGCACGATCAATTCGACGGTGGCGGCCGTTTCGGCCGGCGACATGCCGGCCAGCGGCTCGTCGAGCAAGAGCACTTGGGGATCGCGCGCTACCACGAGACCAATCTCGAGGCGTCGTTGATCGCCGTGCGAGAGGTTTTCGGCGAGCGTTCCGGCGGCGGCGCCCAGGCCGATCTCGTCGAGCACTTCCTCCGTTCGCGCTGCGATGCCGGCCATGCGGGAACCGGGAAAAAAGAAATTTGCCTTGCCGTCGAACGCGGCCTGAACCGCCAGGCGAACGTTCTCCTCGACGCTCAACTTTGCGAAGATGTTGGTGATCTGAAACGAGCGCGCGATGCCCAGCCGCGCTCGCTCGTAAGGGGGCAAGCGGGTGATGTCGCGGCCCCCAAAGTAGATGCGTCCCTGGGACGGCGGAAGAAGACCTGACAATAAATTGAAGAGCGTGGTCTTTCCGGCGCCGTTGGGGCCGATGATCGTGCGCACGCCGCCGCTCGGCAGCTCGAGCGAGACATCGTTAACCGCCTTGAAGCCGGAAAACGAGCGGGTGAGATGCTCGGTCCGAAAACAGTAAGCGGTCGTGCCGGTGTCGGGGCTCGTCATGGGCCGGCTCCGCTTGCGGGCAGCTCGCCCGGCGGGTCGTGGCTTCGGCGCGTGCCTTCGGGGGAGCGCCGGAACATCCGCGCGAGACCGTAACGGCGCAGGTCGGCGACCATGCCGCCGATGCCGCGCGGCGCCGCCAGGACGAAAAAGACGAAGACTGCGCCGATCGCAGCGGGCCAGTACTTCGTCGCCTGCGAGACGCTGTTCTGAAGGTCCCAGTAAACGAATGCGCCGATCATCGGTCCCGCGAACGTATAGATTCCGCCGAGCAGCGACATCATGACCACGCGGCCCGAGTAGTCGACCGAGCCGGCGTCGGGATTGATCGACTGCTGGAGGTACGTCCAAAGCCAGCCGCCCACGGCCGGGAAGAGCGCCGAAAGCACGAATGCGTTCACGCGATACTTATCGACGTCGTAGCCTAGAAAGCGCGCGCGCAGTTTGTTTTCGCGAATGGCATGCAGAACCGAACCGAAAGGCGACCGTACGATCCACAGGTTGACGGCGATCGCGACGAGCGCAACGGCGCCTGCGAAAGCGTACATGTGGGTCGAATCCGCCAGCCACGTGCCGGGGAGCCCCGGCAAGGCGGGCCGGGCGATCCCTTGCAGTCCGTCCTCGCCGCCCGTTAGATCGCTCCAGCGAAACGTCACGAAAAAGATCACTTGCGCGAACGCAAGGGTGATCATCGAGTAGTAAATCCCGCTCGAGCGCGGGACGATCAGGCGACCCAGCAACCAGGCCCACAGCGCGGTCAGGCCGAGCGCGAAGAGCAGCGCGACTGCGAGGTTGCCGCCGCCGCCGAAAGCAACGTGCTGCGGACCGATCGTCACGTCGAAGCCCTTCACATAGAGCGCGGTCGTGTACGCGGCGATCGAGAAGAACATGGCGTGACCGAAAGACAGCTCGCCGGCGTGTCCGAAAAGCAGGTTGAAGCCGAGCGCGAAGAGGGCAAACACGACGATGGTCGTCGCCAGGTCGACGAAACCGGCGTGCAGCGGCCAGCGGTTTCCTTGCAGCGGATTAAGATCGAGCGAGCCGCCCGGCATGAAAAGCGGCAGCAGCGCGATCCCGAGCGCAATGAGCGCCAGCTGCCGCCAAGCGCTCGCGGCTCCCGAGTTTCGAGGGCGGCCCGGCTCGCTCGTCGCCGGGCGATCGGCCAGGGTCACTCGAAGAGGCCTTCGACCCCGAGAATGCCGCGCGGCCGCACGAGCAAAATGATGCCCATGATGATGAAGCCCGTAAGCTCGACGGCGGGCGGAGAGATCAGCTCCATCATGCTCGACAGGATGCCGATGATCAGACCTCCCGCGACGGCGCCCCAGAACGAGCCGATTCCGCCGACGATCACGATGACGAAGGTCAGAATGATCCACTGCGAACCAAAGCTCGGCGCGATAGCGTAGACGGGCGCCGCGAGCGCACCTGCGAGCCCGGCCATGAACGAGCCGATCCCAAAGACGAAGGTGAACATCAGGGGCATGTTGATGCCGAGGATTTTCACCATCTCGGCGTCGCGCGTTCCGGCGCGAATGATCATGCCGATGTTGGTCCGGTTGATGAGCAGCCACACCGCGACCAAAATGAAGATCGTCACCGCGACCAAGAAAACGTCCTTGTAGACCGGGAATTGGAAGCTGCCGACCGTGATTCCCCAACGTATGGTGTGCCCGAAGAGCGACAGGTTGAGGGGGCGGAAATTTGCCGGGCCGAGCGTGAGGAAGCCGTTGAGGTACGCCGGCAGCCCGGGATAGCGGACGGCGTCGTCACCCCAAATGCGCCGCACGATCTGCTCGAAGATCAGCGCCGTGCCGTAGGTCAGCAGCAGCGTGTATTCGGGCAACCGGCGGTAGAGCGGACGGATCAGCGAAGCTTCGAAGAGCATGCCGAAAACGCCGATGAATGCCGCCGCCAAAAGGATGGACGGCCAAAAGCCCACGATCGGCGCAAAGGTATACGCCAGGTACGCTCCCAGCATGAAGAAGGCGCCATGCGAGAAGTTGATGACGCCCATTAAACCCAGGATGATGTTGAGGCCGAGCGCCACCAGGATGTAAAGCATGCCGAGCGAGATGCCGTTGAAAAAGAGATCGACGACCTGATGGAACAGCACGTTCCCGCGCGCTTTCGGCGAGGCGCCGCAAACCCTTCCCGTCCTCGAGCCAGGCGCGGCGTCGGGCGGGCGAGCTTTTCGTCTGATTCCTGGGAGCCATTGCGACGGTTAGCTGCCGGAGCCGGCGCCCCGCCCCGGCAGGGCGGAGTCCCGAACGAAACTATTCGGAACGCTTCGTCTGTTAATCAGACATACGGCCGGGGACGAAAGTGGCCGACAAAGGGTACAATGGAAGCAGGCCCCGGTAATGTCGAGGCTGAGCGTGCCGGAGCTGTTTAGAGGCAGGCGCGTAGGGAGTCATATCAAGCATGTCAATGTGGGAACCGTTTACCGAACGAGCGCGCCGGAGTATTGTCCTAGCGCAAGAAGAAGCGCAGCGTCTCGGCAATAACTACATCGGAACCGAGCACATTCTGCTCGGCATCATCTCTGAAGGAGAGAGCCTCGCGGCCAAGGTCCTCGAGACGCTGGGCGTCAATCTAGCGAAAGTTCGGCAGGAGGTCGAGGCAATCGTCGGGCGCGGCGGTCAGACCGTCCAACAGGAGATGGTCTTCACGCCCCGAGCGAAGCGCGTCATCGAATTAGCCTTCGAAGAGGCTCGTCAGCTCAACCACAACTATATCGGCACCGAGCACTTGCTGCTCGGGCTGATCCGTGAAGGCGAGGGCGTAGCTGCCCGTGTGCTGACCAACCTCGGCGTCGACCCGGCCAAGGTGCGCGTCCAAACCACGTCGCTGCTCGGCGCGGAAGGGCAGCCCGTTGCTCCCAAGGGCAAATCGAAGACTCCAACGCTGGACGCCTACGGTCGCGACCTGACCACGCTGGCGCGCGACAACAAGCTCGATCCCGTCATCGGGCGCTCGAACGAGATCGAGCGCGTGATCCAAATTCTCTCGCGCCGGACCAAGAACAATCCGGCGCTCATCGGTGAACCGGGCGTGGGCAAGACCGCAATCGCTGAAGGCTTAGCGCAACGCGTCATCAAGGGCGAGGTTCCCGAGCCGCTGCGCGAGCGGCGCGTGATCACGCTCGACCTCGCGGGCTTGGTCGCCGGTACGAAGTATCGCGGTGAGTTCGAAGAGCGCATGAAGCGGGTCATGGACGAGATCCGGGCGGCCGCGGGCGAAATCATCCTCTTCATCGACGAACTGCACACGCTCGTCGGGGCCGGCGCAGCCGAGGGCGCGATCGACGCATCCAATATCATCAAGCCTGCGCTAGCGCGCGGCGAGCTGCAATGCATCGGGGCGACGACCCTCAACGAGTTCCGCAAGCACATCGAAAAAGATGCAGCGCTGGAGCGGCGCTTCCAGCCGATCATGGTCGGCGAGCCCACCGTTGAAGAAACGATCGAGATCCTCAAGGGCCTGCGCGATCGCTACGAAGCGCATCACAAGGTGACGATCACGGACGAGGCCTTGGCTGCCGCGGCCAAACTCAGCGACCGCTACATCAGCGACCGCTTCTTGCCCGACAAGGCCGTCGATCTCGTCGACGAGGCCAGTTCCCGCGTTCGCTTGCAGGCGACGCTGCCGCCTCAGGAAATCCGCGACATCGAGACGCAGATTCGCAAGATCAAAGCCGAAAAGGAAGCGGTCGTCAAGCTGCAAGAGTTCGAGAAGGCAGCCTCGATCCGCGATCGTGAAGAGAAGCTGCGCCTGGAGAAGCAGCGCCTCGAGCAGGAGTGGCAGGACCGAAAGGCGACCGCCGACCGCACCCTCAAAGTGACCGAGGCCGACATCGCCTACATCGTGTCCTCGTGGACCCGCATCCCGGTTTCCAAGCTCGCGGAGGCCGAGACGGCCAAGCTGCTTTCCATGAAGGAACAGCTGCACAAGCGGGTGATCGGGCAAGACGAGTCGATCGAGGTCGTCACGCGCGCCATTCGCCGCTCACGGGCAGGCTTGAAGAATCCCAAACGTCCGATCGGTTCGTTCATCTTCCTCGGGCCGACCGGGGTCGGCAAGACCGAAGTCGCGCGCAGTCTTGCCGAGTACCTCTTCGACGACGCGGAGTCGATGATCCGCATCGACATGTCGGAGTACATGGAGAAGTATGCCGTCTCGCGGCTCGTCGGAGCACCTCCCGGTTACGTTGGTTACGAAGAAGGCGGGCAGCTCACCGAGGCGGTACGGCGCCGTCCCTATTGCGTCGTTCTCCTCGACGAGATCGAGAAAGCGCACCCGGACGTCTTCAACCTGCTCTTGCAAGTCCTCGAGGACGGTCGCCTGACCGATTCTCAGGGCCGCGTCGTCGATTTCAAGAACTCGGTCATCATCATGACCTCTAATGTCGGGGCGACCGGCATGCAGACGATCACCGAAATCGGCTTCCGCCCTCAGAAGACCACCGGCGAAGCCGATCAGGCGGCGTACGAGAAGATGAAGAACAAGGTGCTCGACGAGGTCAAGCACACCTTCCGGCCCGAGTTCCTCAATCGTGTCGACGAGGTTGTCGTCTTCCATCAGCTCAGCCGGGCTCAGATCGAGCAGATCGTCGGCCTCGAACTCGAGAAAGTCATCCGCGAGGTCCGGGCGCAAGACATGTACCTCGAGGTGACCGAGGACGCCAAGGTGCTGCTGGCCCGCAAGGGTTGGGATCCGCAGTTCGGCGCGCGGCCGCTGCGTCGCGCGATCCAGCGCGAAGTCGAAGACGAGCTGGCCGAGGAACTGCTCAAGGGCAACTTCACGAGCGGCGACCGCATCCTGGCCGAAACGGATCCGGACAAGCCGGAAAAACTGCGCTTCTCGAAGATTCCGTCGGTCGAGCCGCCCGCGCCGACGGCGCAGGAGCTCACTGCTTCATCTTGACCCCGTTTGCGACGTGGCGGGCGCGGCTGCCCGCCACGATCGGATCGTGGTTCGCCCGCGATCTGGTTCGCAGCGCGCTCGCCTTCGTTGAGGACGGGCGCGTCGTTCTGCGCGTCGTCGAAGACGGCAAGGTCGAAGCGCTGGTTCGCGACCCTCGCGGCCAGCGAACGGTCGCGATCGAATGGGGCAGCGGCACCGGACCGCTCGCGCTGCGGGCGGTTTGTTCGTGCGGCGGCAGCGGAATTTGCGAGCACGTGGTCGCGGCGCTCGAAGCCGTCCGCTCGCAGACCGAGATCGACGCGGCGACCCCGGCCGACGACGTCGATCTAAGCTGGTTGCCGGTCCCGCGGCTTGATTCGCGCCAACAGCGCGCGCGCTGCGTTTGGCCGGTGTTCTCTTCGCCGGATGGGGCGGCGCTGGTTGCGACCCTCGTTTTGGATTCGCCGCGGCTCAAGGGCGCGGTACGCGATGCCGAGGCCATCGTCGCCATGATGGATGCGTCACCGGTCGACGATTGGGACGAACTGGACCGCGAGCTGATGCGCGAAGAGTCGGTGCTCGAAGCGTTTGCGGGGCGCACTGGCGCGCGTGCGTTGGCGCGTGCGCTTTTCCGCCTCGCTCGCCATCCACGGCTACGCTTCGACGACGCGCCTGGCGAAGGCCGTCATCCTTCCGAGTTGCCCGAATTCAGCATCGATCTGCGCGGCCTCGCTTTGCGCGCAACGCGGCATGGCGACGGTTTCTTGCCGGTGTTCGAAACCTTTGACGGGCAGACCATCTCTGCCAAGGCGGCGCTGCTGCTCGACGGGCCGCCCGTTTGGATCTCGACGCGCCGCGCAGCCTATCTGATCGACGGCTCGTTCGACGCAAAGAAGGCAATTGAGGTTGCGCGCGCTTCGAACGGCGTAGCCGAGAACGCGGCGACCCGCCTATCGGCTCGCACGATCGCCCGGGTCGCGCCGTATTTGCCGGCCCCGGAGCGCGCGTCGCTCGGCATCGCCGATGCCGGCGACCCGACGGCGGAGGCCGCTTTCGGTTGGGTGTCGGGGGCGCTCGTCGCCGCCTTGACGTTCATCGATCGCGCGACCGGCGCCCGTGCGCCATATGGCGCGCTCGGCGCGATCGCGACGCACGAAGGCGGCTACGTGCGTTTCGGGGCCGAACAGGCGGCGGCGCTGCGCGGCCGCCTTCTCGATGCCGGCTTCGTCCCGCGCTCGACCGATGGTTTTGCCCTGCACGGGCCGGATCGTGCGGCGGCATTCGTCCGGGAGACGTTGCCCGCTTGGAGCGACTTGGCTTACCGCCTCGATCCTGGGCTGCGGGACATCGCGCACGGCTCGAGCGAGCTCGACTTCAACGTCTCCGCGCGGCGCGCGAGCCCTGATTCCGATTGGTTCGAGCTGACCGTCGACGTTTTCGTCGGCGCGGGCGATGCGCTCAGCCAAAAGGAACTGTCGGCGCTGCTCTCGGGCAACGGGCGCTACGCCGAGGTACGCGGCAAACTGGTCGACATTGCGAAGTTCCGCGAACGTAACGCGCTGCTGCAGGATCTTTCGGAACGCAAGCGTACCGGGTTTGCCGCCTTGCTCGCGCTGCGTGATGAGCTTCACGATAGCTTCTCCGCCGTTTCGCTGCCGCCCGAGGTCGAGCAGCTGCGCGAAAAGATGCGAAACTTTCAGGGCATTCCGAGCGTCGAGCCGCCTGCGCTCACGAATGGCCGGTTGCGTTCGTACCAGGAGCGCGGCCTCGACTTTCTGGCCTACCTTTCGGAATTCGGATTCGGCGGGATCTTGGCCGACGAGATGGGCCTGGGCAAGACGATTCAGGTCATCAGCTACCTTTTGCGCAGGCGCCTGCTACAAGGGCCCGCACCGGCCCTGGTGATCGCCCCGACGTCGGTGACGCACACGTGGCAAAACGAGATCGCGCGCTTTGCCCCGGAGCTCAAGACGCTGCGGCTGCACTCGGGCAGCGACCGCGCGGCGCGCTACGACGAAGTGCCGGAGAGCGACGTCGTCATCACCTCCTACGCACTGGCGCGCTTGGACGCAGAACAACTTGCGAAGTACCGTTTCCGCTCGTTGATCCTCGACGAGGCGCAGAACGCCAAGAATCCGTCCTCACAAATCGCACGGGTCGTGCGTGCGCTGCGGGCCGATCACCGGCTGGCGCTGACCGGCACGCCGGTCGAGAATTCGCTGCGCGATCTATGGGCGATCTTCGCCTTCGTCGAACCGGGATTGCTCGGCAGCGAGGCATCGTTCAGGCGCCGCTTCGAAGGTCCGATCGCCGACAACGATCCCAAGGCGACCGCCCTGCTCCGTTCGCGCCTCGAGCCGTTCCTTTTGCGACGGACCAAGGAAGACGTCGCTCCCGAGCTTCCCGACCGGACGGAAGTCACGCTCGAGAGCGACCTCTCGCCGCTGCAGCGGCGGCTCTATCGCGGCGTTGCCGAGGCCGCGCGCCGCGAGCTTTTCGCGCTCGTCGACCGGAAAGGCGTCGAAAATTCGACCATTCACGTGCTGGCGGCACTGACGCGGCTGCGCCAAATCTGCGCGCATCCCGGCTTGCTTTTCGCGGAGTATCGAGAGACGCCCGACGCCAGCGCCAAATTCGAGGCGTTTCTCGAAACCGTCGACGAGGTGCTCTCGGGCAACCATCGCGTGCTCGTGTTCAGCGCCTTTGCCTCGATGCTGCGCATCATGCGCGTCGAACTCGAGCGGCGCGGCATCCCGTTTGGCTACCTCGACGGATCGACCAAAGATCGTGACCGGCAAGAGGAAGTGGCTCGCTTCATGCAGCCGGACGGTCCGCCGCTGTTTCTTTGCTCGCTCAAAGCAGGCGGCGTAGGCTTAACGCTGACGGCCGCCGATTACGTGATCCTGTACGATCCGTGGTGGAATCCTGCGGTCGAGCGGCAGGCGATCGACCGAACCCATCGGATCGGTCAGCATCGGGCGGTCACGGCCTATCGCTTGGTGACCAGCGGAACCGTCGAGGAGAAGATCCGCACGCTGGCCGAGCGTAAGGCCAGCTTGTCGAAGCAGATCATCAAGGCCGACGGCGTGCTCGCTAAATCGCTGACGCGCGAAGATCTCGAATTACTGCTTGCGGATCCCGATTGAACGTTGGTCATTTAATACTGAATCTTGGGACCCCAACCGTTGAAGTCGCGTAACGGATTTGGATACATCGGGACCGTTGGGCGTGTCGTTTGGGGGTTCCCGATCGAGCGGGGCTTGATCATTTTTTCGAGCCTCCTTCGGACTCGTTGCTTGATATAGACCGCGGCAACATGGAAAGTTTCGGACGGCCCGTCGATGCTGCGTTTGCGGGGATTTAGCGGCCCTCTAGCGGGCACTTTTCGGCTCAGTAATACGGTACTCGAAGAAGGAGCTCAGCTGCAACTACTTAAATAGTAGTACATGGTCTCCAGTCCGTCAAGGGGATCGTTCAATCGCACTTAAACGAGCGCGTACGCAGATCCCGGCATCGAGGAGAGTGCTCTGATGCGTTTTGCAAGAATTTTATCGCTCGGCGTTCCCATGGTTATCGCCTTGGCAGCGGGTTGCTCNNGGTACGATCTTCGTCAGCGATCCGAACGGCAATGCCGTCTCGGAATTCAGCCTGAGCGGAAAGCACCAGTTGCTTGGCGTCCTTAGCGGTTCTTTCAGCGGTCCGACTGGGATGGCGGTGGACGGTCAGGGCACCCTCTACGTCGCTAACGCGGGCGGCGAAATCGTCGAATATGCAAAGGAGGGGACGCAGCCGTCGACCGTGCTCAACGACCCAGGCTACTGGGCAAATGCCGTCGCAGTCGGCAGCGACGGCACCGTTTACGTAGCCAACCTCTTTAAGGACGAGCAAGGCTCGGGCCAAGGCGCCGGGAACGTCGTTGCGTTCGCACCAGGCAGCACGAGCCCGACGGAAACGTTCAACGACTCGCACTTCTTCTACGTGACCGGTGTGGCCGTCGATGGCCAAAACGATCTCTTCGTTTCCTACGACGAGGGAACGAGCAAGAATCCAACCCGGACCGGAAGGGTCGTAGAGTTCGTGAAAGGCTCCTCGAATCCAACGGAAATCATTTCGGTTCCCGGTCCTCGCAAGAACAGCGGCACGTACGCGCTAGCGCTTGACAAAACCGGCGATGTCGTCGTAGCGGCATATGGTGCCGGCGCTTTCTACGTCTACGACCCCGGCAACCCGAAGCCAATCCGTTCGTTCGGTTCGGGGCCGGCCATCGTGAACGGCATGGCCTTTGACGCGACGGGAAGCTCGCTGTTTTCGTCGGAGCTGGGCACCAACGCCCTCGACATCTTTGATTATGCCGATGGAAAAATGAGCGGGACGATTCGCTTGAAGTTCAGCGACGGATACGGCGTCGCCGTCGATCCGCCGCTGGCCGAATGATGCGGTCGCGCCGCCTACTTTGCGGCGCGGCGCAGGAGTGCGCGGATACGTTCGGCCTCGGCGTCGTCGATCTCGCCGGTATCTAAGAGTTTGAGCATCAGCGCCTGCGGCGAGTTGTTGAAAAAGCGCGACACGACGTAGTCGACGACGCTCGAGCGGGCTTCGTCGCGGCCAACCTTCGGGGTGTAGAGGAATGCTCGGCCGAGCGCCCGGTGGCTAACGTAGCCCTTCGTTTCCAGGATGCGCAGCGTGGTCAGCACGGTGTTGTAGGCGAGCGGGGGCGGCCCCAGCGCTTCGACGACGTCGCCCACCGTGGCGCTTCCGCGCGACCAGAGAATTTCCATCAGCCGCAGTTCGGCTTCGGTCAGGGTCGGTGACTTTTTGCGCGCCATCAGGTTACGCTCGAAAGGGCGTTCACGCGATCAATCCTAGCGCAGCCGCGGCGCAAAGTCAACTAAGAAATTAAGAACTACGATAGGGAGGCACGCCGGCCCGACGAATCGGCGAGCATGGAGCAGGCCAGCTACGCCTCCGGTACGAGTGCCGTGCCGCTCATCGGCGAGACGATCGGGGTGCATTTCGATCGTGTCGCCGCCTCCCACCCCACCGGCGAGGCCGTGGTTTCGGTCCACCAGGGCGCCCGTCTGACGTATGCCGAGTTGCGGGCCGTGACCGACGAGTTCGCGCGCGGGCTCATTGCGCTCGGCGTCCGGCACGGTGACCGGGTCGGCATCTGGTCGACCAATAACATCGAATGGGTGATCGCGCAGTTCGCGACGCCTAAGGTCGGCGCGATCCTGGTCAATATCAATCCGGCCTATCGCAGCTCGGAGGCATCCTACGCGCTGCGCCAGAGCGGCGTGTCGGTGCTGCTGGCGCAGATCCGCCACAAGACGAGCGACTACGCTGAAATCCTGCGTGAGATCCGGCCGGGACTGCGCGAACTGCGTACGGTCGTTCTGATCGGCGACGAAGAACTGACGAGCCCGCTCGAGGGTGCGATGCGCTGGGACGACGTGCGCGCCGCGGCGCGCAACGCGGGGCCGGACGTGCTCGCCGAGCGGCTCGCGCTGACGCAATTCGACGAACCGATCAACATCCAATATACCTCGGGCACGACCGGCTTTCCGAAAGGCGCGACCCTTTCGCATCACAACATCCTCAACAACGGGTTTTTCATCGGCGAAGGCTGCCGCTATTCGGCGGCCGACCGAGTGTGCGTGCCGGTTCCATTTTACCACTGCTTCGGCATGGTTCTTGGCAACCTCGCCATCGTGACCCATGGGGCGACGATCGTCATACCCAACTATTCCTTCGACGCCGCGGCGACCATGCGAGCGGTCGTGCGAGAGCGTTGCACGTCTCTGTACGGCGTGCCGACCATGTTCATCGCCGAGCTCGGCTTGCCCGACTTTGCCGACTACGATTGCGCCACGCTGCGCACCGGGATCATGGCCGGGTCGCCGTGTCCGGTCGAGATCATGAAGCGGGTGCAAACGGAGATGCACATGCCCGAGGTCACGATCTGCTACGGCATGACCGAAACGTCGCCCGTCTCGACGCAGACCGCGGTCGACGATCCGCTCGACAAGCGCACGGGGACGGTCGGCCGCGTCCATCCACACCTCGAGGTCAAGGTCGTCGACGAGCAGAACCGGGTCGTGCCCTGCGGAACGCCCGGCGAGTTGTGCACGCGCGGCTATAGCGTCATGCTGGGCTATTGGGAGGACCCCGACAATACGGCCAAGTCGATCGACGCGGCGCGCTACATGCACACCGGCGACATCGCGACGATGGACGCGCAGGGCTACGTCAACATCGCGGGACGGATCAAGGATATGGTCATCCGCGGCGGAGAGAACGTCTATCCGCGGGAGATCGAGGAGTTTCTTTACGGTCACCCGGCGATCAAGGACGTCTCGGTGATCGGCGTTCCGGACGAGAAATACGGCGAAGAGCTGTGCGCGTGGGTCGTTCTCAAAGAGGGAGCGAGCGCAACCGAAGAGACCGTGCGGGAGTTCTGCCGCGGCAAGATCGCACACTACAAGGTGCCGCGCTACGTCAAGTTCGTCAGCGAGTTTCCGATGACGGTTACCGGTAAGGTTCAGAAGTTCAAGATGCGCGCCGCCTCGACCGAGGAGCTCGGACTGGAGTCAGCCGACAAAATCGTCACCGCGTAGGAGCGGCGAGGGGCGGCCCCGCTCGAGGCGAAGCGCACCCGATGGAACCTCCCAAAGCGTTGGTTTTCGACGTCTTCGGAACGCTCGTCGATTGGCGCACGAGCATCGCGCTGCAGCTTCGCGCGTTTGGCCGGAGCCGCGGGCTCGAGGCGGATTGGGAGCGCTTCGTCGACGCTTGGCGCGCGGCGTACGTGCCCTCGATGGAGCGGGTGCGGCGCGGCGAGATCGGGTGGGCGAACCTGGATGCGCTGCACGCTGCCTCCTTTGACGACCTTTGGCGCAGCTTCGGCCTGCAGTCCCTGCCGCCGGACGAACGTACCTTCTGCGTCGAGATGTGGCATCGGCTGGAGCCATGGTCCGACGTGCGTGCGGGGCTCGAGCGGCTGCGCCGCCGCTACGTCGTCGGCACGCTGTCCAACGGGAACGTTGCGCTGCAAGTCGATCTCGTGCGCCACGCCGGCCTGCATTTCGACGTCCTCTTTTCGGCGGAACACTTCCGCCGGTACAAGCCGGATGCAGGGACGTACCTCGGCGCCGCGGAGCTGCTCGGCCTGGCGCCGGCCGAGCTCATGCTGGTGGCCGCGCACAACGGCGACCTCGCGGCAGCCGCGTCGTGCGGGTTGCGAACGGCCTTCATCGCGCGGCCGCACGAATACGGCCCCGAGCAGCGCCAAGACCTCGCGCCCGAGCCCCGCATCGAACTTGCGGCGCGAGATCTTGTAGCGTTGGCGGAGGCGTTGCCGAGCGCTTAGCCCGTTTTGACCGGGGTGTAGTCGGCGCGCGCCGGGATTTTTTGCGAGCCGATGATCGCCGCGGCCTTCGTACTGTCGGGATTCGAGCAGGACTCGGCGGCGAAGTCGCCGCCGACGGCGGATCCGATCACAAAGTACTCATCGGTGCTGCGTCGCTTCGACTTGGGAACGATGACGCCGGCGTAGGTCTCTTGCACCGCCTGGTGATCGCACTTGCGCCAGTAGTTGAGGCTCTTCTTGCCGGCATCGTAGCGATGACCTTCGAAGGTCTCGACCAGCTTTTCCGCATCGGTCGTGCCCGCAGCCAGGATACGGTCGCACATTTGCTCGCCGGCGATGTAGCCGAGATACTGCCGCCAGTTGGTGGGAAAGCCGTTCGCGCGAGCTTTGAGGATGTCGTAGATGCGACCCGTTCGGGCGCCGCCTGCCTCGGGTCCCCAAACGTAGCCCCAAATCGAGCCGACGATGTCGTCCACCGGCATTCCGACTGCGACCTCGTTGCCGCAGAGGATGCCGCCCATCGCCATCTGCTTGTGAATGCCCAGATTGACCGCTTGTTTGGAAGCGTTCTGCGTGTCGGGACCGTAGTTGCAGAAAACCAGCACGTTTGCGTCGGTGTTGCGCGCGCGGGTCAAGTACGACGAGTAATCGACCTGTCCGAGGGGATGCTTGTCATTGCCGACTTCTGCGCCGCCCGCCGCGCGCAGGATCTTCGAGAGCCGGTCGTGCGCATCGTTGCCGAACGCGTAGTCGGCGGTGAGAAAGTACCAGCGCTTGC
Organism: Candidatus Tityobacter terrigena; assembly: GCA_003156715.1. Taxonomy (GTDB): domain Bacteria; phylum Vulcanimicrobiota; class Vulcanimicrobiia; order Vulcanimicrobiales; family Vulcanimicrobiaceae; genus Tityobacter; species Tityobacter terrigena. The sequence continues at coordinate 92,164 of PMHO01000018.1, forward strand.
CCTTCTTGAGCAGCGCCGGGCCGATCGCGTTCGCGAGCATCGCGTTCGAGCAGGTCGCACGGAAGCAGACCCGGTTGGCTTTGGGACCCGTGATGTTCGTGTCGTGCGTCCCGATCGCGAGGAACAGCACGCCGTTCTCTTCGGCAGTTGCCGACACGGCTAAGCCGACCGCAGACGAGAGGCCGCCCATCAAGACGTCGACCTTCTCCTGAGAAATGAGGCGCTTAGCTTCGTTGTTTCCGACCGCGGGGACGCTCGTGTCGTCGCCCCGAACGATCGCGAATTGTACGCGCGAGTTCTTGCGGTTCGCCTCATCGATGGCGGCCTGTATGCCGTTCTGCTGCGACTCGCCGGCAACCGCGTAGACGCCGGAGAACGAGTCGATATGCCCGAGCTTGATCGTCGCGCCGCCCCCGGCAGCGATGACGTCGCGGGGTGGCCGTAGCGGCGCCGCGCCGGCGTGGCGCGCTTCGAGCAGCGGGTATCCGAGGGCGGCGGCCCCGGCCAGGCCGAGTGCGCCCGTTCGCCGCAAAAATTCCGAGCGCGAAACCTCGCCCTCGCGCACGATCTCGTCGTTCATACCAATTCGGCTCCTTGATGAAAATCCAGAGTAATTGCATTGGGCGTGAGGCGACCGGCGCGAACGAAAAAAGCGTACGCGGGCCGCCGAACCGGCCCTTGGCTTTCGCGGCGGCAGGCGAGGCATCATTTTACAAGGGTTGGCAGGCGGCGCACCGTACTCGGACCGGTATGGCGAAGGCGCGCGGCGCTGGGCGCGGTAAAGGTGCCGCCGCCGGCCCGGCGCGGGTGCCCAAGATTGCATTGCTGCTGCGCCTGCTGGCCGCAATCGATGAGGGGCGCCACGGCTTCGCAGCCTTGGCCGAGCGGGTCGATCCCGATAACCCGCCGAGCATTCGCACGTTGCGGCGCTATCTGGCCACGCTCTGCGAGGCGGGCTTTCCGTGGCATTACGATCGCGAGAGCGGCACGTACCGCTTCGAAAGCGGCTACTCGCTGCGTCGCCTCTCGCTTTCGGGTAGCGAACTGTTCGGGCTGCTCGCACTGCGCGGCATTGCGACTTCCCTGGGCGGAAACATCGGCGCATCGATGGGCGAAATGACGGAAAAGTTGACGCGCGTTGCCGATCGCGTGACGGCCCCTGCGGCGGCCCGCACGGCCGTGCGGTTACAGGTGACCGATCCTCACTTAGACGCCGAGCGGGGCGCCATCTTCGAAATGCTGCAAAAGGCCCAGCGCGACCGTCAAAGCGTGCGCTTTGGATACGTCGACAAGGCGGGCCGCCGCTCGGCCCGGCACGTCGACACCTACGGCTTCGTCGTGTCGGGAGGCCGCGTTTACGTCGTCGCGCACGACCGCGGGCGGGGAGCGAAGCGCGTCTTCGCACTCGACGGCATAAGCGGCGCCAAGATCGCGCCGCAACGCTTCACGCTACCCGACGACTTCGATATCGAGGCGTTCGCGGCACGCTCGGTCAGCGGAATCATGCACGGCGACCAAGCGATGACGATCACCGTCCGCTTTTCCGCGGTCGTAGCACGCGCCGCAAAGGCGGACCGCGTGGTTCGCGAACGGTCGCTCGCGGAGCACGGCGACGGCTCGATCGACATTACCTATACCGTTGCGGACTGCGACGAATTCGTTCGCTGGACGGCCAAGTGGGGCGCCGAAGCCGAAATCTTGTGGCCGCCGCAAGCGCGCATCCTAGCCCGCGACCTGGCGCTCTCCATCGCACGCAAATACGAGGTGGAGGCGCGCGCCGCTTCCAGAAGCGGCGCGTAAAGCGAGCAGGGGCGGTGATCGCTCACCTCCCCTGCCGACGTGCTTCTTCGTGCGAGCGGCGGTGCGTGTGTCGATTGCTCGACGCGCTCTCCGGCCGGCGTACGGTTTCGATCGGTTTCGTTGGATGTCCGCCGCGAAGCGGTGTTCCAATGTATCGGCGATCGCGTTGTCACGCACAACGCACTTCATTGCTGAAGTGTCCGTACTTTAACACCTGGTGTAGGGGGCTGCAAGGGGAACGCGGGCCTGCCCACAACGTTTCCACAAGAAAGTCCGTTTATTCGCTGAAATCCACCGCCTATTCACAACGGAGGCTCGTTTGCAACCAGCGCGCATCGCTTTCCGGCGAACGTTCGCGGCCTGCACGCTCGCGCTGATGCTCGGCACGCCGGGCGGCGCCATGTCGGGGCAGCAACCCGACGGACGGCCGGTCGACGGCATTCAATGCCAGCAGATGGAGGGCGCCGTCTTCCATATCCACCAGCACCTGGCGCTCTTCGATCACGGCAAACCCATCGACATTCCAAGCGACGTGGGGCGGCCGCTGGTCGCCGGCTGCCTCTATTGGCTTCATACCCATACCCCGGACGGGCTGATCCACGTCGAGTCGCCGGCATTCCGCACGTTCACCCTGGGCAACTTCTTCGATGTTTGGGGAGAGCCGCTCAGCCCGACCGCGGTGGGTCCCGCGCGCGTCAAGAAAGGCGAGATCCGCGTCTGGGTCGATGGCCGCACCTTCGCGGGCAATCCGCGTGGAATCGAGCTGGCGCAGCACACCGACATCACGATCGAGGCGGGGCCGCCCTACTCCAAGCCGGCGCCCTTCACGAACTGGCAGGGGCAGTGACCGTGCGCTTTTACTCGAGCACGAGCCGCATTGCGTCGAAGTCGAGCGTCACCGCAAAACGCCGGAAGAACCCGTGCGAGACCGTGCCGCTCACGTGAAAGGGAAACATGCCGTACGGCGTGCCTTCGGGGGTGAACAGTCCTTGCACGCCCGCGACGGTCGTCGTACCGAGCGTTACCGTGGCGTCAAAGGGGACGATCGTCACCGGTCCGCCGCCGCCCATTCCCTGCGTTTCGTGCGCCCGGTCCAAGAACACGTGCGCCTCGCGAAGCGTCTCCTGGCTGGCTGAAACGCCGCCGCCCGCCAAGCCGGTGTCGACGTTGAAAAGTCCCACCGGTCCGTCGTTGATGTGCCCCCGGGCAAAGATGAAATGATCGCCGACTAGCCAGATCGGAATGGCCGCAGCGCCCCGCCGGGCGGCAGACTCCTCGAAGGCTTTCGAGTTGTTGCGCAAGCGAAGTTCGAGGCGGCCGTGTGCGTAGTCGATCGTCGAAAGAAAGCGGTCGAGCAAACCGGTTCCGATCACGCCGTCGAGGTGCCGGCCACCGAGTTGCGGGAAGGAGCGCGAGGTCAGGACCGTGGCCGGGACGTTCTCGACGCGAGCGTTTCCGAGCACGATCGAATCGATCTTCGCGTGATCGACGGCAGCCCGTTTGCCGCCGGCGAAAACGCCGACCTCCCCTGGTGTCGCAGCGATGCCGAGTTCGCTTGCGAAATCCGGATCGAGCACGATGTCCGGAGCGCCGGTGTCGATGAAAAACAGCCCGTTCAGTTTGTCGTTCACCCTGACCACCAGCACCGGCAGCGGATCGGTCGTGACGAACGGAACGGCCGCTTCGGAACCGTTGATTTTGACGCGGAAGTCGCCGCTCGTTCCGGTGCGCAGGCTCAGGTCGTGCATGAGATGCAGGACTCGCTCGTTTGTAGGGTCGCGCGACAGGATGCTCTCGAGGCGAACGCGAGCGCTTGCAAGGTCATTCGAAAAGAGCTCCACCGAAGCCAGGCCGATGCCGGCGTTTTGATCGCTCGGGTGCGCGGCCAAAAGGTCCCGGTAGCCGCGACCCGCTGCCGCGAAGTCGCCGGCCGCAAAAGCCGCGTCGGGACTTTCCTGGGCCGAACCGACGCGGCCTGGGCAGGCGCCGCCGAGCAGCGCGACGAGGGCGAGTGCCGCGAGAGATCGCGCCTTCGCCTGCGCGGGCCGGGCTGCGGGCTTTTTCGGCATCAATCCAGCAACGGACGCAGGCTGCTCATAAATGCGCCGAAGCGCTCATCGTTTTCGGGTGATGAGGGCAGCTCGGTATGCACCACCACCACGAAGCGAGTCCCTTGCGGGGTAAAGACGATTCCCCCGTCGTGCGAGACTTCGGACGTGTCCCCGGTCTTGTGCGCAAAGCGATCGCCGGCGAGCAGGCCGCGCGACAGCTTGTCGTTCCATTGCTGGTCCAACAGCGTCTCGGTCAACCACGGCTCGGCCCAGTGGACGCCGTACCCGATCATGGCGTAGAGACGGGCCGAATCGGCGGCGGAGTGAGCGTTGCGCCCGTCGGCTTCGGAGTCGTCGATGAGCGGGTCGCCGCCCGAAAGCTTGCGCCGGACGGCGGTCGCGCGCAGGCCCCAGCTTTGGCTCATCCGACTGATGACATCGCGTCCCAGAACGTCGATCAGTACGTTGGTCGCGACGTTGTCGGAGCGGGTCAGCATGAGGCGGCCCAGCTCTTCGAGGGAGGTCTGGTAACCGGCCAGCAGCGGCGATTCGCAATCGTTGGCGGTCACGTTAGCGGGCGATACGACGACCGGGTCGCGGCGTGCCAGGCGGCCGCTCTCCCAAAAAGCGGCGAGGACCGCAGCGATGGGCACCTTGATCGTGCTAGCCGGGTAGATGGCGCGTTCCGATCGCCGGGCGACGCCTCCCGCGAACAACTGTGAGCCCGGATCGAGCGGAAGGACGACGATCGCCGCCTCGCCCAAACCGGCCTCGCCTGCCAGCTCTTCGACCAGCGTGCCCGTTTCTAACGAATGCATGCGAGCACTTGCATTGGAACCTTTGGCATGGTAGACTGCAAGCAAGCACCCGCTTTTGACAAGTCCCCCCTTTTATACAGAGGAAAATGCCGTGAACGGCCGCACCGAAGCCACGTTTGCACCGTCAAGTCCGATCACCGTCGAGGGGCTTAAGGTCCTTCGCAGCGAGGCGCTGGCCGCCGCGCAGTCCGGCCGCAGACACATCGTCATCGACCTTGACGAGGTTGGAGTTCTCGATTCGCGCCTGATTGCGACGCTGATCTCGATCTTGCGCGACGTCCGGCAACTCGGCGCCGAGGTGAGCCTGAAGGCTCGACGGCGCGGGATTCTCGACACGTTGCGGGTGACTGCACTCGACCGCGTCTTCACGATCGACGTGGCGCCCCTCGAAAGCGTGGCGATGACGAGCCCGGCGCCGGTGAAGACCGTCGCCAGGCACCTCAAGCCTTCGCGGCGGGTGTTGGGATGATGAGTTCTCCCATGACGGGGATGCGCGTGCGTTTCCACCTCGAACCAGCCTTCGACGGGGCGAACAACTAGTGCTGCGCGCGCTAGAGCCCTGTAAGTCGGGCGTGGAGGAGACGCGCCAGCGCATTCTTGCGGCTACGCGCGAGCTCTACGCCCTCAAGGGAAGCAAGGGGACTACGACGCGCGAAGTCGCGGAGCGGGCGAACGTCAACGAAGCCACCCTTTTCCGGCACTTCGGCACCAAGGGACACCTGATCGGTGCCATGCTCGACGCGTACTGCGGCAATTCGCACATCCCCGACGTGTTGGAGGCGGTCCGGCGCGCCGGATCGCTGGTCGAGCAGTTGCACGTCCTCGGGCGTGCCGCGATCGAAAACATTTCGCGCAAAGAGGACCTCATCAAGATCGGGATGGCGGAGGAGGTCACGAACCCGGACGGAAGCGCTTATAGTTGGCGCGCTCCCCTTGAAGCCCGACGTCTGCTGGCTGACTTCTTTCGGGACAAGATCGAAGCCGGTGAGCTGCGCGGCGATCCGCAGTCGCTGGCCCGCATCTTCATGTCGTTCTTTTTCGCCCACGTCATGGCCCGAAAACTTTGGCACGAGGCGCCTGACCCCGAAGCTGCGGTCGTCAGCTGCGTCGATATTTTTCTAAACGGAGCACGAGCGAGATAGTGGAAACGACAACCCGACAACCCTCAGCGCCGCCGCGCGCCGGCGACGATCGTGTGCTCGTCGAGCCGGCTCGGCGGTCGCCTTTCGTCCGCATCGTCATCATCCTCGCGATCGCGATCGTCGTCATTTTGGTGCTGATTTTTGGCATACGATTCCTTGCGTATGCAACCACCCATGAGACCACCGACGACGCTACGATCGACGCCGACCAGGTCGAGGTGACGAGCAAGATCGCCGAACGCGTCAACAGCATCTTGGTCGACACGAACCAGCCCGTCCACAAAGGTCAGTTGATCGTCGTGCTCGACAACCAGGACGAACGGACGCGCGTCGCGCAGGCGCAGGCTGCGGTGAACGCCCAGCGCGCGCAGGCCAAGGCCGCCCAGGAGTCCGTCGCCCTGACGCGCGACACGCAGGTCGCGCAAAACACCCAAGGGCAAGGGGCGATCCAGCAGGCCCAAGCCTCGATCCGCAGCGCCGACGCGATGGCGAGCTCCTCGCACGAGCAGAATAACGCGGCCCTTGCGGCCGTGGACGCCGCCCGCGCCCAGCTCAAAGTCGCCGAAGACGGATTGCCCGGAGCGCGCCAAAACATGCTCAAAGCGCAAGCCGATTTGCACCGCACGACGTCCCTCGTCTCGACCGGCGATCTGCCGCAGTCGCAGCTCGATGCCGATCGCGCGGGATACAAGGCGGCCTGGTCGTCGTATCAGCAAGCCTCGGCTAACGTGTCGGCTGCCAATGCGAGCCTAGCCCAAGCCCAGCAGAAGTACGATTCTCAGCTCTATGCGACCTCGAGCCAGCAGGCGCAGATCGGCGTCCAACAGGCCCAGCTGACCTCGGCTCAAGGCAAGTTTCAAGAAAGCGACGCGCCCGCGCGCATTCCAGCTCAGCAGGCGCAGGCCGATGCTGCCGTCGCTCAAGTGGGCAGCTTGATCGCGCAACTAAAAACGGCGCAGGATCAGCTTTCGTACACGCGCATCTACTCGCCGATCAATGGTTTCGTCGGCGAAAAGGACGTAGAGGTGGGCCACGTAGTTTCGCCGGGCCTCTCGCTGATGACGCTGGTACCGTCGAGCCCGATCTACATCACCGCCAACTACAAAGAGACGCAAGTCGGGCGCATGAAAGTCGGGGAAGCGGTCGACATCAACGTCGACGCATGCAACGGGGTCAAGTTCCAAGGTCACGTCGACGACCTCTCGCCGGCGACTCAAAATCGCTTCAGCCTCGTTCCCGCCCAGAACGCAACCGGGAATTTCGTCAAGGTCACGCAGCGGCTGCCGGTCCGCATCTTGTTCGACCATCCCTCGTCCGATTGTCCGTTACGGCCAGGTATGTCGGTCGAGACGTCGGTCAAGGTAAAGTAGGCCCGGAATGGCCTCCGCAGTCGCCGCCTCGCGCAACGGCACGAGGTTTAGCGCCGCCGCGTCCGATTATGCGCCGCGCTCGGTCATCGAGTACGGGTGGCGGCGCACCGCGATCACGCTTGCGATCGTTACGGCGACGCTGCTCGAGATCGTCGACGTTACGATCGTCAACGTGGCGCTGCCGAATATCCAGGGCAACTTCGGGGCGAGCATCGACCAAGCCGCTTGGATCGGCACCGGTTACATCATCGCCAACGTCATCGTCATCCCGCTCACGCCTTGGTTGCAGCGGCGCTTCGGGCGGCGCCAGTACTACGCCGCCTCGATCCTGATCTTCACCGCTGCCTCGATTGCCTGCGGGCTCTCGGGCAGTCTCGAACAGCTCGTTTTCTGGCGGATCGTGCAAGGCTTGGGCGGCGGGGGGCTCATCTCGACCTCGCAGGCAATCTTGCGCGAGACCTACCCATCGAGCGAACAAGGAAAAGCCGCGGCCGTCTTTTCGATGGGCGTCATCGTCGGGCCGACGATCGGGCCGACTCTCGGCGGCATCATTACCGACCAGCTTTCCTGGCGCTGGGCGTTCTTCATCAACGTCGTGCCGGGCTTGATCGCGGCGGCCATCGTGCTGCTCATGCTCAAGAACCCGGAGCGCCCAAGAAAGCTCCAGATCGACTACGTCGGACTCGGGCTCTTGGCGGTCGGCATCGGTTCGTTGCAGTACGTGCTCGACCAGGGGCAGCAAAAGGACTGGTTCGACGATTCTTCGATCGTGACGTGCGCCTGGCTTGCCGGCATCGGGTTGATTTCGTTCGTCGTTTGGGAATTGACCCAGCGCCAGCCGGTCGTGAACCTCGGCGTCCTGCGCTACCGCTCGGTTGCAGCCGGCAGCATCCTCGGCATGGTGCTCGGCGTCAGCTTATACGGGAGCGTCCTGATTCTGCCGCAATACGTGCAAGGTTCGCTCGGCTTCACGGCGACTCTCTCGGGCGAGCTGCTCGTCTTCCGCGCAGGCGCCATCCTGCTCTTCACGCCGCTCGCCGCAATCCTCGCCTCGCGCGGCACGATCGATCCGCGCTTTCAGGTTGCCGCCGGCTTCGTGCTGATCGGCATCTCGAACTTCATGCTCGCCGGGGTGACGACGACCGGCTCGGATTTCTGGACGTTCTTCTGGTCGCTGGCTTTGAGCGGGATCGGCTTGGCGCAGATCTTCGTGCCGCTGACGATAACGGTGCTTGGCGGCGTCGAACAGCGCGACATCCCCGGAGCCGCTGCTTTCTTCAATCTCTCGCGGCAGATCGGCGGCAGCATCGCAATCGCGGCCTTGGTGACCGTCTTGGCTCGCGAGAATGCCATCCATCATACCGAACTCGGTTCGCTGATCGCGCTCTCCCGGACCCCGGTGGCCGCCTACGTGCAGCAGAACGGCGGCGCCTCGAGCCACACCCTCGCCAACCTCAATCTGCTCGTCACGCAACAAGCAGCCGTACTGGCGTACGCGGATACGGCCCGCGTCGTCGGTCTCATCTCGCTGTGCTTAGCGCCGATCGCACTCATCTTGCGCCGGCCAAAACAAGCTATGGCGATGGCCGCAGAATAGGAGCTCTCCGTGATTCCTCTCGTCTCAATGATGCTCGCGCTCGCAACCGGGTCGGCGGCGGCGATCGTCGCGCAGGCATCGCCGGCGCCGAGCGCGGCACCATCCACCGCCACGCCCGCGCCCGTCGGAATCACGACGCCCTCGTCGACCCAGGGCTTGGTCCTTCCACCGGTGCCCAACATTCAGCCCGCGATCCGCGAGCCTGCGCACCCGCAGCTTCCCTCAGCCAACATCGCCGGCGCGAACGGTCCCTTCGTTGGCCTGGCGCTGGACGACGCAATTGCGATGGCATTGGCGCGCAACACGGATCTGGCGGTCGCGCAGTCGAATCGCCGTATCGCGCAGTTTGCGATCGTCGCGGCCCAGGGCGCTTACGACCTTCGTTTCCAGATTCAGCCCGCGTACTCGTACCAGGCGACGCCCGTCGTGAACGCCCTTCAGGCGGGTCCCGGTTTCGCTGCCGTCGACCAAACGACGTTCGGCTCGAGCGCGAACCTGCAGGCTCAGACGCCGTCGGGCGGCACATACACGATCGGCACGAACGCTGCGCGCATCGACAATAACGCGCTGTTCGACTCGTACGACCCCTACTACCAAACGGCGATTTCGCTGATGTTCACGCAGCCGCTGGCACGCGGCCGCCAAATCGACGCGACCCGGCGCCAGATCGAGCTGTCGCGCATCAATGCAAGTCTTTCCAATGACAACGCGCTGCTCGGCGCGTCGAACGCCCTCGCCAACGTCCTCAATGCATATTACAACCTGGTCTATGCCTGGAAGAACGTTGGGATTCAAGAGGACGCCCTGCGCCAAGTGAAAGCCCAGAGCGAGAGCAACGAGCGGCTCGTGCGGCAAGGTGCGGCCGCCCCGGTTGACGTCGTCGAATCGAACACGCAAGTCGACGTCTTCCAAGACAACGTGTACGCCGCCATTCAACAGGTCGCCACGTCTCAGAATCAGCTCAAAGCGCTCCTGCTGAGCGATCCCGCCGATCCGATTTGGACTGCCAACCTCGTGCCCGTTTCGCCGGTGATCGACGAACCGCCCGAGCCCAGCGTCAATGACGTCGTCGTGGCGGCCCTGCGGAAACGCCCCGAGGTCGCCCAGCTTCGCGATCAGATGCGCAGCCAGAACGTCGACGTCGCCTACCAGAAAGATCAAACGCGGCCCCAGATCGATCTCAACGTCAGCGTGACCGAGCAAGGCTTCGCCGGGCGCCCGTCGCCTAACGTCTTCGGGGATCTTTTCGCCCCGGAGGTCTCGACCATCAACCAGTTGATCGGCCTGGCGAACCTGCACCTTCCTCCCGGCACGATGCCGCTGGTCCCGATCCCCCTGCCCACGTTCCCACTGCCCGCATACAACGTCGGCGGCATCGGGCAGGCGTACGCGAATCTTTTCGCAGGACGCTACCCCGAGTTCACGATCGGTGCGACGATCGGTTTCCCGTTGCGCAATCGCACGGCCGAAGCCAACTACAAATCGGCTTTGGAGTCGCGTCAACAACTCCAAGTTCAGGAAGTCGCGCTCGTGCAGCGCCTGGAGGTGGAGGCACGCAACGCGGTTCAGGCGTACAGCGCGGCGCGTTCGCGCGAGATCGCCGCGCGCGCCGCGCGAGAGGCGGCCGAGGTCGTCGAGGCCAGCGAGCTGCGCAAGTTCCGCGCCGGCCAGTCAACGACGTTCTTGGTGCTGCAGCGGCAAACCGATCTGGCCACTCAGCGTGGGCGGGAACTGCTCGCCCAAACGGCGCTCGAGCAGGCTCTGGTCCAGCTCGATCAGGCGAGTGGAAATATCTTGACGCGTTACAACGTCGACGCGAGCGCCCTAGGCAATGGGGTCCTGGGAAAGACGCCGACGCTGGCTCCCTAAGCGCGCGGTTTAGAGCGGCGCTTCGAGTGCGAGACTCCAATCCGAGGAGATCGTGATCGGCTTGTCGGCCCCGAACGTGCTTTGCAAATTCCCCGCCGCTTTGTCGAGTCTGCCGCCCGTGAAGTGCGCGGTCGTGCGCACGCTAAGCTTCATCTGGACCGCATCGGGCGGCGGCGCATCGAACCCGCCGGACGGAGCTGGTGGCGAAAAGAGAAGGTGGCTCTCGCCGTGGGCCTCGAGGTCGATGCCGGCATCGCTTTCCGCCGCGACGTTCACCGTCACCGGAACGGAGGCCGTTTCGCCGCGCGGCAGCGGGACCGTGACGCTCGCCTTCCACGAGTCTCCCGTCTGGACGGCGGCCGGCATGCGGGCGGTAAGTTCGACGATCTGATTGAGACGCTGGAGCGCGAATGGCAGCGGCGGCGCTTCGGGTGTTTGCGACTGCGCCGAGACGCCGCTATCGGGCGCCGGCACGGTGACGGTGCCGCTGCGTTCGTAGTGCGCGTCGATACTGGAAGTCGTCCCGTTGTCGGTAACGATGTCGATGCGAACGGAGCTCCGCTCGCCCCGCGTCAGCGTGAGCGTCCCCTCGACGTTTTCGGTTTCGCGCGGCGTCTCGCTCTTCGAGGAAAAGTCGAACACGCTGCGCTCGCCGGATCGTTGTGGCCCCACCGTAACTTGCGCAGCCGAACCCACGCCGGCGCCGGCGAGCGCAAAAATCGCGCCGGCGACGACAGCTTGGAACGCGCGCTTGGTCATTGCCGCCATACGGCAAATTTCGATGGCGCTCCCGCGGCGCCTGGAAGGCCGGCGGTCACCGGGCGCTAGGCCGAATTTTGCACACCGTAATTGCCGGCGTGAGCCTGGAAGCGGGCAGCGTTGCGTTCCCGGTTTCGCGGCATCGCCTCGAGGGCGCTCGGCTGGTTAGCGCGCCAGCCGCGCAGCCAGCGCTCGAAGGCGGCCGCTGGAAGCGCCGGGCTGATGGCATAGCCTTGCGCGTAGTCGGCGCCGAGGCTCGCGATGACCTCCCACGTGTCGCGCTTCTCGATGCCCTCGACGACGACGGCGATATTGAGTTGGTGGGCGAGGTCGATCGTGGCGGCGACGATGGCAGCGTACTCGCTGTCCTCGACGATTCCCATCACGAAGCTCTTGTCGATCTTGAGTTCGTCGACCGGAAACTGCTTGAGGTGCGAGAGAGCCGAGTAGCCCGTTCCGAAGTCGTCGATCGCAATGCGCACCCCGAGCGCCGATAAGCGTCCGAGCAGTTCGGCTGCTCGGCCCGCCTCGGTCGCGACGGTCGTCTCGGTGATCTCGAGGCAGAGCGACGAGGGGGATACTTCGTAGAGTGCCAGCAGCCGGTCGACCGCGTCGGAGAGGTGGTCGTCACGCAGGTTTTGGGCTGACAGGTTGATCGACATGCGCAGCTCGATGCCCCGGCGCTGCCAGTCTTTGAGTTGGCGTACCGCCGTCCGCAGGACCCAATCGGTGAGCTGGCCCATCATCCCGAGTTCTTCGGCGATCGGGATGAATGCATCCGGCCGCAAAAGCCCGAGCTCGGGATCTTCCCAGCGGACCAGCGCTTCCACGCCGACGATTTGTCCGTCCTTGACGCGTACTTGCGGCTGATAGTGGAGGACGAGCCGGTTCTTCGAGATCGCCTCATGGAGCGAGCTTGCAACCGCCAAACGGTTGAGCGCGCGCTGATCGTCGGCGAGCGAGAAGACGGCGACGCGATCGCGGCGGCGTTTGGCAGCGTACAGCGCGACATCGGCTTCGCGCAGCAGCGACTGGCTATCGGAGGCTTCCGTGCGGGCGGCGATACCGATGCTAGCGCCACACATCAGGGTTTGCGCGAGCACGTCGTAGGGCAGCGTCAGCGCGTGCGCGAGGCGTTCCGCAAAGACGGTCGCATCCGCCGAGCCGACTCCGGGGAGCAGCACCACAAACTCGTCGTCGCTCATCCGTGCGAGCGCATCACCCTCGCGCACCCGCGTGCGCAGCCGTCCCGAGGCCTCTCGCAAAAGAGCATCGCCCCAACCGTGGCCGAGGACGTCGTTGACTTCCTTGAGGTTTTCAAGGTTGATCGCGACCACCGAGAGGGGCGTGCCGTTTTGCGCGGCGGCGAGCAGTTCGGCATCGAGCCGGTCCTGCAGCCAGGCGCGGTTAGGAAGGCCGGTAACCTGATCGTGCAGCGCTTGGACGGTGAAGTCTTCGAGAACCTTGGATTGAGCTGCGATGCGCTGCGCCACGCGCCGCCAGCGCCCAACGGCCACGGCAGCGATGCTCTGGATGACGGGCATCGGAACGAACGCAAACAGGCTTGGATGCAGAACCAGGCGTTCGACGTCGCCGGCCGGCAGCAGGATGATCTGGAAGACGGCCACGGCCGCGGCCGAGCCGACTCCGGCCCACACGCCGTAGGCGTAGGCGACGAAACCGACCACAATCCAGGCGACCGCGGCGGTCGGGATCGCCCCGACGCGGGCGAAGGGGGGCAACAGCAAGAGCGCGGCCGCATCGATAACGAGCAAGCCCGTGACCAGCGAGAAAATCGCGCCGCGCCGCATCACTACGAATGGTCGGCTCGGCCCCCGATGAGGCGCAGCGAGAGCGGCGTCTTTTTACCGAATCTTGACGAAATCGGACCCGAAGGTGCGAGGCTAGAGGGGACGCGTGAGCTTAGAGGCGGCGGCGCGGTCGACCAGCCAGGTGAGGTCACCGTCGCCCGGGTCGATGCTTTGGATCGGATAGGTGATCGGCTCGAAGGGGCCCTCGAGGACCGCGGCCAGCGCCTGAGCCTTCTCTTGGCCCGCCGTCGCGATCGCGACGTGGCGCGCGGCGTTGATGACGCGTGGCGTCACCGTAATGCGGTAGGTCGAAAATTTCGCGACGTAGGGCGCACGGACCAACAGCTCGTCGTCGCTCAACGGGTCCGTACCCGGGAAGAGTGAGGCCGTATGCCCGTCGGGCCCCATTCCGAGCAAAACGAGATCGAGGACCGGTCGCGTGCCGAGTTCTCGCCGCAGGAGCTCGGCATAGCTGCGAGCGGCGGCGGCCGGCGCGTCTTCGCCGCGCATGCGGAAGACGTTGGCATCGGAGATGCGCAGCGGCTCCAATAGCGCTTCGCGGGCCATTCGATAGTTCGACTGCGGGTCGCCCGGCGGCACGCAGCGTTCGTCACCGAAGAAAAAGCGCACTTGATTCCAGCTTACGGCAGCGGCCAGGGGCGGTGCGGCCAGCAGAGCGTAGGCGCCCTTGGGCGTCGAGCCGCCGGCCAGCGCAACGTCGAAACGCCCGCGCTCGGCCGTCGCGCGGCGGGCGCAGACGACGAACCGCTCGGCTAGGCTCTGGGCGAGCGCCGCTGCGTCCTCGACGACGACGAAGGCGGGCTTCGTTCTTTGTTCGCGGCCGCCGGGCGCGCCGGGCGGCATCATCCCAGCAGGTCGCGGACCGTCAGCAGCGAGGTCTCGAAGATACGATCGGCTCCGCCCTGCAGGATCGCGCGCTCGATGAGCGAGGTGTTGTCGATGCTCTGCAGCGGCATGCACCACGTCGGTTTGGCCCTCGCGCCCGTCACCGAAAGGCAGGCGACGCCCGGGTCGCACTCGGAAAGCGCCGCCAAGTAACGCGAATCGGTGCTCGTAAGGGCGACGCTCAGCACCCGCCGCTGGTCGCCTTTTTGGATCTTCTCGAATGGGATCAGCCGGCCGTCGCGGGTCCGGAAAGTATCGCGATCGGCCACCTCCCACGAGAGGCGGCTGCCGAGCCAAGCGCCCAAATACAGTGCCTCGGCTTCGGAGCCGCTTTCGATGCGTAGCGACGTGAGTGAAAAGAGGCTCTCGCGCAGCGCCGGATCGTCGAAGAACTGAGCGATCATGTCTTGCCAGGGCAGCAAACGCATGAAGGCGAGGTCGCTCAGCGCGACGTTCGGGAAGCGGGCGACAAACTCGCCAAGTTCCCGAATCGTCTCCTCGTCGCGCGCCTTTCCGGACGAATCGACGAGCACCCCGGACGCAAGTTCCGCCAGACCCTTGAAGGTCCGGCTCTGTAAGAGGCGCGCTCCGCTCCACCACAGGACTGTCGGAACGTCGGGCGCGGTCAGCTCCTGCGTCAGGCTGCGAATCGATGCGTGGTCGAGGTTCTCGACCGCGACGTCGACCCGCTCGTTGATGACCGTCGCGCCCGCCGTCTGGCGCGCGCTCGTCGATACGTCGACCCCGCTGCCGCTGCTCGTTCCATCCAGAACGATCAGCCGCGACGGGTGTTTGTCGGCGATGCGCTGCGCGCGCTCGAGAACCCAGGGGCGATGTTCGGGGTCGTCGACGAAGACGATGAAATTCAGGGTGGCGACCCGAGC
The DNA here is from genome assembly GCA_003156715.1 of Candidatus Tityobacter terrigena. Taxonomy (GTDB): domain Bacteria; phylum Vulcanimicrobiota; class Vulcanimicrobiia; order Vulcanimicrobiales; family Vulcanimicrobiaceae; genus Tityobacter; species Tityobacter terrigena. The sequence continues at coordinate 107,171 of PMHO01000018.1, forward strand.
CCCCGAACCGATTTCGCCCTCGCTTGCCACGGTGCGCGTCCTGCGCAACTGGGCAAGCACGCGGCTGATGTCGGCGATCGAATCGATGTGAACGCTCATATCCTGCGCCATTCCCGCCCGTCGGCGATCAGCAATGCATCGGCGCTCTGCGGCCCTTGGCTGCCGGCGAGATAGTTGGGGAAATCGACGACCCGGCTTTCGCTCCAACGCTGCATGATCGGCGTCACGGCCTCCCACGCCGCCTCGACCGCATCCCAGCGTGTGAACAACGTCGCGTCGCCGCGCATTGCGTCGCTGATGAGACGCTCGTACGCCGGGGCCGAAACGACGCCGAACCCCGTGCCGTAATTGAAATCCATCGTTACAGCCCGGATGTGCATCTTCGGGCCGGGAACCTTCGCGTTGAAGCGGAGAGAGACGCCCTCTTCGGGTTGGATCTTCATGACCAGCGTGTTCGTCTCGATCTGATCGCCCGATTCTCCGAAGATGCGGTGCGGTATGCCGCGAAACATGACGGCGATCTCCGAGGTCTTACGCGCTAGCCGTTTGCCGCTGCGCAAGTAGAAGGGGACGTCGGCCCAGCGCCAGTTGTCGATGAAGAACTTCACGCTGGCGTACGTTTCGGTCGTCGAATCGGGCGCAACGCTGGATTCTTCGCGGTAGCCGGGGACCGGCTTTCCCTCGATCAGCCCCGGGCCGTACTGGCCTCGTGCCGTCATCTTCGGCACGTGATCGACGCTAATCGGGCGCAGCGCCGAGAGCACCTTGAACTTCTCGTCGCGGATGTGGTCGGCGTTGGGCGAGATCGGCGGTTCCATCGCGACCAGCGCGAGCAAGTTGATCACGTGGTTCTGAATCATGTCGCGCAGCGCTCCGGCGCTATCGTAGTAGCCGCCGCGCCCTTCAACGCCGACCGTTTCGGCTGCCGTGATCTGAATGCAGTCGACGTAGCGACGATTCCAAATCGGCTCGAAGATCACGTTGGCAAAGCGCAGCGCCATGATATCCTGCACGGGCTCTTTGCCTAAGTAATGATCGATCCGATAGATCCTCTTTTCCTCAAAGACTTTGCCGACTTCGCTTTGGAGTGCACGGGCCGACTCCAGATCGGTGCCGAACGGCTTCTCGATGACGATGCGCGACCAGCCCGTCGCTTGATCTTTGGGCCCGAGCCCAACCACGGCGAGCTGGGCCACGATCTTACCGAACACCGAGGGCGGCGTCGAAAGATAGAACAGCCGGTTGCCCTGCGTCCCGAGTTTCTGGTCGTTCTCTTCAAGCGCAGCCCGCAGCCGCGTGAACGCCTCGCGATCGTCGAAGTCGCCGCTGACGTAGCTGATGCGGTTCGCGAAGTCCGTCCACAAGGGATCTCGCGCCTCACCCGAGCGCGAATAGGTGTCGACGGCCTCTTTCATTTGCGCGCGAAACTCATCGTTTGAGTTCGCCGAGCGGGCGAAGCCGATGATCCCGAAATTGGTCGGCAAGACGTCACCGAGCCGCAAATTGTACATTGCGGGGATCAGCATGCGCTTCACCAAATCGCCGCTCGCTCCAAAAAAGACGACGTTGCAAGGATCGCTGATGCGGCTGGAAGCGAGTCCAGCGCGCAGCGGGTTGGCGGCCGCCACGCTCGACGTCGTGAGGGGCCGCGCGATCGTTCCGGCCTCAGCGGCCATCGGGGTGAGCTCCGACGACGTTCTCTAGTTCGTGGCGCACGGCGTGGCCGCCGAACTCGTTGCGCAGCGCGGCGATCACCTTCGCGCTGAACGACTCGTCCTGCCGCGAGACCAGCCGTGCGATCAGGGAGGCGGTAATGACCGGCGCCGGGACGTTCTCGTCGAACGCCGCTTGGACGGTCCAGCGCCCTTCGCCGGAATCCTCGACGTAGCCGCGCACGTCGCGCAGGGTGGGGTCCGTGCGAAGCGCCGTCTCCGCGAGCTCGAGCAACCACGAGCGGACGACCGAGCCGTGAAGCCAAAGCTGCGCGAGCTGGTGTAGATCGAACGGGAATTCCGATTTTTCGAGGATCTCGAATCCCTCGCCATAGGCTGCTAGCATACCGTACTCGATGCCGTTGTGGACCATCTTCGAAAAGTGGCCGGCACCGCTGGAACCGACGTGCGCGTATCCGCCGGGCGGCGCGAGCGTGTGGAAGACCGGCTCGACGCGCGCGACCGCGGCGTCGTCGCCGCCGACCATCAAGCAGTAACCGTTCTCGAGCCCCCAAATGCCGCCTGACGTACCAGCGTCGACGAAGTCGATGCCCTTGCTACGGCAGTCCTTCGCACGGCTCTGCGAGTCGCGAAAGTTCGAGTTACCGCCGTCGACGATCGTATCGCCCGCCGCGAGCGAGCCGCACAACTCGGCGATCGTGTCGTCAGTCGCTTTCCCGGAGGGAACCATGATCCAGACGGCGCGCGGCGAAGGGAGCGCCGTTATGAGTTCCGCCAAGGAGCCGGTGCCGGTCGCGCCTTCGCTCGCGGAGCGCGCGACCGCCTCCGGATTGCGATCGTACACGACGACCTGATGGCCGCCTCGCAGCAAACGCGTCGTCATGTTGGCGCCCATTCGCCCGAGCCCGACCATTCCGATGTGCATCGAATCTCCTTGCTAGGTGTTCGCGAAGTATTGCGCCACGCGGCCAGGCCACTGCGCCGCTGCGCTCGCTACGCTAGGCCTTGGCGGCGACCGCGTCGTCGATCGCCCCCGCCAAGTCCTCGAGCCCTTGTGGCAATCCGGCTTTCAAGTGAAGCCGCAGGCCGCGCCGCCCGCGCTTGTCGAGCGATTCAAAGTCGCCCAGCGACTGCGCCTCGAGCAGGGTCCCAAAGGTCACCATCCCCGGGATCTGCAGATCTGCTTGCGGCTGCGCCGTCAACTGGAGGAAGACGCCGGAATTGGGACCGCCCTTGTGGAGTTGTCCTGTCGAATGCAGGAAGCGCGGCCCGAAGCCGACGGTCGTGGCGACTTTGAGCGCGTTGCGCACGCTCAGGCGAATGTCGTTGAGACGGCGCTGGTGCTCGTCGTTCATCGGGATGTACGCGGTGAAGGCGACGTAGTCTCCCGCACGGACCTGCCCGAAGAGCGATGCCAGCGCCGAGTCGAGATCCGCACCGAGCGCGACGTCCTTCGAACCCGAAAGCGGCAGCACGTCGGCCTGAGGAAACGAGCGGGCCGCCCCCGGCTCGTCGAAGGTCCCGCTCGTACGGTACTGCGCGAGCAGGCGCTTCGTATTGTCTTTCGATTCCTGCACGTTGGGCTGATCGAAGGCGTCGATGCCCAAGATCGCGCCCGCGGTCGCCGTCGCGATCTCCCACAGCGCGAACTGTTCGCCGATGTCGAGGCGGTCGCTCATTCCAAGTCTGATCACCGGATGTCCGGCAGCCTCTAGCAGATGCAGCCGGGTCTCGATGGCCCCGCCGTCCATGCGCCCGATGAGATGCTCGTCGGGCGGCAAGCCCGCGCCGACGTAGATGAAGACGCGGTCGTCGCCGTACTCGTGCGGCGTTCCGAGGGTCTCGCCCTCGATCGGGATGATTCCGGTGCCTTGCTTGCCGGTGGATTCCGCGATCAACTGTTCCGCCCACGCTCCGAAGGCAGCAACCTCGGGGTGTGCGACGATCGTCAGCTTGTCGCGGCCCGCTTTGGCCAGCGTCCCGATCGTCGCACCGAGGCGCACGGCCACCGCGTCCTTGACCGGAGTCGAGCGCGAGTTCGAATGCAGCGCGCCCAGGCCGCGGTCGAGGATCTTCTTGACGTCGTAACCCGCCAGCGCCGCCGGGACCATGCCGAAGTACGAAAGCGCCGAGTAGCGCCCGCCGATGTCCGGATCGTTTTCAAAAATGCGCAGAAAGCCGGCTTCTTTTGCTTCCTTGCCGAGCTGGGTGTTCGGATCGGTGATTGCGATGAAGTGACGGCCCGCGTAGTCGGCCCCGACGACCTTCGAGACGCGCTCGAAAAAGTAGCGGAAGAAGGCCTCGGGTTCGATCGTCGTACCGCTCTTCGAGGCGACGATGAAGAGTGAATAGCGCAGGTCGAGTGACGCTTCGAGGGCTTTGACTTGATCGGGATGACTGGAATCGAGAACGTGCAGGCGCGGAAAACCCGCCACCTTGCCGAAGGTCGCGCGCAGCACGTCCGGGGCGAGCGAACTGCCTCCCATGCCGAGCACGACGACGTGCTCGAAGTTCTCCGCGGCCTCGGAGGCGAAGGTCGTCAGCTCGGAGATCCCCTCGTAGACGCGCTCGGGAAAGTCGAGCCATCCCAGCGCGTGCTTGACGATCTCGGCGTGGGTCGCATCGCCCGACCACGGGGCCGGATCGTGCTTCCAAAGTTTCGTAAGGAAGTCGTCCTGCGCGAGCCGTGCGATGGCCGCGCCGGGATCGGCCTGCGCTTTCCCGAGCGCAATGGCAACCCGCTCGGGTCCGCCGGCGAGCATCTTCTGCTTGTATTCGATCGCAGCCAGCATCGCGCTATACGAGTCCGCGAACTGCTTGACGCCTTCGACCTGGAGATTCTGGGTCACGTCGTACAGCGAGATCTGCGCCCTGGCAAGGGCTTCGAGCTGGGCGCTTGCTCCAGGCAGGTCTTCTTCGATCGAGTTCGGCCGCACCACGCCGTGATCCAACAACGCGTCGAGCGTCGCCGGCGGCACCGTGTTGACGGTCAGCGCGGCGACCACGTTCTCGACATACATCAAGTCGGGATAGGCAGGGTTTTTGGTGCCCGTGCTGGCCCACAGGGGACGCTGCGCGAAAGCGCCCTTCGCGCTCAGCGCTTTGAAGCGGTCGCTCTCGAAAAGCCGCCGGAAACGCTGGTAGATCAACTTGAGGTTGGCGATGCCGGTCTTTCCGAGAAGCGCCGCGAGCTGCGCTTCGCCCTTCGAGATCCGATCCTGCAAGAGCTTGTCGATCGCGGTGTCGATGCGGCTGACGAAGACGCTCGCAACCGAAGCGACGCGGTCGATCGGCGCCCCCGCGGCCGCGCGCCGCTCGAGCCCTTCGATGTAGGCGTTGGCCGCCGCTTCGTACGCCTCGATCGCAAAGATCAACGTCACGTTCACGTTGATGCCGGAAGCGATCGATTCGGCAATCGCCGCGATGCACTCGGGCGTTGCCGGAATCTTGATCATCACGTTGGGCCGGTCGACTGCCGCCCACAGACGCTTCGCGACTACGATCGTTTCCGCAGTGTCGTGGGCGAGCAGCGGCGACACCTCGAGACTGACGAACCCGTCGCGACCGCCGCTCGAATCGTAGAGCGGGCGAAACTCGTCGGTGGCGTGGCGGATGTCGTCGATGGCCAGCGCTTCGAAGAGCTTGTTCGGGTCGCGTTCCTTCCCAATGAGCGAGCGGAGCTGCTCGTCATAGTCGCTTCCGCTTCCGATCGCCTTCTCGAAAATCGTGGGGTTGGAGGTCATGCCGCGCAGGCCGCCCTCGATCAGCCGGTGGAGCTCGCCCGAGGCGAACATCCCGCGCCGGATGTTATCAAGCCAGATGCTTTGCCCGGCTTCCAGCAATTGGTGGAGCTGCTTGCCCACGTGGTCCATCCTCCCGATTAGGTGTCGTAGCTCTATTCTAAGCCTTGGCGAGCAGGCCCGAAGCGATTTTTGCAACGTTCTCGGCGGTGAAACCAAAAGCCGAGGCGAGCGCTGCCGCGGGCGCGGAGGCGCCGTAGTGATCGATCCCGATGGAGATGCCCTGCTCGCCGACCCAGCGTTCCCAGCCAAGCGTTGCTCCCGCCTCGATGGACACGCGGGCGCGAACGCCCGGCGGCAACACCGTGTCGCGATACGCTTGCGGCTGCTGCGCGAACAGCTCCCACGACGGCATCGAGACGACGCGCGTCGTGGTTCCCTCCGCCTCGAGGCGTTGGGCCGCCTCGAGGGCGAGCGATACCTCAGACCCGGTCGCGATGAGGATCACGTCCGCAACGTGCGCGCCGTCTTTGAGGATGTATGCGCCGCGCCCAACGTCGGCTCGGCGGTCGCCCAGAAAGGGCAGTTTTTGGCGGGTCAGGACGAGCGCGACCGGACCGCGATGGTCGATGCTGAACTTCCAAGCCTCGAGCGTTTCGAGCGAATCGGCCGGTCGTATCGTCGTCATGTTGGGCGTGGCCCGCAGCGTCGCGAGCTGCTCGACCGGCTGGTGCGTCGGGCCGTCCTCTCCGAGGAAAAACGAGTCGTGGGTGAAGACGAAGATCACGCGCGATTTGTTCAGGGCGGCGAGCCGCACCGCCGGCTTCATGTAATCGAGAAAGTTGAAGAAGGTGGCCGTGAACGGGAGCACGCCGCTATGGACGGAGAGACCGTTGGAGATCGCGCCCATCGCATGCTCGCGAACGCCGTAATGGACGTTGCGGCCCGCGTACGAGCCGGGTTCGAAGTCGCCGGCGCCTTTCAAGTACGTCTTGGTCGAGGGATCGAGGTCGGCCGAGCCGCCGAAGAGCTCGGGCAACTCCCCTGCGATCGCGTTCATCACGACACCCCCGGCGTCGCGGGTTGCAACGCTGCCGTTCTGAGCATTGAAGGCAGGCCATGAGAGCTTCTCGGGAAGCCGTTCGTCGCGAATGCGCTCCAGCACAGCCGCCAGCTCGGGGTTCGCGCTCTTCCAGGCGGCATAGGTTGCGTTCCACGAAGCCTGGGTCGCGGCGCCCTTGCGCCCGACCTCGCGCCACCACGCCAACACGTCGTCGGGCACGAAGAAATCCGGCTCGGTGGGCCAGCCCAGCGCCTCTTTCGTCTTCCTGACGTTGTCGGCGCCCAGCGGCTCGCCGTGGGCCGCAAAGGTGTTCGCGCGCGGCGAGCCATAGCCGATGATCGTCGACACGGCGATCAGCGATGGCCGTGGATCCTGCTTGGCGGCGTTGATCGCGGCGTCGAGCGCTGCGACGTCGTTGCCGTCGTCGGCGGTCACGGACTGCGTGTGCCAACCATAGGCGTCATAGCGCGCCGCGACGTCTTCGGTAAAGGTCACGGCGGTGGGCGCCGCCAGCGACACGTGGTTGTTGTCGAAGAAGACGATCAGCTTGCCGAGTTGCAGGTGGCCGGCAAGCGAGGAAGCCTCGCCGGACACGCCTTCCATCAGATCGCCGTCGCTCGCTAGAGCGTAGGTGTAGTGGTCGACGATGCGCTGCTCGCGGTTGTAGACCGCCGCCAGATGCGCCTCGGCCATTGCCATGCCGACCGCGTTGGAGATGCCTTGGCCGAGCGGGCCGGTCGTGACCTCGATGCCCGGCGTGTGGTGCAGTTCCGGATGTCCGGGCGTCTTGCTCCCCAGCTGGCGGAAGTTCTTGAGGTCGTCCAGTCCCAGATCGTAGCCGGTTAAATACAGCAAGGAATAGATCAGCATCGAGCCGTGCCCGGCGCTGAGGACAAAACGGTCGCGGTCAAACCACTTTGGGTCCGCCGGATTAAACTTGAGATGCCGCGTCCAGAGCGCGTACGCCATCGCGGCGGCACCGAGGGGCAGCCCCGGGTGTCCGGAGTTCGCCTTCTGAACGGCGTCGATGGAGAGGAAGCGGATGGCGTCGATGCGTTTTTCGTCGTCGGCCGTGTTCGGCACGTCATGTCCCTCGAAGAAGTTGGGGAGCCGTCCGTTCGCCGTCGGGAACTGCCATTCCCGAGGGTGCGGGCGAAATCTCCAGTGCGGAGGTACCCCGCATTTTCCCCGGAAGGCGCCCGCCAAAGTGGACAAGCGTGAGATGCAAGAGCGGGTCGCGGCGCTGTTGCGGCACCAGGACGGGGTCCGGGGCTCCGAAGGGGCAGTGGTCGACGACATTCTGGCGGCGCTCGACGTCGGGGAACTGCGAGCGTGCGAGCCGGCCGGCGACGGCTGGGTTACCAACGGCTGGGTCAAGCAGGGCATCCTGTTTGCGTTCGCGCGCTACGACGTCCAAACGGTCGGCGTTGAAACCCTCGGCGGAACATCGCGCGAGCGAATGCGCTTGACGTTCAACGATCGCCTGGCGGTCAAGCAGAACTACGAAGCGCTGGGCGCGCGCTGCGTTCCGCCCGGAGTCGCGCGCTACGGCTCGTTCATCGGGCGCGGTGCCATTCTGATGCCGGGCTTCATCAACGTCGGGGCGTACGTCGGGGATGGTTCGATGGTCGACACGTGGGCGACCGTCGGTTCCTGTGCCCAGATCGGCAAGCACGTCCACCTCTCGGGCGGCGTCGGGATCGGCGGCGTGTTGGAACCGCCGCAGGCGCAACCGGTCATCGTCGAGGACGGCGCCTTCATCGGGTCGCGCTGTGTGATTGTCGAAGGGGTCTTCGTGGGGCGCGAGGCGGTCTTAGGGGCCGGTCTGGTATTGACGGCGAGCACGCCGATCGTCGACGTTCGCGGGCGCGAACCGGTCGTGACGCGTGGTCGCATCGAGGCCCGCTCGGTCGTCATCCCGGGAACGCTGCCGAAGCGCTTTCCGGCCGGGGAGTACGGCGTACCCTGTGCGCTCGTCATCGGCGAGCGCTCCGAATCGACCGATCGAAAGACTTCGCTCGAACAAGCGATTCGCAAGTACGGAGTCGTGGCTTGAACCCGCTCGTCGAGAACGTCCCCGGGTCGTTGATTCGGGCGCTCCACGGCCGGCGCCGGCCGAGCTCGATCAATCTCGGGCTCGGCGAGCCCAGCTTGATGCCCGACGTCACGTACTTCGAACGCGCCACGCGCTGGGTCGCCGAACACGGTTGCCGCTATTCGAGCAACATCGGACACGACGATCTGCGCGAAGCGATTGCGGCACACTATGCCTATCCGTCGCTCGACCTCCCGGAGAACGTCTGTATCATGAGCGGCTCGCAAGAGGCCGTTTACGTCACGATGAAGACGCTGCTCGACCCGGCCAAAGATGAGGTGCTCCTGGTCGATCCGGCGTTCCCGGTCTACGTCAAGGTCGCACAGGTCGAGGGCATCGCGCTGCGGCGCGTGACGATGGGTCCCGCAACGGATTACGCCTTCGACCCAGAAAGGATCCTCGCGGCGATCGGTCCCAAGACGCGAATGATCGTCCTGTGCTCGCCTTGCAATCCGACGGGGCGCGTCGTCTCCAACGCTGTCGCCAAGAGGATCGCCGAAGGTCTGCTCGCCCGGTCCGGGCCGCCGATCTATCTCATGCACGACGAGATCTATCGCGAGCTCGTCTATACGCACGACGTGGCGCAGTTCGGCAAACTGTACCCGTACACGATTGCGATCAACTCGCTTTCAAAGTCGAACGCGTTGACCGGCCTGCGTTTGGGCTGGGTCATCGCGCCGGGCGACGTGATGCCGCACATCGTGAAGATGCACGGCTGGACGACCTCGTGCGCCAGCACCTTCGCGCAACGGATCGCCTACGAGATCTTCGAGGCCGGCGATCTAGCCGGACACCGGCAATGGTACGCCGCGCAGCGCTCGGGCGCGCTCACCGCGGCGCGCGAGGCGGGCCTCGATTGCATCGATCCGGAGGGCGCCTTCTATTTGTGCATCAAGGTCGGCGCCGAGGACACGCTCGCCTTTGCCGAAGCGCTGATCGATGAGAGCGACGTGATCGCGATCCCCGGGCACATCTTTGCCTCGACCTTGCGCGGCTGGTTGCGCACGAGCTTCGTCGCACCATTGTCCGAGATCGGCGAGGGCTTCGCGCGGATCGCCCGTTTGGCGCAGGCGCGCGGACTGTTGTCGAGCCGCCCCGCCTGAGGTTCGCACGTCGCGCAGCTCAGCCTTGCGCCGGGCCGATCCAGACGGTTTGAATGTTGACGAATTCTTTGATCCCATAATGCGACAGCTCGCGCCCGTGGCCGCTGCGTTTGATGCCGCCGAACGGCAAGCGCGGGTCGGATGCGGTCATCCCGTTGATGAAGACGCCGCCCGATGCAAAACGAACGGCGAGCGCCTCGGCGCGCGCAACGTCGCGCGTCCATAGGTTTCCGCCCAGCCCGTACGTCGAATCGTTGGCGAGGGCGAGTGCATGTTCGGCATCTTGGGCTTCGACGATGGCTGCCGCCGGGCCGAAGGTTTCCTCGCGAAACATCGGCATCGCTGCGGTCACGCCGCTGACGATCGTCGGCGCGTAGAAGAACCCCGGGCGCTCGAGGCGCCGGCCGCCGAGCTCGAGCGCCGCGCCGGCGCCGAGCGATTCGTCGACCTGGCGTTCGAGCGCGTCCCGCAGGTCGGCGCGTGCCAGCGGCCCGATCTGCGTCTGCGCATCCATCGGATCGCCGGCGCGCAAGCTGCGCGCCTGGGCCACGAACGCGTCGATGAACGCGCGATACACGGGGCGTTCGACGATGAACCGCTTGGCCGCGATGCAGCTTTGCCCGGTGTTCTGAAAACGCGCGCGCAATGCGACCTTCGCCGCCGCTTCGAGGTCGGCGTCGGCGAGAACGATGAACGCATCCGAGCCGCCGAGCTCGAGAACGGTTTTCTTCAAATGCTTGCCGGCGGTCGCGGCGACGGCGGAGCCGGCCCCTTCGCTACCGGTCAAACTGACGGCCGCGACGCGTGGGTCGGCGACCACGTCCTGCATCGCGCTTCCGTCGACGACGAGCGTGGAGAAGACGCCTTCAGGAAGCTCGCAGGCGTTGAAGATGCGCTCGATCTCGAGCGCACACTCGGTCACGTTCGAGGCGTGCTTGAGGACCCCGACGTTGCCCGCCATCAGGGCCGGGGCGGCGAAGCGGAAGACTTGCCAGAACGGAAAGTTCCACGGCATGATCGCCAGAATCACACCGAGCGGCCGAAAGGCCACGTAGCTGCGCGCGGCGTTGCTGTCGGCGCGTTCGTCGGCTAAGAACGAGCCGGCGTGCGCCGCGAAGTAGTCGCATGCGCCGGCACACTTCTCGACCTCGGCCTCCGCCTCGGCGATGGGTTTACCCATCTCGCGCGTCGCAATGGCGGCGATGGCGGCCTTCTCGCGCCGCAGGTGAGCGCCTACCCGCTCGAGCGCCGCCCTGCGCCGTTCGAAGCCAAACGCGCGCCACGCCGGGAATGCCGCCGCGGCGCGGGCGAGCACGGCGTCGAGGCGTGCCGGCGAGTACGGCTCGTACGATGCCAATCGATCCCCGGTCGCCGGGTTGACGGTTACGATCGAACGGCTGGGAGCGGAAACGGCCACGTTGGGTTCCTCTTACGGCGAAGGAGCTTCTTGCGAATCCTTATTCCACCAGCGCCCGCTCTTTAGGCGCCGAATCGGCGACGAAATCGGCGGCGGCTAGGCCTTCCGAAGCGACGCCGAGCGCGTGGGCTGCGACCGCGCTCAGGGCGCTACGTGGAACGAGACCAATCAGTTCGGATGAGAGGGTGTTGACCCCGTAGCGCGCCGCACTGCGCCGCACAAGCTCGAAGACGCGGTAGAGCGGCGTCCCGGCGACGTCGGTCAGATTGCACGAGATCTGCACCCGTCCCATGTCGAGCGCCACGCCGAGGACGCGCAGCGTGCGCAGTCCGCCATCGCGCTCGCGCAGGTTGCGCGCGATCGTGCGGGCCAGGCGCACGTCGCCGGTCCCCAGGACGACGTTGTAGGCCACCAAGACGTTGCGCGCGCCGACGGCGGTGGCGCCGGCGCTCGGGTGCGTGAAGACGTCGCCGACATCCGGACGGCCCGTGCGGTGCGCGCGCTCGACCAGACCCTCGAACTCGCCGGCGCGAACGTCGGCTAGCAGGCGCCGCCTTTCGCTGGTTGCGGCCGCACCATAGAGAAAGCACGGGACGCCGGTGCGCTGCCAGATGCGCGCGGCGGCTTCGCGGGCGAGCGCGACCGCATCGTCCATCGTCGCACCCGCCAGCGGAACGAACGGCAAGACGTCGAGCGCGCCGATGCGCGGGTGCGCGCCGCGATGCGTGCGCAAGTCGATGCGCTGCGCGGTAACCTCGGCCAGCGCAACGGCAGCCGCAAGCACCTGACTGCGTTCACCGAAAAAGGTAAAGACGCTACGGTGATGGATCGAGTCGCTCGTGCGGTGGGCAAGGGTCGCGCCGGCATCGGCGATCGCCCGGGCGCACGCCTCGAGCGTCGCGTCGTCACGCCCTTCGGAAACGTTGGGAACGCACTCGAAAAGCACGACCTATCCCAATAGCTCGGCGACGGCGGTCGCAATGTCGCGCACCGTGAGGACGGTCTCGGAGTCGACCGGACCGGCGGCATGCGGGGCGACGATTCGGGTGAAGCCGAGTTTGCGCGCTTCGGCGATGCGGCGAGCGCGCGCCGAAACCGGGCGAACTTCGCCCGAAAGCCCGAGCTCACCGAACGCGACCGTCGCCGCGGGGAGCGCAACGCCGCGAAATGCGGAGGCGACGGCAAGCGCAATGCCGAGGTCGGTCGCGGGCTCTGCAACGCGCAGGCCGCCGGCAACCGAAGCGTAGACGTCGTGCGCGCCGATGTGCATCCCGGCGTGACGTTCTAGGACCGCAAGGATCATGCCCAGACGGGCGCGGTCCAGGTTGGCCGCCAAGCGTTGCGGCGTGCCGTAGCTCGGTTCGCCCACGAGAGCTTGAATCTCGAGCAGAACGGGGCGCGACCCGGCGATGCCGGCGACGACGCACGAGCCGGCGGGACGGGCCCCGCCGGCGTCAGGGCGGGCCAAGAAAAGCTGCGAGGGATTGCGCACCTCGTGCAGACCTCGCTCGTCGAGCGCGAGCACGCAGATTTCGTCGACGCTGCCGAAGCGGTTTTTGACGGCGCGCACGATGCGATGTTCGGTGCCGCCGTCGCCCTCAAAGTAGAGCACGGTGTCGACGATGTGCTCGAGCAGGCGCGGACCCGCAATGCTTCCGTCCTTGGTCACGTGTCCGATGAGAAACGTCGCGCAGTCGGTGCGTTTGGCGAACGCGGTGAGCGCCGCAGCGCAGTCGCGAACCTGCGCGATGCTGCCGGCCGGCGACTCGAGTTCGGGCAGCGCCATCGTTTGAATCGAATCGATGACCAGCGCCGCGGGATGAAGGCGCTCGGCGCCATCGAGGATCGTGCGCAGGTTCGTTTCGGCGAACAGGAGCAACTCGTCGCAGGCCCCGAGCCTGACCGCGCGCAGCTTGGTTTGCGCCGCGGATTCCTCGCCGCAGACGTAGACGACCGGGCCGCCGCCCGAACGGCTGAGCTGGGCCGCGACCTGGAGCAGGAGGGTCGACTTCCCCGAGCCGGGCGGCCCACCCAGCAGCACCAGGCTTCCCGGCACGATCCCGCCGCCGAGGAGGCGGTCGAACTCGGCCATTCCGCTCGATGTGCGAACGAGCCGCGGCCCCGCAACGTCGGCTAGCCGAACCGGGGCGCCGGCCGGGCCGGCGGCGTGGACGTCGCGACGCCGCGTATCGAGTGCGACCGGGGCTTCGGCAAAGGTATTCCACGCGTCGCACGCCGGGCAGCGCCCGAGCCAGCGGGCCGATTCGTGCCCGCAGGCCGAACAGAAGAAGAGCGTGCGCGATTTGGCCACTGGCTTGCGCGGTTCGCGACGCCCGGCGCGAGGCCCGCGCGCGACGCCTAGCGAGGCCGGGCAGCCCGGCCGTCCAAGGGGGCGGAGCGCGCCCCGCGAACGGTCCGGCGTCGACGATGGCAAGCTTCGCGCACGTGGCAATCGACGGACCGGCTGGCAGCGGAAAGACCACGGTGGCGCGCCGCTTGTCGGAGCGGCTGGGCATCCTCTACCTCGACACCGGGGCGATGTATCGAGCGGTGGCCCTTCTGGCACTGCGGGCCGGGGTCGCGGTCGACGATGAGGGGGCGGTGCTCCGCTTGGCTCGAGCCCATCCCGTCGACATTCGTTTGGGGGGCGCCACGCCGCTCGGTTTCCGCGTCTTCGCGGGGGACGAGGAGCTGGGAACGGAGCTCTACGGCAACGGCGTTTCGACGGTGGTTTCCGTGGTTGCCGCGCATCCCTTGGTCCGCGAGCTCATGGTCGCCCGGCAGCGGTCGATCGCAACGCTAGGACCGGTCGTGATGGCCGGTCGCGATATTGGCACGATCGTGCTTCCCGACGCGCCCGTGAAGGTGTTTCTGACGGCATCCGTCGATGCGCGGGTACGGCGCCGGCGAATGGAACTGGCAGAACGTGGCGTGGCCATCGACGAAAGCGAGTTGACCGCCCAGATGCTGGAGCGCGACCGGCTCGACCGCGAGCGGCCCGTCGCTCCCCTGCGGCCGGCGCCCGGAGCGCACCTGATCGACTCGACCGACCTTTCGATCGACCAAGTGGTGGACGCAATCGCCGGCTTGGCCACGCATCCAGCCGCGCCCGGCCGTTGACGTTTTACGGCTTCGCACGCGGCGTCGTCAAAGCAGCCCTGCGTGCATTCTGGCGCTTTCGGGTGGTGGGCGCCGAGCGGGTGCCGCCGGCGGGACCGCTGATCGTTGCCGCCAACCACGTTTCCTACTTCGATCCGCCCGCCCTCGGCTGCGCCCTGCCGCGGCCGCTTCACTACATGGCCAAGCAGCAGCTGTTCGCGATGGGCATACTCGGGCGCCTGATCGGTGCGCTCAATGCGTTTCCGGTCGACCGCTCGCGCGGCGACGTGGCGGCCATCAAGCGGGCCGTGGAGGTCCTGCGCGGAGGGGCAGCGGTCGGAATCTTCCCCGAGGGTACAAGGAACAAGGATGGCAACGTTCGCCCGCAAGCGGGAATCGCGCTGCTGCACTACCTCTCCGGGGCCCCGATCCTTCCGGCCTACATCGCGGGGACCGCCCGTGCCCGCCGGTTCGCCCAAATCTCGGTTACGTTCGGCGAACCCGTGCGTTTTACGGATGGGCAGAAAGCGAGCCGCGAGGACTTGGCGAAATGGACGGACGACATCATGGAGCGCATCTTCGCGCTCGGGGAGACGCTAGGTTGATCATCAAGAAAGCCAAGACGCAGGGGTTCTGCTTCGGGGTCGCCATCACGCTGAAGAAGGCTGAGGAGACCGTTGCTGCCCACGAGCATGTCACGACGCTTGGCCACATCGTCCACAACCCGCAGATGGTCGCCTCCTTCGAGGAAAAGGGAATGCGCAATGCTGCCTCGGTCGACGAGGTCGACGCCGGGACGCTGTTCGTGCGGGCCCACGGGCTGCCGGTCGAGGTCTTCGAAAAGGCCGGCGCCAAGGGCCTGACGGTCGTCGACGCGACCTGTCCGATGGTCACGAAGATCCACGTGCAGGCCGAGAAGCTGCGGGCCGACGGCTACAAGATCGTCGTCGTCGGCGATCCGCACCATCCCGAGGTCAAGGGGACGCTCTCGCACGTGCCGGGCGCGTGGTGCATTCAAACGCCGCAGGACGTCGACAAGCTCCCCCGCGCCAGCCGCGTCGGCGTGGTCGTGCAGTCGACCTGGTCCGGTTCGGGCTTCGGCGAGATCGTGCAGAAACTCAGCTCCAAGTACTACGAGGTGCGGGCCGTCAATACGATCTGCACGGACACGCACAACCGCCAGTCCGAGGCCGGCCAACTGGCTGAAGAAGTCGAAGTGATGGTCGTCGTCGGCGGCAAAACGTCGGCCAATACCAAGCACCTTGCCGAGCTTGCCGCGGCCCGCGGCGCCCGCTCGCACCATATCGAAGGCCCCGACGAGTTGCAGCCCGCTTGGTTTGACGGAGTCGAGGTCGCGGGACTGATGTCGGGCGCCTCCACGCCGGGGTGGCTCGTGGATCAGGTCGAGGAAAAAATGGAGGCACTAAGCCGTCGAGCTAGCTGAGGTCATCGAGGCCCATCTCGCGCGAACGATCGAGCGCTACCGCGGATCATCCCCGATATACGAGATGATCCGCTATCATTTTGGCTACGATCGCTTCGGGCGCACGATGTCGGGGAAACGGCTTCGCCCGCAGATCCTTTTGCGCACCGCGCTCGAAGAGGGCGGCACGGTCGAGTGCGCCCTCGACGCAGCCGTCGCGATCGAGATCCTGCACAACTACTCGCTCGTTCACGACGACATCGAGGACGGCGACGAGCTGCGCCATGGGCGGACGACGATCTGGGCGCAGTTCGGCGTGGCTCAAGGCATCAATGCCGGCGATGCGCTGTGCGCGCTGTCGTACTTAACGCTGCTTCACGAAGAGGCGGTCATACCGAGCGACCGCGTCGTCGACATGCTCGCGGTGCTGCACGAAGCCAACTTGCATATGTGCGAAGGTCAAGCACTGGACATCATGTTCGAGACGCAATCGACGGTGACGATGAGCCAATACCTCGAGATGATCTCGGGAAAGACGGGGGCCTTGTTCGCGGCGTCGTGCGAGCTCGGCGCGCTGGCCGCGGGTTGTCCGCGCGAACGTGCTCGGCAGTACGCGCGTTTGGGCCGCGCGTACGGGCGAGCTTTTCAAATTCGCGACGACGCGCTCGGTACGTGGGGGTTGAGCGACATCACCGGCAAACCGAGCGGGGCCGATATCGCGCGGCGCAAATGGAGCTTTCCCGTGGTCTGGGCCCTTGGCACGCCGCCCTCGGCCGACCGCGAGATCGTGACGGGAGCCTACGCACGCCGCACGCGCCTCGATTCCGCGGGCGTGGTCGAGGTGATCGGCGCACTCGACCGGCTCGGCGCGCGCAACGCAGCCGATGACGCCCACGACCTAGCTCTGGCGGAAGCGGATGAGGCCGCCGGCGAGGGGTCGATCGACCGCAGCGGAGCGATCCGCGAATTCTTGGCACAAGGAGCACGGCGCGTTGCCTAGCAAGCCGAACGTCAGCTTATCGAGAGCCGATCGCGCGGCGGCCGTGCGCCCGGCGCCGGGCCCTGCGCCGGCGGCGATGGGCGATGCGGCGCAAAGCGCGCCGCTCTCGACCAACCTCGCGTTAGGCGGCCTGCTGCTGTTCGCGCTGCTGATCCGGCTCGCGCTGATCGGGGCGGAAGGCTTCAAGAACGACGTCTCCACGTTCGAGGCGTGGGCGCTAACGCTGGCCGAGCACTCGACGCGGCAGTTTTACGCGAACACGACCTTCGCCGACTACCCGCCGGGTTATTTTTTCGTGCTGTGGATCGTGGGCCACGCCTACAAGCTTCTCGTTCACAACGATCCGAACTTCGCGTTGCTCAAGGCTGCGGTCAAGCTGCCCGCGATTCTGATGGACCTCGTCGATACCGTTTTGATCTTTGCGATTGTGCGCCGCTTCGCGGCGCTGCCGTGGGCCTTTGGCGCTGCGGCGCTCTACGCGTTTAACCCGGCGACGATTTTTATCTCGGCATCGTGGGGCCAGGTGGACTCAGTCGCAGGCGGCGTGACGCTCGCCTCACTGTTCCTGTTGCTGCTCGCCGACCGGCGAACGGACCGGGCCGGTTGGCTGGTTGCGGCGGCGTGGATTCTGCTTGCGTATTCGATTTTGATCAAGCCGCCGGCCGTCGTGCTCGTGCCGCTCTACCTGGCGTATCCGTTCACGACCGACGATGCGGCGCTCCGCCTTCGCCGCATCGCCGGCAGCGCAGCCGGGGTGGGCGGCGCCTTCGTCCTCGCCTACGTGTGCGCGCTTGCGTTCCACGCGGGATGGAATCCGGTCGCTCAGTTTACTTGGCTCTACGGCCGCTACAGCTACGCCGCCGGCGTGTACCCTTACAGCTCGATCAACGCCTTCAACCTGTACACGATGCTGCGCAACTTCTGGCAGCCCGACAACCAACTGATCCCCGACTGGATGGTCGGCGGCCACGTCATCGGGTTCCCGCAGTACGTGTGGGGCGTCATCCTGCTGCTTTCGGCCGTCGTCCTGGTCGTTTCGCGCTACGTGCAGCGCCGGGATTCCCCGGCCCTGATCGAAGCCGCGGCGATCCTCTCGCTCGGATACTTCGTGCTCTTGACGCGGATGCACGAGCGCTACGTGTTCAACGCGATCATGCTCGCGATTCCGCTCGTCTGGTTTCGGCGCCGCTACCTCTACGCGACCGTGCTGCTGACGATCACGCTCGTCTCCAATCTCTATTATTCGCTCCACTACCTACAGGTCATGGACGCCAAAGTGCCGGGGATCGATCCGACCAACTTGATGCCGTGGATAAGCCGTCCCGACTCGGTGCTCAACGTCATGGTCTTTTTCTACCTGGGCTACCGGTACCTGAGCCCGGCCGCCGAGGCGCCCAAGCAGTTTACCTTGGGGGTGGAAATGCGGCGCGCCGCGGCTGCGGCCCGGCGCTGGTTTTCTCCGCTGGAAGGCGTCGCGCGCATGCTGCCCGTCGACTGGCTGATCGGCGGCAGCCTGACGATCGCTTCATTCGTGCTGACCTTCGTGGCATATCAATCTCCGCCGGAGAAGATTTTCGACGAGATCTATTACGCCCGGGCCGGCGAGGAATATCTGGCCCACAAGGACATCTTCGAGTTCACGCACCCCCCGCTGACGAAGCTGATCATCACGGCCTCGATGATGCTCTTCGGGGGATTGCACGGGCATGGCGACACTGCCGCCGGCTGGCGTTTTCTGAACTTGGTCGTAGGCGCCCTGATGGTGCTGGTGCTCTACGCGTTCGCGAAGCGTCTGACCGGGTCGACCCTGTTTTCCGGCATCGCAGCGGGTCTGCTGCTCTTCGATGGCTTCCACTTCGCGCAAGCGCGTATCGCGACACCGGAGATCACGGTCGCGTTCTTTTCGCTGCTGACGCTCTACGCGTTTTACCGTTTCTGGATCGCAAGCCAAGTCCGCGTTGCAGCTTGGTTCGACGAGCGAGCCGCGAGTCGCGGCGGCGTGGCACTCGCGATCGGTACGGTGCTCGCTTTCGCGCTGACGTTCGTGTTCGGTCGCGGCCAAAGTTCGGCGGCGCACATCGTTGAGTTCATCTACTTCGAACTCGGAGCTTACCTTGCGGTCCGCTTGCTCTTGCCGCGCCTGGTGCCTTCCCCCGACGTGACGTCGTACGCGGATGGCGCGCGCGTCACGGGCGACGAGCTCGTCACGCCCGACGGGGGCGTCGTGCCGCTGGGAAAGGGCGCGGTGGTGCCCGGCGGTCTGACCCGCGTCGACAAGAACGCCGGCCTGGCATACACCGACGCCGGCTTGCGCATCGAGTACGCGCGCAGCGGCGAGATGCGCTACGTTACCCCGGAGGGCGAGGCGCGCTTCGAGCCGGCCGGAACGATGCTGGCAGGCGGCGCGGCCATCGACGGTCGGCGCGACGCCCGGCTTTGGATGTGGCTGCTCGCACTTTCGGCCGGATGTCTTGGGGCCTGCAAATGGAACGGCCTGTTCGACTTCTTCGTCGTTTGGTTGCTGGCAGGATTCGTAGTCGCCCAGATCTCGTGGGCCGAACTGGCGCGCGGCATTGGTCTGGGCAAGGTGGTCGTTCGCCCCGCCAGTTGGGGAAATCCGTTCGGCTTTTCGCTCGACATGGTCGTTGCGTCGATGCTGTTCGTCGGTGCGACCATCTACGTGCTGTGCTACATTCCGTACTTTCTTCTGGGGCATTCGATCAGCGACTTGGTCGAGCTGCAGTACGGCATGTACCACTATCACGCGACGCTGGTTGCGACGCATCCGTATTCCTCGAGGTGGTGGCAATGGCCGCTCCTGCAAATCCCGATATCGTACTACTACCACGATTTTCGAACGGGCGGTCAGGCGCAGTTGGGTTCGGCCTGTTGCGTCGCCGAGATCCTCGCCCTTCCCAACCCGCTGATGTGGTGGACGGGTCTGGTCTCGGTACCGCTTGTTGCTTGGCTTGCGTGGAGCGAGCGCCGCAAAGGATACCTATTGCTGGTGGTGGCGTACTTTCTGCAGTGGCTGCCCTGGATTGCTTCGCCGCGCCTTTCGTTCGAGTACCACTTCCTGCCGAATCTTGCCATCATTTGCTTGGCGGACACGATCCTCTTGCAGCGCATTTGGCGCCTCGGCGAGCGGCCGGCGAACGCAGCCGGCGAGGACGCGCCGAGCTGGCCTCGTACGGCGGTGGTGGCGTATCTGGCCGCGATCGTCGCCGCCTTCATCTTCTGGTATCCCGTCGTCGCCGGCACGCACGTCACCTACGATGCTTGGAACCAGCGTATGATTACGTGGCTAGAGGGGAACAACTGGATCAACCCGCATCCGGGAAGCTGAGAGAAGTTTCTCGATGCGATCGGGTTCGTCGCGGCGCCGAAAGGCCACCGGGCACTCGAAACGGTAGGTACCGCCTATGTCAGGGCATTCGAAGTGGCATAACATCCGGCTCCGCAAGGGGAAAGCCGACGCGCAGCGCGGGGCGCTGTTCACCAAGCTTTCGAAGGAGATTATCCTCGCCGCCAAGAGCGGCTCGACGGATCCCGAAGCGAACTCGCGCCTCAAGATGGCCGTCGAGAAGGCTCGCGAAAACAACGTTCCGGTCGAAAACATCAAGCGCGCGATTGCGCGCGCGGCCGGCGGCGACGGCAGCAAAGACATCGAGGAGATCCGCTACGAGGGTTACGGTCCGGCCGGCGTCGCGGTCGTGCTCGACGCCGCAACCGACAATCGCAACCGCACCGCGGCCGAGCTGCGCTTCCTCTTTAGCCGACACGGCGGGACGCTCGGCGAGTCAGGCTCGGTTGCATGGATGTTCGAATCGCGCGGCTTGATCGAAGTCGAAAACGGGACGCTCGACGAGGATGGCCTAACCGAGGCAGCCCTCGTCGAGGGCGTCATCGATGTGCGCTACGATGCCGACGGACGTTCCGAGATCGTGACCGAGCCGGCGGCGCTCGCCGCCGCGCGCGAGCGCTTGGCGGCGGCCGGACTACGCGTGACCTCGCTCGCGCTTGGGGTCGAGGCGAAGCAGAACGTTGCGCCGGCCGGCGACGACGCGCGCGAAGTACTGCGCTTCCTCGACGCGCTCGAGGAGCACGAAGACGTCCAACGGGTCTATTCCAACGCCGAACTCGACATCGCGCAGATCGAAGCGCTCGCCTAATTTGGCGCTGCGCACGATGGTCGAGGGCGCACCGCGCGAGACGCGTCGACGCCGCCCGTGGCTGGCGCGGCAGGATTGGTACTTTGCGATTGCGCTAGCGAGTTTCGTCGGCGTAGCGGTATGGTTTGGGCGCGCGATCGAGGATTTCTTCACCCCTCCCTCGCGCGACATTCCGGCGCCGATGCTGGTGGGTGAAACCTTATCCGATGCACTGCAATCGGCCTCGAGCGCCAAGGTCTCGGCGGTCGTGGTCGCCAGGCATTCCAGCGATCGCTATCCCAAAGACGTGGTGATGCGCCAGGATCCGGCTGCCGGCGCGCGGGTCCGCGCGGGCCGGCAAATCTCGCTCGTCGTTTCCAACGGCGTTCAAATCTTTGCGATGCCCGACCTGCGCTACGAATCGCTGCGCGAGGTTGGGCTCGACCTCTCGCACGACCAGCTCACGCTCGGTAAGGTCCACTACGTGCTCAGTGCCGATGCGGAGCCCAATCAGGTCGTCACGCAGGATCCGGCGCCGCTCACCGCCGTACGCCCCGGCTCGGTCGTCAACCTCGAAATCGCAAAGAGCGCCGGCTCCGCTCAAAAGGCGCCCGACTTCGAAGGAAAATCGATCGACGAAGCGCGCGATATGGCGGCAGCGGACCACATGCGGCTCGGTCAGGTCGTCTGGACGCCGTTCGGGCGCAACGGACCCCCGCGCGGCGAAGTCGTGCGCCAGGTTCCCGGCCCAAGCGCCCCGCTCGATTCCTCGCAGCTCGTCTCACTGCAAGTCAGCGCCGGCCCGCGAGAAGCGGGGTATCTCGTGCGGCAGGTCCACGCGACGGTGTTCGCCCCCGACCTGACCGGTACCGCGACCACGCAGAACGTTCGAATCGAGGTGCGCGACGAGACGGGAACGTGGAACGTCTACGACGCCTTCGCACAGCCCCGGCAAAAACTTGATTTCAATCTGACGGTCATCGGCACGTCGGAGCTCGACGTGTACGTCAACAACGAACTGCTCGACTCGACGCAGCTGGGCGTCGAGCCGCCGCTGTCGAAACAACCGACGAAGGAGAAGCCGTGATCAAAATTTCGCCTTCGCTGCTTTCCGCCGACTTCGCGCGTATCGCCGACCAAATCGGCGAAGTCGAGCGCGCCGGCGCGGACTATCTGCACCTCGACGTGATGGACGGCCGCTTCGTGCCGAACTTGACGTGGGGTCCCAAGATCATCGGCGACCTCCGCAAACTCTCGCCGCTCTGTTTCGACACGCATCTGATGATCGTCGAACCGGAGCGCTACGTCGACGACTTCCGCAAAGCGGGCGCCGATATCATCACGTTCCATTACGAAGCGACGGTCCACGTCCAGCGTTTGCTCGTCCACGTGAAGTCGCTGGGGGCCAAAGCCGGCATTTCGCTCAATCCCGCGACGCCCGTTTCCATGCTCCAAGACGTAATCGGCGACCTCGACCTCATTTTGATCATGAGCGTCAACCCGGGCTTCGGCGGCCAATCGTTTATTCCAAACGCGCTCAAGCGTGTCAGGGAAGCACGCGCGCTTATCGACGAGTACAACCCCTCGTGCGAGCTTGAGATCGACGGCGGCGTCGGACGCCAAAACATCGCGGACGTCGTGGCCGCCGGCGTCGATGTCGTCGTGATGGGGTCGAGCATCTTCGGCGCGCCTAACCCCGGCACGGAGTTGCGCGCGCTGCGGGAGCTGGCCGAGCCCGCGACAGCGTACGCGAACTGACGCCGAGCAAGGAGACCAGCGAGGACGAGCTCCTCGCCGCGATCCGCGCGGCGCTCGAACGGTTCGCGCTCCCCGCGGGGCGGATTGCCGTCGGCATCGGCGACGACGCTGCGGCCTGGCGCCCGTCGCGCTCGCACCTTTCCGTCATTACGACCGACGCCCTGATCGATGGGGTCCATTTCGCGCGCGAAAGCATGAGCCCTGAGGCGATCGGGCACCGCGCCATGGCGGCCAACCTCAGCGATATCGCGGCCATGGGGGCTCGCCCGGTGCTGGCCACGGTCGCCCTGGGCCTCGACCCGCGGACGACCGCGCCGGATTGGGTCGTGGCCTGCTACCTCGCCATGGCCGGTTTAGCTGCCCGCTTCAGCGCGGCGATCGTGGGCGGCGATCTCGTCCGCGCGCCCACGCTGACCCTCTCGCTGACGGTCGTCGGAGAGGTCTCGCCGCGGCGAATGCGCCTGCGCGACGGGGCACGTCCGTACGACGTGCTCGCCATAACCGGCCCGACGGGCGCCAGCCGAGCGGGTCTCGAGCTTCTCAAGCGGCCACTCGCGCTCGACCCGCCAAACGCTGAGGCGGCACGCAACGCCTTCCTCTTCCCCGAACCGCGCCTGCGCGAGGGCCGCTTCCTTGGCGCCTCCCGAGCGGTACACGCGATGATGGACTGCACCGACGGGCTGTCGACCGACGTGGCCCGCTTGGTTCAAGCCGCCGGTTACGGAGCCACCCTGCTCGGGCCTCCGATCGACCCCGCGGCCGAGGCCGTCGCCCTGGCGGCCGGGGACGACCCGGCGGCGTATGGTCTGGACGGCGGAGAAGATTTCGAACTGATCGTCGCTGTCGCGCCACGCGCCTTCCCCCACCTGGCACGCCGCTTCGAACGGCACTTCGGCCGTCCCCTCATCGGTTTCGGCAGTGTCGATCCCGAGCCGGGCCTGCGCCTAGCCGGCCCCCAGGGCCCACTGCCTTTAGCCCCGGCAGGTTGGGACAGCCTCATCTCGCCCGAGAGGCCCCGAGCCGCGCGCGGTTAGGCGAAATTCCGCTAGGAGAGCCGCTTCACACGCTTGGAGCGCAGACAAGCCGTGCACACGCGGAGCGTCATGTGGGTGCCGCGCTCGTCGACGCGGACCGGCTGGAGGTTGGGCAGCCAGCGCCGCCGGGTCTTGTTCATGGCATGGCTCACGTTGTTGCCCGCCATCGGGCCCTTTCCACATACGTCGCAGCGCTTTGCCATTTCAAATCACCTTTCAACCGTCGAATCACGTCCGGCAGGACAACTTCCGGATTATGCCATAGCGCGCGGCCGCTGGCAATGCCGCCAGGAGTCGGGTTGGACCCTTTGTAAGCCTGCCGTTCGTGGATCCTTTGGTTCCGCCGCGACCCGCGGGTACGCCTCGCATCGCGGTCGACGCGATGGGCGGCGACCATGCCCCGCACGAGATCGTTCACGGCGCCGCGCTGGCGCAACGCGACGGCTTGGGACAAATGATCCTGATCGGCGACGAGCCGCGCATAGCGAAGATTTTGGTCGAGACGCACGTCAAGGGGATCGACGTCGTGCATGCGCCCAACGCCATCGCAATGGACGCAAACCCCTCGCAGGCGCTGCGCAACAGCGATGAGACCTCGCTCGGAATGGCGGTCAACCTGGTACGCGACGGGCGAGCAGACGCGGTTGTTTCGGCCGGCAACAGCGGCGCCTTCCTAGCCATTGCGCTGGTGCGCTTGCGCACCATCGCGGGCATCGCACGTCCCGCCATTGCGGTCGTTTTTCCCGCGAAACACGGACCCGTCGTCGTGCTCGACTCGGGCGCGAATCTTGACTGCCGGCCCGAATGGCTCGCGCAATTCGGCGTGATGGGGAGTGCCTACGCGAAAGCCGTCCTGGGTATCCCGGAGCCGAAGGTGGGCATCATTTCGGTCGGCGAGGAGCGCGTCAAGGGCAACGCGCAGGTCATCGAGGCGGCGCGTTTCCTGGATCGGGCCCCGGTTAACTTCGTCGGCAACGTCGAGGGCAAGGATGTCTTCATGAATGCGGCCGACGTCGTCGTTACCGACGGCTTCGTCGGCAACGTCATGCTCAAGCTGAGCGAGGGCGCCGCGCAGCTCATCGGCGACATCGTCTTGGGCGAAATCAAGAGCGGCAGCATTTTTACCAAACTCGGCGCGCTGCTGGTGCGACCGGCGCTGCGCCGCGTGCGCCAGAAGCTCAACTACGATAACTACGGCGGGGCGCCGCTGCTAGGTCTGCGCGGCAACTGTATCGTCGCGCACGGCCGTGCCAACCGGCGAGCGATTCGCAGCGCGATTCGTGCGGCCGTTGCGGAGGTTCGTGAAGACGTCGTCGGACGTATCGGGGAATCGGTCGTTCCGTTCGACGTGCGCGACGCTCGCGAAGCGTAGTCTCCAATGGCCGGGGTCTACGTGCATCTGCCTTTTTGCCCGTACGTGTGCCCGTATTGCGACTTTGCCAAGTGGCCGCACCGGCGTAGCGCTGCGCTGCGCTACTTGAGCGCGCTCGAGGCCGAGATTGCGGCCGCTCCCGCGTTCGCGGCCAAGACGCTGTTCTTGGGCGGTGGAACGCCCAATGTTTACCCGGCGGCTGACATTGCGCGCTTAGTTGCGCGGCTGCGCACGCGATTTTCGCTCGGCAGTGCAGCGGAGGTCACGATCGAGCTCAACCCGGACTTGTCGTTATGCGAGGAGTTCGCGGCCTATGTCGAGGCGGGAATCAACCGGTTTTCGTTTGGGGTGCAGTCCTTCGTCGATGCGGAGCTCGCGGCGCTGGGCCGGCAGCATCGAGGCGGCGAGGTTGTCGCGGCGGTTGACCGGGCGCGGATCGCCGGCGTTTCGAACCTTTCGGTCGACCTGATGTTCGGGATCCCGGGGCAGACGGTGGATTCTTGGAAAGGGTCGCTCGCCGCCGCCCTCGAGCTCGAACCCCACCACGTCTCAACCTATGGTCTGACCATCGAGGCCGGAACCCCATTTTCCGTTTGGCACGCGCGCGAGCCGGCAGCATTTCCGGATGCCGATCGGGAGGCGGAACTCTTCTCGGTAGCCATCGATCGGCTCGAGGCGGCGGGCTTCGAACACTACGAGATCAGCAACTTTGCGCGACCGGGCTTCCGCTCGCACCATAACGCGAACTATTGGGCGAACGGACCCTACCTTGGTCTGGGAGTTGGAGCGGCGAGCTATCTCGACGGCACTCGCTCGGTACACACCCGGGCAATCGACGCGTACTGCGACGCGGCGCTCGGCGGGAGCCCGATCCCCGGTACCTCGGAACACCTCGAGGGGGCGGCGCGCATCGGCGAGGCGGCGATGCTGGCGCTGCGCACGAGCCAGGGGGTAGATGTCGCTTCCTTTGCGGAACGGTACGGTATCGATTTCTTGAGGTTTTACGAACCAGTGTTAGCGGAAATGAGCGCAGCCGGAGTGCTCGAGGTCAATCCGGCCGTGGTGCGGCTTACGCGGCGAGGCCGATTCGTGGCCAACGACGTCTGCGCCGCCTTCATCGCGCCGGCGTAATCGTGTCGACGACGCTGCTGCGCCTCATTTTCGCGGTCGTTTTTGCCGTTACCGGCTTCCTGCTCGGGCGCGAAGCGTACACCCATTTGATCTCGCTCCATGTGACGAGCCAGCTGTGGTTGATCGTGCTGACGATCGTGGTGCCGGTCATGGGCGCGGTGGCCGGCGTTTTGATCGCGCCGACCGCACAGGACCTCTTTGAGCGGGAACTGGCCGAGGTCGAAACGGCGATGGAACGGCTCGCCCCCGGCCAAATTGCCGGCGGCGTCGTCGGACTAATTGCCGGCCTGATCGTCGCGTTTCTCGTTAAGAGCGTCCTGTTCGAGTTCATCGCGAATGCGGGACAGGCCGGCGGCTACGTGGCGATGGTCCTCTACATCATCCTAAGCGTTTTCGCGGCGTATCTGGGGGCACGCGTCGGCGCGAAGCAGAATATCGCCGGCCTTGCGGCAACCGGCCGCGCGCCGCTTGCCACGGGCATTCCCAAGATCATCGACACATCGGTGATCGTCGACGGGCGCGTCCTCGAGATCGTGCAGAGCGGTTTCCTCGAAGGCCCGCTCGTCTTGCCGCGCTTCGTGCTGCGCGAACTGCAGCTGATCGCCGATTCGCTCGACGCAATGAAGCGCGCGCGCGGTCGCCGCGGGCTCGAGATACTCTCGAAGCTGCAGGAGGTGGCCGTCCTCGACATCGACGAGCGCGATTACGACGACGCCGGCGGAGCGGTCGACGCTAAGCTGGTACGCTTGGCCCGCGAGCGCGCGGGGAAGCTCGTCACCAACGACTACAACCTCAATCGCGTGGCCCAAGTCGAGGGCGTCACCGTTCTCAACATCAACGAGCTGGCCGGTGCCGTCAAGCCCGTCGTGCTCCCCGGCGAGGAACTGCACGTGACGATCGTGCGCGACGGCAAGGAGGCGCATCAGGGCGTCGGTTACCTCGAAGACGGAACGATGATCGTGGTCGAGAACGGCCGCCGTTTGATCGGCGAGGACGCGGACGTCCAGGTCACGAGCGTCTTGCAGACCGTCGCCGGGCGGATGATCTTCGCGCGCGTCAAGCGTCCCACCCAAACGCTGAGTACGTGATGCGCGCCGCTCGAAGCGAACCCGGCGCACGGTGAAGTTCTGCGCGGTCATCGTCGCGGCCGGACGTGGCGTGCGTTTCGGGCGCCCCAAGCAACTGGTCGAAGTCGCCGGCAGGCCGCTGGTTGCATGGTCGATGTCGGTGTTTGCTCAAATGCGCGAGCTCGACGATCTGGTCATTGCGACCGAGTCCGACCATGCCGAACAGATGCGCCGCCTAGCGGCGACATACGCGACGCGTCTCGAAAGCACGGTTGTCGCCGGCGGTGAGACGCGCCAAGCCAGCGTGCGCCTCGCGCTCGCTGCAATACCGGCGCACTGCGACGCCGTGCTGGTTCACGATGGAGCCCGGCCGCTGGTGCAAGCCGACGACGTGCGCGCCGGCATGCGCGCGGTCGAAGCGGGGCGCGCCGCTTTGCTCGCCGAGCCCGTGGTCGATACGATCAAACTGCTCGCGCCGGACGGCCATCGCGTGGAACGGACGCTCGATCGCAGACGGCTGTGGGCCGCGCAGACGCCGCAGCTTGCGACGCTCCTCGACCTGCGCCGCGCGCATGAGGCGGCGCAGTGGGAAGGCTTTGAAGCAACCGACGATGCGGTGTTGCTCGAGCGCTGCGGGGTCGAAGTGACGGTGGTTGCCTCGAGCGGCGAAAACTTCAAGGTGACCCGCCGCAGCGATCGCGATTTGGCCGAAGCGGTCTTGCGCGAGCGCGCCTCGCTTGCGAAGCGATGACCGACGAATTGGTTTCCGCGGTACGTTTCGGCCACGGGTTCGACGCTCATCGCTTCGCCCAAGGCCGTCCCTTTGTGCTGGGCGGCGTTCGCATTCCATACGAGTCCGGGCCGCTCGGCCATTCCGATGCGGACGTCCTGGCTCACGCGCTCTCCGACGCGATCCTGGGCGCGGCGGCGTTGGGCGACCTCGGCGAGCACTTTCCCGACACCGATCCGCAGTGGAAGGACGCCGATTCGATGCGACTTCTCGAGGCGTGCGCGGCGCTCGTGCGGGGCCAGGGCTACGAGCTCGGCAACGTCGATGCCACGGTCGTCGTGCAGGCGCCCCGGCTCGCCCCGCACGTCCCGGCGATGCGGATGCGCCTGGCTGAAACCTTGCGCATCGAGCTCGACGCAGTGAGCGTCAAAGCCAAGACAAGCGAAGGGATGGGGTACACGGGAGACGGAACCGGCATCGCCGCCTATGCCGTTGCTTCGCTCGTTCGCCGCTCAGCTCGCCGATGACCCAAAGGTGAATCTTTGGCGCCTCATCCTCAGCGACCTCAAAGCCCCGATCGAGCGGGACCCGGCGGCGCATGGTTACCTCGACGTGATCTTATCCTATCCGGGCTTTCACGCGATCACGGCGCACCGCTTCATCCATCTGCTCTATGGCACGGGAATGCCGCTGCTGCCGCGCTTCCTTTCACACATCGTCCGCTTTTTGACCGGGATCGAGATCCATCCGGGAGCACAAATCGGCTCTGGGTTCTTCATCGATCATGGTATGGGCGTGCTCATCGGCGAGACGTCGGAAATCGGCAACAACGTGACGCTCTATAAGAACGTGACCCTGGGCGGCACGAGTCTGGGGGGCGGGAAGCGTCACCCCACGCTCGGCGACGACGTCGTCGTTGGAACCAATGCCTCGATCTTGGGCGCAATCGTCGTCGGCAACGGGGCACGCGTAGGGGCCGGGTCGGTCGTGGTTCGCGACGTCCCGCCCAACGCTACGGTCGTGGGCATTCCGGGCCGCGTGGTGCTGCAAGATGGACGCCCTGTCGCGTCCTCGCAGTCGCGCGTCGACATGCCGGACCCGCAGGCGACGCTTATCGCGCGCCTAGCCGAGAAGGTTGCGGCGCTCGAAGTCGCGTTGGCGGCGCTGACCGATTCGGACGCGGTGGCTTCAGCCGCGCGAATCTCGATTTACGACGATGTCTCTCCGTCTATATAACACCCGCACGCGCTCGGTCGAACAATTCGTGCCGCTGCGCGATGACGGCGTGCGGGTCTACGTCTGCGGACTGACGCCCTCGGCTGAGGCGCACCTTGGTCATGCACGATCGTTCATGTTCTTCGACGTCCTGCGACGCTATCTCGTCCACCTCGGTTACCGCGTCACCTTCGTGCAGAACGTGACGGACGTCGACGATCGGAGCATCGAAGCGAGCCGGACGCTTGCGAAACCGTGGTACGAAGTCATCGAGCACTTTTTCGGCTCGTTCAAGCGCTCGATGGACCGGCTTGGGGTGCTGGAGCCGGACCGCGAGCCGCGTGCGACCGCGTACGTTCCCCAAATCGTCGAGCTGATCGCGGCCCTAATTGCGACCGGGCACGCTTACGCCGTGGGCGACGGCGTCTACTTCGACGTCAAGTCTTTTCCGCGTTACGGTAAGCTTTCGGGCCGGAACGTTGCCGAACTGCGCGTCGGCGCGAGAATCGCTCCGGGTGAGGAGAAACGCGATCCGCTCGATTTTGCGCTCTGGAAATTCGCCAAGCCGGGCGAGCCTGCGTGGGCGTCCCCGTGGGGCGAGGGCCGCCCCGGCTGGCACATCGAGTGCTCGGCGATGTCGCACTCGCTGCTCGGCGAGCCGTTCGACATCCACGGCGGGGGCGAGGATCTCATCTTCCCGCACCACGAGAACGAGATCGCGCAAAGCGAATCCGTTTTCCCGGCGCCGATGGCGAACTTCTGGATGCACGGCGGCCTCTTGCAATTCGACGGAAAGAAGATGTCGAAGTCGCTCGGCAACTTTGAGCCGCTCTCGACGCTGCTGGACCGGCACGACCCGCAGGCGATTCGGTTACTGTTCTTGCGCACGGGCTATCGCAAGCCGATGAACTTCACCGAAGACGCGATCGACAGCGCTACCTCGGGGCTGCGCAAACTCTATGCGGCCTACGACTTGCTGCGCTCGGCACCGCCGCGCGAAGCCGACGGCGCCACGGTCACGCCGTTTCGCGAACGCTTCTTCGGCGCACTCGACGACGACATGAATACGTCGGCCGCGCTCGCCGCACTCTTCGATGTGGCCGGTGCGGCGCCGCAACTGGCCGGCGAGGGCGGAGGGCCCCAGGCAGCCGCTCTGCTGCATGAGGCGCTCGAATTGCTCGGCATCTCGCCGCACCGCCGCGCGCGTCTCCCGGCGGGCGACCCGCTGGCCGCGGCCGGGCCGGCTTTGCTTGCGCGCCTGCGCGAGGCGTTCGCCGAGGTGGCCGAGGCCGACGGCGACGTGCGTGCCGCGATCGACGCGGCGATTGCGATCCGTAACCGCGCACGCCGGAACAAAGACTTCGCGTTAGCCGATCGGGTCCGTAATCTGCTCGCCGATGGCGGAATCACGCTTGCGGATTCCAAGGAAGGCACGACGTGGACCGCCGCAAGCGGGGGCTAGGTTCGCAGCGCCCACCGCGCCGGCAGGAGCGCTTCGATTTCGACGACGTCGTTTACGGCATTCACGCCGTGGAGGAAGTGCTGGCGGCCAAGGCATCGCTGCGGCGCCTGTTCGTAGGCGAGGACCGCAAGCGGGATCCGGCTTTGCGCCGGTTGCTCGGGCAGGCGGCGGAGCTCGGGATCCCGGTACGTTTCGAGAGCCGGCCGTTCTTCGCGCAGTTTCCCTACCGCGCACATCAGAGCGTCGTCGCCCTTGGAACCCCATTTGAGTATGCCGGCCTTGACGAAGCGATCGGCTTGCGGCGCCCGGGGGAACCCGGGCTGTTCGTGGTGCTGGACCACATCACCGACCCGCACAACGCCGGAGCGATCATTCGCACGGCCGAGGGGGCCGGAGCGACGGCTGTGGTCCTGCCCGAGCGACGGGCGGCCGGCGTCAACGCGACCGTCCGCAAAGCCGCGGCCGGCGCGGCCTCACACCTGCCGGTTGCCCGGGTCGCAAACGTCGCCGGCGCCTTGCGCACCCTGAAGAAGGCCGGCATCTGGGTCGCGGGCGCCGCCACCGGTCCCGGAACGGTCGACTACTGGCAAGCCGACCTGGCCCGCGACCTCGCCCTCGTGATCGGCGCGGAGGGCGACGGTATTTCCCAGGTCGTCCGCAAAGAGTGCGACTTCCTCGTGGCCATCCCGCTCCACGGCCGCTTGGACTCACTCAACGCCTCGGTGGCCGCCGGCGTAATACTGTTCGAGGTGCAACGTCAGCGGGCGCTCGTGAAGCCAAGTCCCGCTGCCCCGCCAAACGGGAACAATTCTCCTTGACGCACTAGGAGGACCCTCCTATACTTGGCTGGATGTGGTCGGCTCGACGGGCCCCGGCCTGCGACTTCGACCAGATCGCGCCAAAGGGAGAATAAAACGGAATGGGCCTTGCGCAGAGCGCGCCCGACGTCCTCGACTACCACGAGCGAGCAGACGAGGACCTGGTTTCCGCGGCGAAAAGCGGAGACAACCTGGCGATGGAGTTCCTGCTCAACAAGTACAAGAACTTCGTCCGCATCAAGGCCAAGAGCTACTTTCTGATCGGGGCCGATCGGGAAGACATCATCCAAGAGGGGATGATCGGCCTTTACAAGGCCGTTCGCGACTTCAAGGCCGACAAACTCTCGAGCTTTCGAGCCTTCGCCGAATTGTGCATCACGCGCCAGATCATCACGGCCATCAAGACGGCGACCCGTCAGAAGCACATCCCGCTCAACCAGTACATCTCGCTGAACAAGCCGATCTACGACGAGGACAGCGAGCGGACGCTGCTGGACGTGATGGCGTCCCAGAAGACCTCGGATCCCGAGGAGCTGGTCATCAACCAAGAGGTCTCGGAGGACATCAAGGAGCGCATCCAAGAGAACCTCTCCGACCTCGAATCGCAAGTTCTTCTCTCGTACCTCGAGGGCAAGAGCTACCAGGAGATGGCACGGGACCTCAACCGGCACGTCAAATCGATCGACAATGCCTTGCAGCGCGTCAAGCGGAAGATCGAGAAGAACCTCGCCGAGATCGAGCTTCCCTGACGGCCGAGCTGCGCCTGGAATCGGCCGACGTAGCTTAGCTGGTAAAGCAGCCGCCTTGTAAGCGGCAGAGCATCGGTTCGAATCCGATCGTCGGCTCCAGCGAACCGCTGCTTTCGCTGACGTGGGTTGCCTTGAACCGCCTTGCGCGGCGGTGGGTGGGACAGGTTCCTTAGGAGATGACGCCGTAGGGGTGGCGGGCTCCGGAATGGGTAGGTGGTCGAGTGGTTAAAGGCACCGGGCTGTAAACTCGGCGCGCGAGAGCGCTACGCTGGTTCGAATCCAGCCCTGCCCACCAGCGGGCGTTGCATAATGGTAATGCCCCTGCCTTCCAAGCAGGAGTTGCGAGTTCGATTCTCGCCGCCCGCTCCAAAATTCAACCGCCCTCGTAGCTCAGTGGTAGAGCACGTCCTTGGTAAGGACGAGGCCATGGGTTCAATCCCCATCGAGGGCTCCAGAAACCGCCCGAACAGTCCGGCAACCCTGGGAGTCGGGTCGAAAGTGTGCGGCATGCCGCGAGGGGCGGGCTCTCAAACCCAAGGCGACCCGGGCCGATACAGCTAATGGCGGCTTTTGGCAGGCGGCCCAGAAATCCACGTTTCCTTGCCCCGGCAGCTTCCGTTAGTTGGGCCTAATGAAGAAATTCCTACGAAACGATCTCGGTCAGGGGGTCGTCGAATACGCGCTGATCATCACCCTCGTATCGATCGTCGGGGTGATCTGGTTAACGCTGTTCGGGCAGAAGTCGAGCAATTCTCTTAACTCCGCGAGCGCGGCGCTTTCGTAAGTGGTTTCGCTCACAGCATCGCCGGCTCGCTCAATTCGTTGCGCGTCCAAGGCGAATGACAAAGCATGCACTCGTGGCCACATGCATTTTGGGATGTGCTCCGGCGCGTCCCAAAATGCTGCTCCGGCTGCGAGAGTGCCGGGCGGCGTTTAGTAGCCGCGGCGTTTGGGCCGTAGGCTAGCGACGGGCGGCAATCCGCGCCGCGCAACGTGACGGCTCCACGTGCGCAAGACGCCCTCCATGCGTGCTCCGTCGAAGGGGCGCCCAACGATCGCGTCCGCATCGGGGATCTTCGCGATGGGGCGCTCTTGGGAGACGACCGCCGCGGGCGTGGACGGCGGCGGCGTACTCGAACGGAGGGCGAAAGCGCTGGTAAGAACCCCAACCAGCACGAGCCCGCTGACGCCGACGATCGGTTCGCGCATCAGACGGGGTCGAAGGCGCCTTGCACGATCATGGCCTCCCCAATCTCGCGCGCCCGGCGCATGGTTTGCGGCGTTCCGGCGTCCTTTGCGGACTCGATCAATTTTTCCAGTTCCTCGTCGAAGAGTTGCGTGACCTCGGCCGGCGAGTGCACGCCGTGCTTGACACGCTGCGCGATCATCAGGCGATAGATGCGGTCGGTCGCGAGATCTTCCATGTAACCGTCGAGGAGGCTCGCACCCTTACCGTTTAGGTACCCGTTGCGGTAGCGAATGACCGTGCGCACAGCGGCGCGCGTCCCCTCGATTGTCGTCTTGCCAATTCCCTCGACGGCCGGGCGCAGGTCGGGGTGCGAGTCGAACCCGGGACGGTACGACGCTATTTGGTTGGGAGCCGGGAACTGTGCGACCGCGATCGCGTTTTGGTCGGGGTGTCCCGTCCAGGCACCGTCCATATAACAGACCGCCTCGTTTTTCTTGTCCGCCTCGAGGACGCGCAGCGCGCGAGCGTTGAGCTCGGCGTCTTCCCGGCTCGGATAGAGCGCCGTCATGCCGCCGATTGCGAGCATGCCGTGCTTGTGGCAGATCGACGGGATCAGCAGGCGGAGATTCTGGAAAAACGGCACGTCGTGGGGGATCGTATTGCGATCGGGCAGCACCCACTTCGGGTCTTCGAGGTTGTAGTGGATCAAGCTCGCCATGTAATCCCAGCGCCCCAGGTTGAGCCCCAGCAGATGGTCGCGCAGATTGTAGGCAAACTCCTCGAACTGGAATGCGAGCGGATGCGCCTCGCAGAGCGCCATGCACTTGATGTAATCGCGCGGCTTGCCTTTGTGCGCCGCAAGCTCGCCCAGCACGTCGCGCCACCAAAGCGCCTCTTCCGCCGACTCGGACTTGGGAATGTAGATGCAGAGCGGATGGCGTAGCCGCGAAAGGTCGAGCCGGAAGACGAGCAGCGCCAAATCGAACAGCGAAGCAGAGGTTGGTTCCGAGTAAATTCCCGCTTGCGAGAGGTGCAGGCCGCGCACGCGCGTCCAGGTGACGGTCGTCGACGGCTTGATGGCGACGGTTTCGCCACGCTTCTTATCGTCGTACGTCAACTCGCCGTACAGCGCGGCGATCACGTTGTCGATGCCGAGCATCAGGTGCTCCCACTCGTTTGCCATCGAGTCTTCGAGGTCGAGCATGACGCCGGGAGCGCCCGAATTGAGCATCTTGACGACCAGATCGGCTTCGTCGGCCGGGCCGGTCATTTGGTTGCGCTGGTCCGCGCACCACGCCGGCAACTCGATCTTCCAGTCGCTCGTGGTCGCTTGGGAAGGCGGCAGATAGGTGGGGAGCCGGCCGGCGTGTGCGGCCGCAAGCATCTCTTTGCGGTTGCCCGACAACGCCCGTTGCCGCGGCGTGAAGCGCTCGTGCAACGTCCGGTAAAACGCGGCGAAACCGGCCGGTAGATCGCGCTCGATGGAAAATCCCGGCGGCGCCGCGTTCATGCGCTGCAACGCGCTTTGGGCAAGGCTCACGACAAAATTCCTCCCGCTCATACTAGGGAACGGCGCCGACGTGCGAAGAGTTTGCTGCGTCAGGCTGATTCGCGCAGCGGCCACGTACCCTTTTCGACGTAAGGCGAAGGGGCGCCCGCGCCGATGGCGCGGCGGCCGAAGGCTAATGCCGCCGCGCCGAAGGCAAGCGTTACGATGCCGGTGAGCGTCGGAAGGCGCGCGAGGTCGTACGCCGGCAGATTCCAGGTTGCGACGGCCTGCACGTATGCGCCCCAACTCGCTTCGGCGAGCGCGCGCGGATCGTAGGCAGCCACCAAGAGGCGCTGCGCCGCCGGAACACGGGTCGATACGAGAAACGTCGGAGCGCCTGCGAAGCAGAGGGCAGCGAGCCCACTTACGAGGGCGAAGGGCGGCCGCACGCCGAGCAGGCGCCATACCAGTACGCCGGCGCAGGCGCCGGCGAGCAGCGGAAAGATCGTGCCGAGCGAAACGAACTGCATCCACGGAATCGCCAGCGCAACGATCGATAAAGCAAACGGCACACGTAGCCGAGGCGCGTTCGCATACAGTAAGAAGGCGGCGGGAAGGGCGGCCGGTATCTGCGCGATGTGCACGAACGGCCCTCCAACCAACGCCATCGCGGGCGGCACCGCTGCGATCAGGCCGTCGCTGTTGAAGCGACGTGCCAGCCGAGCGGCGGCAAGAGCTCCGGCGATCAGCATCCCCGCGTACCACATCTCGCCGATGCGAAGTGCTTGCGCGTCGCCGGCTCCGAAGCGGTGAACGAGA
This sequence comes from Candidatus Tityobacter terrigena, assembly GCA_003156715.1. Classification (GTDB taxonomy): domain Bacteria; phylum Vulcanimicrobiota; class Vulcanimicrobiia; order Vulcanimicrobiales; family Vulcanimicrobiaceae; genus Tityobacter; species Tityobacter terrigena. Next base: position 142,768 of record PMHO01000018.1, read on the forward strand.
TAGGTTAGGCTCAATTGCTTTTCGTTTCCGATCTCGGAGAGGCCGTGGGCCGCAACGACCTGCCGCACGTACTCGAGATTCGTCGCCATGCCGCCGGTCGCAATCGAAAGCGCGAGCAGGGCCAGTGCTGCGGCTGCCAGCGGAACGCGCGCGGCAGGTCGCCATAGAAAGAGCGCTAGGCAAGCCGGCAACGCGACGTGCGGCTCGACCATCGCAAGCGCCGCCGCAAACGCCGCTGCTCGGTAGCGATGCCGCTGGGCGCACGCCGTCGCCACGGTGATTGCCGCAACTGCGATTGGAGCGAGTTGGCCAAGGCAAAGCGACGCATAGCCGTCGCCAAGCGCAAAGCCTGCGATCAGGCCGGACAGCGGAAGGTCCGTCGCGCGGTGCGTCGCCGCCACCGCAAGCGCGACGGCTCCTACGAGGAAGAGCAACCAAAGCGCCGCAGCCGCCGGATAGGGCAGCATCGCGAGGGCCCGAAACGGCGCCAGCGCGTACGGCGGCAGAGGCGCGGGCACCGCGAGGCCCGCTATGCCCGAGGCGAAGGGCGGCTTTACTGCTCGCTCGCAGCTTCCGAGAGGCTCGGCCCGGTAGGGATCGGACCCGTTCGCAAGCGCCCTTCCGGCGCAGTAGAACGCATTGAAGTCCCGCAGCAGCCCGGTCGGCCGCGTCTGCGGCTGCCAGATGAAGAGTGCCGTCAGGATCGCCAACGACGCAGCTAGTGCCGCGGGCCAAGCGCCCTTACCGAAGCTTTCGGATTCCATGCTTTCTTCTCGTCATCGGCACGCGACGTCCCCAAGGGCAGGAACGGCACCGCGCAATCGCGTTTAGGTGTACCGACCGCCGCCTACCAGGAGGTGTCGCATCGCCGTTGCCGGCCAAGAATCGCTTGCCGCGAGACGCTCGTCGCGAAACGATCTGCGAATCCCGGTCTGGGTGCTGCTGCTCTCCATTCCGCTGCTGGCCGGCGTTAGCGTGCTCACCTACGAGCAGATCGTCGGCGAGCGCGCGCACCTGCGCGACCTACGAGTCGCGCAAGTCGATTCGTTCGAGCTCCTGCAATTGCAGCTCGACGAGGAAACCGGGTTGCGCGGGTACACGAGCACCGGCGATCGGACCTTCCTAGAACCCTATCAGGTGGCCGAAAAACGCTTCGGCCTATCGTACGTTCGGCTTGCGGAGGCTTTAGAGCAGTTTGCGGTGCCGGGTGCGTTGCGCGCGCTCGATGCTGCTCGGCAGGACCATCGAAAATGGCTCGCGACCGTCGCGCAGCCGCTGATAGCGAAGCCGTTCACGGCGGGTGCGGCCGGCCTTCAGATCCGCGGCAAGCGTTTGATCGACTCTTTTCGCCGGAACATCACGCACCTTCATACCTTCCTCAACGAAGGGCTCGACGAAGCGGATCGGCGCACGACGGCGGCAATTCGGCGCACGCTTTTCCTCGGCTTGCTTTCGAGCTGCTTCGTGTTGCTGCTCGGTTTGATGTTCGCACAGCTCGCGGGGCGCGCGTCGCGTCGCGTCTTCGAGGCGACCCTGCTGTACGAAAACGAGAAACGCATTGCCAACCTGTTGCAAACGACCTTCCTGCAGAAGGCGCTCCCTTCGTCGCCCGGCGTAGAGTTCCACGCGACCTACCTTCCGGCCGGAGACGAAGCGCTTGTCGGCGGCGACTGGTATGACGTCTTCGATCTTGCTCGAGGCTCCTTGCTTTTTTCGATCGGCGACGTTGCAGGTCACGGCCTCGAGGCGGCGGTCGTCATGAGCCGGGCACGCCAAGCGATCATCATCGCCGCGTTGCAGGAGAGCGATCCCGCCATCGTGCTCTCACGCGCCAACAATTCGATCCGGTTGCAGGAAGGTCGCATGGTGACGGCCATTTGCGGCTACGTCGTTCCGCGTGGGTTCGAAGTCGTTTACGCGACCGCCGGCCACCCGCCACCAATCGTCATACGGCCGGGGCGCGCTCCCGAGTTTCTTCCACACGGCGGCGTCGCTCTCGGCGTCGCGGCAGATGCCGAGTACCAACGTTTTACCGTCGACGCCGGCAGAGGCGCGCTGCTGGTCTTCTATACGGATGGCGTTATCGAGCAGGGACGCGACATCACCGGCGGCGAGGCTCGGTTGCTTCAGGCGGCGAGCCTTGCATCGAACGACGAAAATCCGGCGCGTGCGATCGCGCGCGCCGTCTTTCGGGGCGAGCCCCCGGCCGACGACGTCGCGATTCTAACCGTCCGGTTCGGAGGCCTCGGCCCCGACGATTCGCGGGCATCTTCGCCGAGCTAAGCGACCGGCGAACGGATGTGCTCGGGCCGGATTCCGACGCCCACGAGGAGCGCCGGAATCCGCCGCAAGGGCGCCCAGTGGTCGAGGAGTCGTAGGATCAATGGCGGCGACATCGTGTGTTTCCCGCCGGCCAGCACGCGGCTGAGAACGCGGTCTTGGATGAAAACTTGGATGCGCTGTTTGAGCGCCGCTGGGAAGGTGCGCCGTTGCTGCACCGCGCGCAGTGCATTCAACGGGGCGAGCGAGCGCTGCAAGGGCTTGGCGAGCGCGTTCGCCGTCGCGACCGCATCTTGGACGGCAAGATTGATGCCGACGCCGCCGACCGGTGACATCGCATGCGCGGCGTCGCCGATGCATAGCAGGCCGGGCCGAAACCACGATCGCAGTCGATCGACCCGTACGGTCAGCAGCTTTACGTCGTCCCAATCGCGCAATTCTCCCAGCCGCTGGCGCAGAAAGGGTGCGAGGGATGCGATGTCTTCTCGAAAGGCCTGGAGTCCCGCTCGCCGGACATCGTCGAATGCCCCTTTGTGGATGACGTACGCGCACTGCCAGTAGTCGTCGCGATTGATCATCACCAGGATCTCGCCGAAGTCGACTCTTCCTAAGGTTTGCCCAGGGTCGTCGGCGTGCCGCGACACGCGCAGCCACAAGACATCGATCGGAGCGCCGAGATCCACCACTTCCAAACCGGCCTTTTCGCGTACCACCGAGCTGCGTCCGTCGGCTCCGACGACGAGGGCGGCGCGCACTTCAAGCGGGCCCTCGGGCGTCGTCGCGGCCACGCCGGCGACCCTATTCCCATCGAAGATCAAATCGTGCGCTTCGGCTTCCATCCGAAGATGGAACGAGGGGTAGCGGCGGCCTTGCTCGGCCAGAAAGTTGAGGAAGTCCCACTGCGGCATCAAGGCTAGGAACTTACACGCGGTAGGGAGATGCGTGAAGTCGGCGACTTTGAACCCTTCAGCGCCGACTTGGGCGGCGAGCTCGCGCACCTCCTGATGCGGAACCTTGAGGAACTCCTCAAGCAGTCCGAGTTCGTACATGAGCTGGAGGGTCGAGGGGTGGATCGTATCGCCCCGGAAGTCCCTAAAGAAATCGGCGTGCTTCTCGAGCACGACGACGTCCACGCCGGCGCGGGCGAGCAGAAATGCCAGCATGATGCCGGCGGGACCGCCGCCCACGACGCAACAGCTAGTTTCAACGGTTGCTCCCATCGGTCAGACCGTTGCGCTTCCGACGCTGATTCGGCGTACGAGCGGCAAGCCGTCACTGCGACCCGTAAGGTAGCGGGCGTTGGCCTCGGGCGGCGTTAGAAAGGAAACCTCGGAAAAGCCCGCCTCGCGGAGCTTCGCCCCGAGGGGACCCGGCTCGGAGCGCGTCAACCACGGCTCGCCAAGGGCCGCGACGGCTTCGGCCGTGAGCCGCGCGTCCTCTTCGCCTGCCGCGGTCGGGTCGGAAGATCCGAACGAGAAAACGATTTGACTGCCTGCCGGCAGCGATGCGACGTAGGAGAGCACGGCGTCGATGGCCGGCTCCTTGAGATACACCATTACCCCCAGCCAAGAGAAGAAGGAGCGTTGCGCCCGATCGAAGCCGGCTGCGGCGAGTCCGGCCGCGAGTGATGTCGTCTCAAAGTCGATCGGAATGAAGCTGACGTTGTCAGGCACCGCTATTGCGGCCGCCCGCAAGCGATCGCGTTTGGCGCGCTGACTGGATGGATGATCGACTTCGATGATTCGTAGAGCGCGGCTCCAGGCCGGCTGGCGGTACGCGAAGGTGTCAAAGCCTGCCCCCAGGATGACGCACTGCCGGACGCCGTCGCGCGCCGCGGCCTCGAGCCGCTCTTCGGAATAGCGGCTGCGCAGGAGCACGTGCACGCGCAGCGACTCGAGTCGCGAACTGCGCAGGTCGGGGTTTGCGCCAATCCCAGCAAAGGTTTGCGCATCGAGCAGATGCGCTGAGACGCGATCGTCAAGGATCTTGGGCTCACCGTCGATGAGCTGGTGTGCCGCACGCAAGACTGCGACCCGCATCGCGGTCCGGCTCGCTTCCCGTTCCATCATCTCCAGGTGCGCCGTTCGGTCGCGTCGGACATGCCGGCGATGACCGGCTCGTTGTCGGCGGGCGTTCGTACCGTCTTGCTCGGCGCCTCGCGCAATCGTTTCCTGCGGCGTAGCGCCGCCAAATACGGCATGCGGCTCGGTGCGGCGCGATTCGTGGCAGGCCGGTCGCTGGAGCAGTTCGTGCCGATTGCGCGTGAGCTCAACGCCCGGGGGTTTGCGATAGCGACCGCAATTCTTGGCGAGGGAATCGCGAGCCGCAGCGAGGCGGCCGGCGTCACGGCAGCTTACGGCGACGTGCTCGACCGGATCGCGGCGGAAGGCCTCAACGCGAACGTCGCGCTCAAGCTGACGCACCTCGGCCTGAACGTCGACCCCGAGATCGCCTTTACGAATCTGCAGGGCCTACTCGAGCGCGCGGGGAGAACAGCCAACCGGATTCGTATCGATATGGAAGAATCGGCGTACGTCGACGTCACCCTCCAGACGTACGAGCGCCTGCGCGCGGCCGGTTTCGACAATGTCGGGGTCGTCTTGCAGGCATACCTTTACCGCAGCGCTGACGACCTCGAGCGTCTCTCGTCCTTGAAGCCGAACGTTCGCTTGGTCAAGGGCGCTTATCTCGAGCCGCAGAGCGTCGCGTTTCCTCGCAAAGCCGACGTTGATGCGAATTACCTGAATCTGATCGAATGCGCGCTCGCCGCAAACGGCTATACCGCGATCGCAACGCACGATGAGGCCATCATCGCGGCGGCCAAGGCGATGGCCGAGCGGCTCCGCTTGCCGCGCAGCGGCCGCTTCGAGTTCCAGATGCTGTACGGAATCCGTCCGGATTTGCAGCGGCGTCTCGTCGGCGAGGGCTACGTCGTGCGGATCGCGGCGCCGTTCGGGCCCGACTGGTTCCCGTACTTCATGCGCCGGCTTGCCGAGCGCCCGGAGAACCTCGGCTTCGTGCTGCGTAACCTGACCTAGGGTCGCCTTCTCGTGCCCCTGGGGGCCGGTCCTGAGCGCTTTTTTAGTATTCGTTTATTCAGACCGCGTAGGATCGTGGAAACGACTCGAACGTCGGGCAGGCCGGCAGCCGGCTAAGCGGCGGTGGGCCGGTTTGCCGCGCCGTCCGCTGACCGCACATCGCCGGTGAGGTGAAAGCCATGATGAACGACGGTCCGGAGGAGACGCTGATTCTCAGATTCTCCCGTGATTGTGAAGGGCAGATCGTCTGCCGGGTTGAGGACACGCGAAGCGGCGAGACGTGGACCGCTCTACATGCGAACCAAGTGTGGAGTGCGCTCGATTCAGGCCGGCTCCGCTGGCCGCGCCTGGTACGCCCGAGCGATCGCGACGGCCGGCCTGGATAAGCGCCCCGACCGGATAAGCGCGCCGAGTCGCAGGGACGCGAAGAATAGGCAGCCCCGGGACAGAAGCGGTCGCTGTGGCAACGGCCAGCCTCATGACGCTGGGACGGTTCGAACTTCGCGTTGACGGCCGCCCCGTGCCCCATCCGCCGACCAAGAAAGCGAGGGCGTTGACCGCATTTTTGGTCTCGCGCGAAGGCCGGGATGTCTCGCGCGAGCAGTTGACCGAGATTTTTTGGCCCGAGACCGACCCTGAGAGCGCCCGGCGCAGCCTCAACACCGCACTCTCCTCGGTTCGCACCTGCCTGCGAAGCTCGGGACTGGACGGCACGCAACTGCTGTACGGCGACAAATCGGTCGTTCGTTGGACGGCGCGCTCGTCGGTCGACCACCTGCGGCTGAGCGCGCTGGCCGAGCGCCCGAGCGCCGCGAATGCCGAAGAAGCGCTCGAGCTCTACGGTGGTGAGTTTCTTGAAGGCGACTACGACGAGTGGGCCGTCGGCGAGCGAACGCGCATTTCCCAAGATTTCGAGACGATCCTTGCAAGCGCGGTTCGCAGTCATAAGAACGTGCGAGCGGCGAAGGCGCTGGTCGCGTTCAACCCATTCGACGAAACGGCTCAGGAGTTGCTCATCGAGTCGGAGCTGCTTGCCGGGCGTCGCGGCGTTGCGGCAGCGCTAGCCGATCGGTGCCGGCGAGTTTTCGCGGAGGCGCAACTCGAGCTCTCGCCGGCCTTCGTTCGCCGTTTTGGGGGCTTGGGGGAGCCGTCGCGGGAGCCGGCCGTCGCCGCTCCGCTGCGTTTCGAGCCGGATATGCCCGGCGAAGATCGCGCAAACGGTATCTCGGAACCGGTCTTCTGCCGGAAATTCATCGGGCGCGAGATGCAGCTCGATGCCCTCCTGCAACGGTTGAACGCGGCCCATGAAGGCTCGGGGTCGACGGTGTTAATCGCCGGCGAAGCCGGCATCGGCAAGACCCGGATCGTGCGCGAGCTGCGCGCGTACTGCGGTGACGAGACGTCCTTTGCCGTCGGTCAGTCGGTCGAGCATGCACCCAGCCCGTTTGCTCCTTTTGCGGAGGCCTTGCGAGCGCTGCATCGCGACGCACCACGGCTTTTGGCCGAGCAGCCGGCGCTGGCTGCGGCCCTCGCACCGTTCGTCCCGGATCTCGAAGCAGCTGCCATGGCGGGGGAGCGTGACGAGCGCCGAGTCATGGACGCCTTCGCCGATGCGTTCGTGCTTTTCGCGCGCGAGCGCACCACGGTATTGATCTTCGAGGACCTCCAGTGGGCCGACGCCGCGTCGCTTCGTTTGCTGCTCCGCCTGCAGGACCGGCTGGCAGCGAGCCGTCTGCTGATCGTGGCAACTTATCGGGTCGGCGAGCCCGAGGAAGACCGCGGCCTAGCGGCGGCAATTTCCGAGATCGGGCGCAGCATGGCTACCTGGCGTATCCTGCTGCGACCGCTCGACCGGCGCCTGATGACCGAGCTGGTCCGGGAAGCCGCGCACGAATCTCCGCGCATTTCTCAGAATACGATGTCCGAAGTCGTCGCGCGCGCGGAGGGCAATCCGCTTTTCGCCGAAGAGCTCTTGCGCGCCGCGCTCGAATCGGGCAGCGACGCGGTGCCCCTCGCGCCGACCGTCCAAGCCGCCGTTTCGGAACGTCTGCACCACCTTTCGGGCGATCAACGGCGATTGCTAGTTTTGGCGTCGGCGGCGGGCCGGCGCTTCTCACCCGAAGTCGTGGCGGCCGTCGCAGGCCGAAGCGTGGGCGACGTTTTGGCTGCGATTCGCGAAGCCGTCGGGCTGCAATTGCTCGATGACGAAGGCGGAGCGCAATATGCGTTCCACCACGCGCTGATTCATGACGCAGTCTACGCCGAGTTGATGTCGGGCGAACGGCGTCAGCTGCACGCGCATTTCTTGGACGTGTTGGAAGCAGGCTCGCCGGCTTCACGAAATCCCGAAGAGCTTGCCCGGCACGCGTGGGAAGCGCGCGATCTGCCAAAGGTTGCAATCTATGCCGAACTGGCCGCCGAGGCAGCGCTGCGCGTTGAGGCCTACGAGGATGCGAGCCGGCTGCTTCGCAACGCGCTCGCCACCGACCCCGCTCCGCCTACGCGGGCAAAGTTGTTGGGCCAGCTCGCGTACGCCCTTTTCAATGCAGGAGACGCGGTCGGTGCGATCGCCGCGATCGAACCCGTGATCAAATTTTACCGATCGTGCGGTGAGCCCGTTCAGGAAGCGCGAGCGCTGCTGGCGGCGCATCGATATTATCACGACGATGCGACCGAGCTCGTTCGGGGACTGGAAGCGGTGCAGCGCGCGTTCGAACTGCTGGAGGCGCAGCCGGACCCCGATCGCGCGGAGCTTTTCGGTGCGCTCGTCAATCTGAGCGAATTGATGCTCCATCGTCAGGCAGCGCCAGGCGTGGTGGAAGCGGTCTTAGAGCGAGCAGAGGCGCTCCCCGGCGAGCGCCGCGCCCTCGATCTGCAGCGCTTCTATCAGTACCGTGCTTGCGCGCGCGCGACGCGCGGCGACATTAGCGGTTGCCGGCTCGATTTTGCCAAATCTCGCGAGACGGCGAGGGAAGCCGGCGATTATGCGTTCGTCGTCGTCTCGCTGTGCAACGAGTGTCTGCGTATGATGCAGTACGGTCAGACCGAGCGCGTTATCGAGACGGTCCGCGAGTTCGGCGAGCTTATCGGACGCCACAACGTCGGAGACCGAGTTCGTGCGATCGCACGGTCGATGCAGGCCTGGGCCGCTTCGGAGTACGGCGACTTCCGCGGCGCGCGCGAATTCATACGCGGTTACCTGTCCGCGGAGTTCAGCGCCCCGTTCATCGTCGACGTCGCCTTCAGCGGCATCGGGATGCCGATCGGATTGCGGCTTGGCGACGACGAGCTGGTACGGGCTCTCGCCAAGCCAAGGCTCGTCGAACGCGCCTTTGCTGCGGGCGTCGTGCAAAACATTCCGTTCGTCGTTCTGGCCTTCGTCGAGCTGCATCTCGGTCGCGGCGAACATGAGCTTGCCGCCGGGCTGCTCCACCGCGCCCTGGAGGTCATCTGTCCTTCACCGATGGACGGGAGCGATCACTTCCCGTTTCTTTACGTTCAAGCGGCCGCTTGGGGACATTCGGAAGACGTACGGCGCGCCAGAGAGCGGCTTGCGCACTACGCGCAGAACGAGCTCTTCGTGGTTGCTCGTGCGCACCTCGCGCTTTTCGACGCTTACGCGGCCGACCGGGCCAATCAACCTCAGGCGCGCGCGGCACAGGCACACATTGCCATCCGGAGGTTTCAAAGCGTGCGGCTGCCTCATTATCAGGCGCTTGCCCACGAACTGGCCGGCGAAACGGCGGCGGCCATCGCGTTGCACCGCTCGAACGGAAACGTTCGCGATGTCAAACGCTTGGAAGGCCGCAGTTTCGAGCGGCCGGAGAGTTCGTACGGAAGCCTCCGGTAGCCAAGCAGTTCGCACGGCGCAGACCCACGCGGGCCAAGCCGAGCGCGAGCGAATGGTCGATCTCAAGCGGAGGCTCGAGGCCTTCAGCGACATCGTTTTCGGTCTGTGCCTTTCCGAGCTGGCGCTGCTGCTCGGGATTCCGTCGAAGCCAATCGATCTGATCGACCACCCGATGCGCTACGCGGTCTTTTTCGGAAGCTTCGCGATCGTGAGTGCGTTCTGGTACTCACACCATCGAATGTTCCGGTATTTCTACCCTGGCCGGATCGATGTTTTCTTGAATTTCGCGTATCTGGCGTTCGCGGTGCTGGTCCCCTTCGGAATGCAGGCAATGATCAAGTTTAGTGGGGACCCGATCGCGTTCGGAGTATATCTGGCAAGCTTCAGCGGTACGTCGGTGACGATGTTCGTCCTTCTGGTGCGAGGCCTGCAGCATAACGCTTCGCGTCTGGCAGAGCCGGAGTCGCTCGAGCTGTATCGCCGCGCCTTACGGATGGCTGGTGTTTGCATCGTTCTGCTGGTCGCGTTCGGTTTACTGCGGTATAGCCTGCGGAATGCGTCGTTGTCGCTGTTCTTGCTCGCTCCCATCATGCTGTACGTGCGCTGGGGAATACGGCGCATTCCTGAGGTCGTGCTGACGGGCTTGGGGGCTCGCGCCGCCGGCAAGTAGTTAGTCGCCGGCTCTGCTGGGTTTTGCTTTGACCGGTCGCAGGAACGTTCGCCGTTCCTCGAGGACGAGTTGCCGTTGCTGGGCAAAGGCAAAGTTGTCCGCGCCGTCTCGATCGGCTTTCAACCGCTCGCGATAGCCCTCGTACGCTGCCAAGCTCTCAAATGAGATCAGCCCGTAGGCGATATTGTTGGTACCTTCGTGCGGCATCCAATACCCCACCACGTCGCCGCCACATGTGGGCACGATCGTCAGCCAGCGACGGGCGTATTCTTCGAACGCGTCGCGTTGAAACGGATCGATCTGATACCGGATGAAAACCGTGATCGCCAACGACTTCTCCTGTCACTGGGGGCGAGGATGCAAGGTGGCCACTAGGACGTCCACTCGAGACCGAACGCATCGAGCAACGCCGCGATGCCGGCTTTGGTGACGTCGACGGCGCGGGTGGCCTCTTTGCGGCGCAGCCAACCTCGGTCGAGCGCATGGCGCGCGAGCGCCGCACCGGCGCGCCCTGCAAGGTGGAAGCGCCGTTCGCTCCAATCGACACACGGGCGGCACACGGGACGGCTCGTATGACCTGCATCGAGCTCGATCTGGAGATCGTCGAAGAGGCGCGCGCCCGCCGCCGTCAGCGCGGAGCCGTTCGAACCGAAGGCGATTGCCCCACGCCGGACGAGCGCTTCGGTGAGCGCGACGCCAAGCTCTCCGGCGAGGTGGTCGTAGCAGGTGCGGGCCCGTCGCAATTCGAGCGCGATCGTGCCGGGAACGGCTCGATGCGGCGGCGTTGGCGGTGCTAAGAACATGAGGGCCTCAAGCGCGTGTGCGACATCCGATGAGGCGATCCGATAGTACCGATGCCGCCCCTGCGGTACGACGCTCAGCAGTGCGCCCTTGACGAGGCGTTGCAAATGCTCGCTCGCGGTCGAGGCTGTCACGTGCGCGACGCGCGCCAACTCGCGGCCCGTCCAAGCGCGCCCGTCCAGGAGTGCGTCGAGCATGGTTGCCCGCGAGGGGTCACCCACCAGCCGTGCGACTTCATCGATGCGAGAGACTGCCATGACGAGCCGCCGTTCCCGCTATTTTGCGGGTCGTCCCGCTTCGTTTCGGCCAGCGCCGAACTGACGGCCCCGGAAAGCGGCCGACGGATGCGACAACCTCGTCGTTAGCCGTCGATAGCGTATTCGCTCTGCACCAAACCGCTTGGATAGTGCCGCGTCGCCACGTGACGCAGCCGGACGTCGCGCTGCAGGGTACCGAAAAGCGGAACGCCGTCTCCAATGAGGACGGGCACGCGAGTGATGATCAGCCGTTGAATCAGTCCGGCTCGCAGGAATCCTTGGATCGTGATCCCGCCGTCGACATAGACGTGGCGCGCACCGCTTGCGGCGAGCTGTGAAGTGACATCGGCTGGAGCGCCGGCCATCCGTTCGACGGCGCCGGCGGTCGCGGACAAGTCGATCGGGCGGCTGCTCAGAACGACGACTCGCTTGTCGCCATATGGCCAGGGCTCAAAGGTCAGAACCGTCTCGAAGGTCTTGCGACCGATGACGATCGTATCGACACTTGCCATGAACTCGTCGTAGCCGTGAGGTTCACCGCCGCCCTCGGGAAGCCAATCGAGATCGCCGTTCGCTCGCGCAATGAAGCCGTCGACGCTAGTTCCAATAAAGACCGATGCCGTCATCGTAAACTCCGCAAATATTCGCCCGAGAAAGCCGCACCACTGGATGGGCCGGCTTTTTCAAGGACGGATACCGTAATCCGGTTTCAGTTGCTTGGCGAGAGCGGCGCGCCAGCTAGCTTATATTGATAACTAGGGCGAGCATGCCAGTAGCCTTTTCTGGAAGAGATTCGCCGCGCTCCGATAGGGCTGGTAGTGGGCTCGAGCTTAAGTACCGCCCGGCGTAACAACGCACAGTCCGAATAGGGAGGGTCAACGTTGCCCAGAGCATCAGCCGTCGTCAACACGGTCGCATTTTCGGCGATCGTCGGTCTCACGTTCGTCATGCCGGCGCAAGCGACCGCACCTGGAAAACCCGTCGCCAAACCGGTGCCGCCACCGGCGGCCGCGCCGGTCATGCGCCGCGCCATCGTCCTGCCCACGCCGCAGCCGACTTGCGGTCCCCCGGTCAACTTGATCGTCAAGTTCCTACCGATGCTTCACCCCTGCCCGCAGTAGACGCCAAACGCCGGCTGGATTGAAACGGACCGGAGAGCAAAGCGAACCACCGCTGCAAAGCGGTGGTTCGCGCACCGCAGGCGAGGCACGAGCGGGCACCGTCATGAGGCTCAGTTCGAGCTCGGCGCTTTTCTTCGCCGCGCTGATCGGCGCGGGAAACCTTGGCGCGTCCGGCTCCTTCGCGTCGCCGCGCACTCCCCCGCCTTCCTCGATTGTAATTTATAGTTTCAAAGGCGGGGCGGACGGCGCAAACCCGTTAGCGGGCTTAACCTTGTTCAATGGCGCGCTCTATGGCACCACGTCGCTCGGTGGTGCGAACGGCAAAGGCACCGTCTTCAAGGTGAGCACGTCCGGCAACGAAAGCGTGCTGTACAGCTTCGCGGGTCAGCCGGACGCTGCAAGTCCCGCGGCAAGCCTGATCCACGTGAACGGCAAGCTCTACGGCACGACGCCCGTAGGTGGTACGATCAACAACGGGACCGTTTTCGAAGTGAGCCCTTCCGGTCACGAAAGCGTGCTCTACAGCTTCAAATTCGAACCGGACGGCACAAACCCGTATGCTGGGCTGACCGAAACGAACGGCGCGCTCTATGGCACAACGAGCGGAGGTGGCACAAAGGACCGCGGAACCGTCTTCGAACTGAGTGCGTCCGGCGATGAAAGCGTGATCCACAGCTTCACGGGCGAGCCCGACGGCGAAAGCCCGTTTGCGGGCCTGACATACCTGAACGGCAATCTCTACGGCACCACGGAGCACGGCGGTTACGGTAAGAAGGGCGGCGCGGGGACCGTCTTCGAGGTGAGCCCGTCCGGCAGCGAAAGCGTGATTCACAGCTTCACAGGCGCACATGCCGGCTCCTCAGACGGAGCATGGCCGTTAGCGGGCATGATCGCGGTAAACGGGACGCTCTATGGCACCACGTACGAGGGCGGTCCAGCCGACGAAGGGGCAGTCTTCAGCGTGAATCCGGCGGGCACCGAAAAGGCCATTTATGGATTCTTAGGCGGCGACGTCTATTTGGATGGCGCAAGCCCGTCGGCGAGTCTAACGCTCTTGAAAGGTAAGCTTTATGGTACCACGCTGTACGGCGGCAACAACGACTCGGGGACTATCTTCGAGGTGAGCAAGTCCGGCCGAGAAAGCGTGGTCCACGACTTCCAAGGCTCTCCCGCAGACGGCGCATTTCCGTACGGACCGCTGATCGTTGTCAACGGCATGCTCTACGGCACCACCGCCAACGGCGGTGTAAACAACGACGGGACGGTCTTCGCGCTTGCGCCGTGATCCTTCGCTACTCGATCCGGCGCGGCGCCTACTTTGAGGTCGAGCCGGCCGCAGATCGAGTCAATTCTTCGCTCAGCTCCCATAGGCGGCGACGTGCGCTGACGTCGTACGCTTGCTCTTTTGCGCGTGACTCTTTGAGCACATCGAAATAGCGCCCGCTGATCCCTTCGAGTTGCGGTGCGACCGCGAGGCGGTACACCGCCTCCACACCCTGCTCGATCGTGGTGAGCGTGTGCCCCCATCCTTCAAATACCATTTTCGTCGGCATCAACGACGACGGGTGGACCGCGTTCACCGTAACGTTGGTTTTCCCTGACGCCCGCAGCCGTTCTGCAAGTTCGAACGTGAAGAGGATCTGTGCGAGCTTACTTTGCCCGTAGGCGCGCCGCCCGTTGTAGCCGTGCAAGAGCATCACGTCGTCGAAGTCGATCTCGCTCTGCCCGACTGACGCCACATTGACGATGCGGGCCGACAGCGACCGCTCGAGCAGTGGAAGAAGGGCGTTGGTGAGCGCGAAACCTGCAAGATAGTTGACGGCAAAACGCAATTCGTAGCCATCGGCGCTCGTCTGTCGCGGCGCACCGTCGCCGCCGGAACCGATGCCGGCGTTGTTGATGAGGACATCGAGAAGCGGGAAGTTCTTCTCGACCGACGCGGCCAGGCGGCGCGTCTGCGCGAGCGAAGCGAGGTCGGCTCGATACGGAAATATTCTCGCTTCCGGTTTGCGCTCGCGCAACTCGCCGACCGTCGCATCGAGGCGCTCTTGATTGCGGCCGTGCAGGATTAGGACTAAGTCATCGTCGACAAGGCGTGCTGCGAGGGCGCGGCCCAGCCCGTCCGTCGCGCCGGTGAGCAGCACGATCTTGCCGCTCTTGTTTGCGTCGTTCATGTCAGCCTGTAACGTCCAGTCGATCTTGATTGTTTCTGTGCCCGGGGACCGCGAGGGTCCCCGGGACTTGGAGATCCAACGTCGGCAGGCTACGGTTCGATCAGCATGCCGTCGGTGTTGCCGGCGCTATCGACGTAGAACCCGACCATGTCGCCTTTGTCGTTCAGTCCGTTGATGGTGGTCGTCCCCACGCCGTTCGGGTCGTCGATCGATTGCCACTTCGCATTCGTTAGCGGGTCGGTTAGCAGGAAGCCGTGCATTTCGCTAGCCGTGTCGACGTACACTCCGACGATATCATCTTTCTTGTTGATTCCGAGAGGGGTCGTGCTCACTGCATTCGGGAAAGCGAACGCGGTGAAGGCTTTGCCCTTGCGCAGAAAACCGATCGTCCCGCCGCTCGACGTCGAGCCGAAGCCGGTAATGTCTCCCGCGCTGTTGATTCCCGCGACCGTGACATTGCTCAGCCCGGTTGGGACGACAGCGGTGAACTTGCCCGTTGCCTGGTTCACTTCGAATCCATGGCTCATGCCGTTTGCATCCACGTAGAAACCAACAGCAATGCCGGCATCGTTCAAGCCCAATATCTGGTTGACCGTTCCCTTTCCGGTGTGCGGATCTTTGTAGCTGGTGAACACACCGTTCCACTCGATGAAGCCGTAGTTGTTACCGCTCGCATCGACCCAGAAGCCGGCCGTATCATGCTTGTTATTGAGCGCCGTGACTTGCGTCTGCGCTGAGCCCGGGTAGTTTTCGTTGGTGTAGTCCGACTGGCCGTACGGCGGCGCGAGCGTGTAGCCTTTATTCGGATGGCCCGCGGCTCCGCTTCCGTAGTATCCGGCAATCGTCCCTGCGGTGTTAATGCCGAGCAGTTGATTGAAGGTCGGGTCGGCGCTATCGTCGAGCGTGACGAACGTTAGGTTTTTCTTCTCGGGCCATACGGATCTGACTGCGGGCGCCACGATGCCCGGCCGGAAGACGACGGGCGCGGCGGCGGCTGCCGACGACGGGTGGCCGTCGTAGGCCGCCAAAAACGGCACTGAAAACCCGATCGCAGCGACCGCGACGATCGATCGCTTTGGAAGGCGCGTGTTGTTCACGTTGGTAGTTCCTTTCTTCGTGACGTGGAGGGGCGAATCGCGCGAACATCATCGCAATGCGTGGGCCGAGGCGCCATACGGGACACGGACACTTGACCCGCACAGTTGAGCCCTCTCAACTCCAAAAGCGGGCGAATCGCGGGTAGTCGATGAGATGGTGATCGACCGCGGTCGCGAGGCCGTCCGCTATCGTGAAGACGAGCACCGCTTCCCATTCAAAGCTACGTCCCGCCCGTACGGCGTGTGCCTGGGTCAGGACGAACACGCGCTCGCCGGCTGCGGCAGCAGCGAGAGAAGTCAAACGGATCGTTCCGTCCGTCTCGTCGGCGAGATGAGCGAGAAACCCCAGAATCTGATCGCGCCCGCGGTATCGACCCTTAAGTATACCTGCCGGCGATACGTTCCAGCGCGCGTCCGGGTGCAGCAGCCGTGCCAACATCGCAACGTCACCCTCGGCGAGCGCCGCAAGAGCTCGTTCGACGGCCGCGATGTTGCGAGGTTCGGCTTCGATCGGGTGCATCCGAAAGCTCCGGCTTCGATAGGTTTTCGGTCGAAGGGTTAACCGTAAGACCGTCGTAAGCGTCGCATGGTAGTACAGCTAAGCCGAGACGGTGCAGAACGACGTGACTCGAGTATCAAGGCCAAGGGACTCGAAGGCCACCGACACCCGTACGTCTCAGCCGTACACTTTCGCATGAGCCAAACGGCCGCGCCCGGAGGGCGCTCGGAGTTCGGTCTGGCGCTGCGCCGCTTTCGCTTACGTGCGGCACTTTCGCAGGAACAGCTGGCCGAGTGCGCGCGCCTAAGCTTAGACAGCATCGGCGCGCTCGAGCGCGGAACGCGCCGGAGCCCGTACCGCGAGACCGTCAGCATGCTCGCCGAAGCGTTGGGACTCAGCGACACCGAGCGAGACGAGCTGCAGGAACTTGCCCGCCGCCGGGGTCGACCGCGATCCCCCTCTCGCCCGTCCCTCGATAGTCAAAGGCGCGTCCAAAACAACCTTCCGCTGGAGACGACCCCGCTGCGCGGTCGCGAAAACGCCCTCGAACAGGGGCGCCGGCTCCTGACGGAACGGCGCCTCGTGACGGTGGTCGGCGCCGGCGGGATCGGAAAGACGCGTTTTGCCGCAGCGCTCGCGGCGACGTTCGTTTCGTCCGATCTCGACGCTATATGGTTCGTGGAGCTGGCGCCGCTCGATAGCGGAACGCTCGTCGCCGGTACGGTCGCGCGCGCCGTCGGCGTTCGGCAGCCGTCCGAGCGCGGCGTCGCCAGCCAGATCGTCGAAGAGCTCGCGACAAAGCGCGGCATTCTTATCCTGGATAATTGCGAACACGTCAGAACCGAGGCGGCGGCTCTCGTGAAGGCGCTACACGAAGGGGCGCCGTCGATCTGCATTCTGTCGACGTCCCGACAGTCGCTTCACGTCGAGGGCGAGGCGGTCTACCATCTTGCCAGCCTCGATGTTCCGGCGCGCGGCGCAGCGCTGCCGGCCGGCGAGGCGATGCGTTATGGAGCGATCGCCCTGTTCGTCGACCGCGCCACCGCGGCCGACGCTTCCTTCAGGCTAACCGACGAAACCGTGCCCGCCGTCACGGAGATCTGCACGCAACTCGACGGCATCGCGTTGGCGCTCGAGCTGGCGGCCGCGCGAAGCAAGGTCTTGAGCCTCTCCAGCATTGCGACGCGGCTCAATTCCCGGTTCCGGTTGCTAACGGGCGGGCAGTCGAAAGACCTCGGACGGCATCGCACGCTCAGCGCGTTGATCGACTGGAGCTACGATCTTCTTGCCCCGCCCCAGCGCGCGCTACTTAATCGTATCGCAATCTGCGCCGGCGGTTTCACTCTCGACACGGCAGTCGCACTGTACCGCGATGAGCGCGTGGACGCGTTCGACGTTCTCGACCTGCTGACTGCGCTAGTCGATCAATCGCTCGTGGTCGCGGATACGTCCGGGCAAGAAGAGCGCTATCGCCTCCTGGAATCGACACGCGCGTACGCACTCGATCGGCTCGATGCGTGCGGCGAGCGCGAGCAAACGTCCCATCGCCATGCTGCGTATTTTGCGCAGATAGCGCGAGCGGCCGACGCGCGATTCGGCTCGATGCCCCGCGAGGGTTGGCTCGCCGCGCTCGAAAAGGAAACCGGCAACTTTCGACGCGCACTTGAATGGAGTCTGGGGACGCTAGCCGACGTTGCGACGGGCGGCGCGATCGCCGGACACCTCGAGCGTTTCTGGATCAACGCGGGGCTCGAAGCCGAAGGACGCCGTTGGATCGGGCTCGCCCTCGAGCATTTGGACGAGCGCGACCACACCGCCATCTCGGCGCGACTCTGGCGCGCGGCGGCGTGGCTGAACATGGGTCCGCGCAAGCATGACGCCGCGCGCCGAGCAGTCGCGCTTTACGAGGCCCTCGGCGACGCGATCGGCCTCGGAGACTCGCTACGGCAACAGGCGATCGGCGCTTCGCAAAGGGGCGATCTCGACGCGGCGGCGCTTATGAACGCGCGAGCCCTCGAGATTTTTCGCGTTGCGGGGGACCGGCGCAACATCGCAAATTGCCTCGACCTCTCCGCCGGATTGGCGCAGGAGCGCGGCGATTATCGCGCCGCGCGCGCGTCGTATGAGGCGGCGATCGCGCTTTTTTGGGAGATTGGAAGCGAGGGAGGTGCTGCGTCCGCGACCTTCGGGCTTTCGCAGACGGCGTTTCTCGAGGGCGACCCGCAACTCGCAGTCGCCCTGGCCCGGGACGTGCGAAAGATCCGGATGCGTGGAAAATACGCAACGAACCTCGTAGGGGTCAACGTCGCGCTAACCACCTATCTCGTTGAGCTTGGGGAAATCGATGAGGCGTCGCAGGTCGCGCGTGCCGGACTCGAGTGGGCGCAGGCCGCACGAAACGCGGGCGTGTTCGCCTGCGCCATCGTCGCGCGTGCTCTGGTAGCAGCGGTACAGGGCGACGCGCACGAGGCCGCACGCCTGCGAGGCTACGCAAATGCTGCACTCGCGCGGCTCGGATTCGGCCGAGATCGGGCGGAGCAGCGGCTCGACGCAATGCTGCTCGTGGCGCTGCGGCGGCATCTGGGCGAGGGCGCGATCGAACGGCTCGCCGTGGAAGGGTCGACCTGGTCCGAAAACGCGGCGGCCGAAGCTTGCGGGATGACGGACGACGACCGCCTTTCCGGTGAAGCCGCGGCTTCGCCCGAGATGGAGACCGCCGACCGGCGCTGACCGAGGACTCATTGCGCCGGCGCCGGCAGATTATATTGTAGGGGGGGGGCAGAGCGGCCGTACGCTTGGTCTGATTTAATGGAACGGACGGGATCTGCCAGAGAGGCGGGCTCAGGCGTTCTCCGGCGGGGTCGAATCGGCGGACTGCGGAAGTCCTCAAGTACGGCGTTGCAATCGCGAGCGGCCTGTACTGTCACAGTTGCTGACCACGCGAGAAGGTGCGCCGCAATCCCTTTGCGCCCGTAGCTCAAATTGGATAGAGCGGGGGACTCCTAAGCCTCAGGTTGGACGTTCGAATCGTCTCGGGCGCACGAATCCTTTCTCTGGTTAGTAGCCCAAGCAGGCAGCCTCCCACGTTTACAGGGCGGGGGGCGTGTGGTATCATCCCTGAGGCGGACCGCGTGTCCGTCTTCTTTATGTCGAGCTGGAAGACGAGATGGCGAAGAAGGAAGTTCGGGTAAGGGTCGTGCTGGCGTGTACGGAGTGCAAGCGTCGCAACTACAACACCCAGAAGAACAAGCAGCACACGAGCGAGCGGCTCGAGCTCAAGAAATATTGCCGGTTTTGCCGTTGTCACCGCTCGCACCGGGAAACGCGCTGAGGGCGGTAGCTCAATTGGTAGAGTTGCGGTCTCCAAAACCGTCGGTTGCAGGTTCGAGTCCTGTCCGCCCTGCCAAAATTTTTGCAAGGGAAGAATGAGAGCATGAACAGGCCAACGGGCGGCGGTGGCACGACGACACGTCCGGGGAACCCGCCCCGTCCGGCGCCTCGCCAGAGCGTGGAACGCGAGGCGCGGGTCGCGCGCACGCAAGCGTTCCTGCGCGGGCTGGTCTCGGAGATGCGTCGCGTCACTTGGCCCACGCGTCAAGAGTGGGTCTCGGCGACCGTCCTGACGATCTCGCTCGTGGCGGTCATCGGTCTGTACACGTACGTGCTCGACGAGTTGTTCGGGCTTGCTTTCGGAGTCGTTCACAAATAGCAATGGATACGGAAAGCCAAACTCTTCAAGAAGAACTGCCCGCGCCCGTTTCGGTGGCGACGGCGCCAAAAAAGGACGAGCGCCGTAAGTGGTATGTGATCCACACGTACTCCGGCTACGAGAACAAAGTCAAGGCGAACCTCGAACGCCGCATCCATTCGATGAACATGACGGGCAAAATCTTCCGGGTGCTCGTGCCCATGGAAGACGAGGTCGAGTTCAAAGACGGCAAGCGGAAGATCACGCCCAAGAAAGTGTTTCCGGGCTACGTGCTGGTCGAAATGGATATGGACGACGCGTCTTGGTACGTCGTGCGCAATACCTCGGGCGTGACCGGTTTCGTCGGGTCGCCTGGATCGGGCGAGAAACCCGTCCCGCTACAGGACAAAGAAGTCAAGACGATTCTCAAGCAGATGGGTATCGAGACGCCCAAGCTCAAGATCGATTTTGCCAAGGGCGACCGGGTCAAGGTCACGAGCGGCCCATTCTTCGATTTCACCGGCATCGTCGACGAGATCCAGCCGGAGAAGGAGAAGGTGCGCGCCCTCATCTCCATCTTCGGTCGCGAGACGCCGGTCGAGCTCGAGTTCTACCAAATCGAAAAAGTCTAAAGGTCCGAGCCACGCTGCGAAGCTAGAGGGCTCGCGTCGACGGCGGCGTTTGCCTCGGCGACGAGCGCGTCCATCGCGGGATCGCGACGAAGCCGGCGGCGGCGTTTTTCCATCGCTGCTAGCGCCTGCGGGGCGCGCATCGCGAAATCTTCGAAGTAGTAGTAAACGGGAAGGGGGCGCGTCGTGCGAAACAGGGCGAGCGCCGGTCGCATTATCGGCCAGAAGATCGTCGCGGAAACGCCGAACTCCAGGACGGCTAGCTCCTCGGATAAGGCCCCGCCGTTCACGTACATCGCGACCCTCTCGTAGAAGTTCGCGAGACTCACCACATGCTGCGCGCGCCGCCCCACCGAACTTGCGCGCAGTTCATCGACGAACGCCGGATCTTCGAGCGCCTCGGCCAGCTCGAAGCCGACGAACTGGCGGTCGATGATCATCGCCTCCGAGTGCCACTCGCGGTGCAACGAAGTTAACGTCTGCATCTCGTTGCCGTAGCGCATGTAGCGGAGCTGACGCAACGCACTTAACGCACCGACAACGACGACTAGCGTACTGATCGCCGAAAACCCAAGGCTCAGGAAAGCGGCATCGACGTGCATAGCTCGACGTACTCGCACGTCTGACCGCGTTCCTTGGCGAATCGTCCGGCGGCGTCAAGAACGCCGCTCGCTCAATAGTAGAACTTGAACTCGGGCCAGTCGGCGGCTAGCGGGCGGTAGAACCCGCGGCAGACGAGAATGGGCCGGGCGCGTTCGTATGGTTCAACGTACGGGCTGTCGCCAAACCGAGCGGCGATGCGAAGCGAGTGACAGTGCTGTTTCCAAAACGACACGTCCGAGCTGTTGACGCGCACGATCACGCTGCCGTCGTAGCCGTGCGTGCCCCAGAGGTAGTAGTTGTTATGGCCGCTGAGAGCCGGGGGTAAGCCGTCGGCGGGACCGTAGAAATCGAGCGCACCTGCCTCGCCGTAGTTGCTGGCGATGATCGCTGCGCGCTTGCGCTCGTCGAGCGGCAGCGAGCGGTACACGGCCGCCACCGCACGCTCGAGCTCGCGCCAGCCAAGCTGATCGGCGAGATTTTGGGGGATCGCCTGCCCTCGGTTGGACGCTTCCTCCACATCGGGGCGCAAGTGCAGCGCGCTCTCGTACCGGACGAGCTGCGGCGGATCAAGGATCGGCAGGGCGATCGGCCACGAGAGAGCCGCGAGAATCACGCCTGCGACGGCGTAAGCGGCGCGCAGCGCCTGCGACCTCACCGCCGATTCAACGACGATCGCGCCGAGAGCGAACATCGGAGCGTACAGGCCCGCCAGATAGTAGTCCTTGGCGTGCAGCGCGAGCATCAATGCGAAGGTGAGGGCGAAGGCGATGCCCAGAAAACGCAGCCGCACGAAACGCTTACCGACCAGCGCGGCAACCAAACCAGCGATCCAAATGGGCGCGAAAAGCGGATTCATCACCTTGACTTGCTGCAAAACAAAGACGAGCGGCGAATAAACTTCATTCTTACCCGAGGCACCGTTGTGCAAGAGCTCGACGAACGGAAAGCCGTGCAGCGCCTGCCAGATGATGCTCGGCGCGGCAATCGCGGCAGCCGTTAGCGCACCAATCCATGCTTGGCGCGTGAAAAGCAACCGGCGCTCCGGCGTGAACAAGAGCGCGAGCACGAGCGGCCCGATATAGAACGGGATCTGATACTTGATTTCCAACGCGACGCCGATGACGAAGCCGGCCCAAAGAAGTCCCCGGCGATCATCGCGTAGCGCGGCGCGAGCGAGAAAATACCCAAGCAGCGTCCATGCGAGCGGCTCGAAGGCGGACGTGTTCAGCGTTCCGTCGCTTCCGACGAACATCGGGCAGGTCGCGACGGCGAGACCTGCGAGAACGATGGCGAAAGGACCACCGCCCGCGAGCCGCACGAGCGCGCATGCGACAAGGACCGTCCCGGCCGCGGCCATCGCCGCGACCGCCCGCAAAAGGAACAGATCTGCGCCAAAGAGCTGCGTCGCTGCGGCGATCAACGGGACGAGCGGCGGTTGATCGACGTAGCCAAAAGCCGGATGGCGGCCGCAGGCGATAAAATACAGCTCGTCACGAAAGAAGCCGTAGCGCCCGGCGACCGCGAGATGCAGAACCAGCGTAAGGCTCGCGGCGCCGAATGCGAGCGCGGTCGGATCCAAATCGAGCCGCCATCGACGCATTAGGGCACGACTTGTTTACGCGCGATACCATGCCCCCTGCAGCCCGCATCGGCGTTGGCAGCCGAGCGATGGGTCTTAGGTTGCCGCCCCCGCGCCCCAACGTCGGAGTTCAGCCGCAAGGTCGAGCGGTCTGGTGGGCGCAGCCTCCTCGTGTTCGCCCCAGTGCTCCCGCGGCAGCATCCACATGATTTCGAACTCATTGCCGTCGGGATCGAGACCGTACACGGATTTGGTCGCGCCATGGTCGCTCGCGCCGGTAAGCGCACCGCGCGCGATCAGCTCCCGGTAGGCGTCGGCAACGTCCTCGATACGGTCGACTTGCCACGCCGTGTGGTAGAGACCGACCGACCCCTGCGGGGCCGACGGCGCTTGCGCACCAACCGCAGCAAGCCCGAGGTCGTGGTGGTTGGACGATGCCGCGGCGCGCAGGAACGCCATCGTCCTGCCGGCCCGCGCCACGACTCGAAATCCAAAAAGGGCTTCGTAGAATTCGACGGATCGTTCGAGATCGCGCACGTACAGCACGACATGGTTGACGTTGCGAACGGCTGCCATAGCACCTAATCACAACACGGCGGCCCAACAGGCGGTTTCCAGCAGGAATCAGGCGCCCGGCGCACGACTTCGCGCCCGTGATCGATCTGTTCAGCGATACCGCGACCAAGCCGTCGGCGGCGATGCGCGCCTACATGTGCCAGGCCGAGGTCGGCGACGAGCAACGCTTCGAAGATCCGACCGTCAACCGTTTGCAGGAGATGGTTGCATCGCTGCTCGGTAAGGAGGCCGCGCTTTACTTGCCGTCGGGTACGATGTGCAACCAGATTTCGTTTGCGATCGCCTGTCGTCCGGGGGATGAGATTCTTCTGGATCGCACCGCCCATCCGCTCCATGCCGAGGCCGGCGGCGCGGCCGCGCTGACCGGCACGGTCTTCACCGTCCTGCAAGGAACGCGCGGCATCTTCGATCGGGACCAAGTCGCCGCTGCGATTCGGCCGGTGTGGCGCTATGCGCCGCGAACGCGCGCCGTATCCATCGAGCAGACGACCAACCTCGGGGGCGGCGCCTGCTGGCAGCTCGAACGGATGCGGGCGATCTGCGCGCTCGCGCACGAGCACGAACTGTGGGCGCACTGCGACGGGGCGCGCCTCTTGAACGCCGTCGTCGCAATGGGCGTGCCGGCACGCGAGCAGGCGGCGAGTTTCGACTCGATTTGGATCGACTTCTCGAAGGGGCTCGGCGCGCCGGTCGGAGCCGTCCTGGCCGGCACGCGCGACTTCATCGACGAAGCGTGGCGCTTGAAGCAGCGCCTCGGCGGAGCGATGCGCCAAGCCGGCATCATTGCGGCGGCATGCGTTTACGCGCTCGAGCACAACGTCGAACGTCTCGCCGAGGATCACGCCAACGCGCGCCGGCTTGCCGAGCGCCTAGCGGCGCTCCCCGGTCTGCGCGTCGATGCGGCGGCCGTGGAAACGAACATCGTCCTCATCGACGCAGCCGCAACCGGCCGCGCCGCCGCCGAAATCGCACGCGCGCTCGATGAGCGGCACGGGGTGCGCGTCAGCACGTTCGGCCTGCGAACTATCCGAGCCGTGACGCACCTCGACATCGGCGCCCCTGACATCGAAGTTGCTGCCGACGCCTTCGCGGACGTCCTTCGCTAGGGCCGGGTTTGCCCGGTAAGGGATCTTGCGCCGGTCGGCGGTTGACAGGATGTGGCCGGTGTCTTATGTCTAGTTCAGGCTAGCTCGGGCGCCGGGCGCCGAGCCGTTCGCCGGGCCGTTTCAGGGGAGGGAATCGTGCGTATTGCCATTCTTATCTCGAGTGCCGTCCTGTTTGCCGCCTGCTCGGGTCCGAGCAGCCAAAGTCTGACGGGTAATGTGACGCCCGCAAGTTCCGCGCGTCAGACGCAAGACGCTAACACACCATCGAATGCGGAGATTTCGGATGCACTTCGTCCTTCCGAGGACCGGCTGTTCTTCAAGCCGATGCGCATCGACGTCAGCCCCGGAGGGACGGCTGACAGTCTCCTGTGGTATACCAAGGGCTTGAACTTGCAACCGCAGACTCAATTCATTCCCTGCAGCGATGGAAAGCGTTTGTCGTATTTCCTGGGCGATCCGATTGCGAAAGGCCAATTGCAAGGCCAAGGCGTGTTCGTGCAGGCGCCGGGCCACATCGGCATCGGGGTGCAATGCAAGCTCGTCGAAACCGCATCGAGCGCTGCCGGCGCCGCTCTAACCGCGACCCTGCACGTGACGGTGGTGCCCCCGCCTCCCCGCTAGGCTCCGTCCGCCGCCCTACCCCGCCGTAATGGCACATTTCGCTTGCCCGGCTTGACCGGGGCGGCTATAATCGGTGGGTTGCGCTCGCCGGCGACCCCGTGGCGGCGCAGGTCTTCACTGGGGCAGGTCGCTTCGAGCGACCGTTAGGAGCAAGATGGCAAAGAAAGTCGTGGGCAAGATCGGCCTGCAGCTGCAGGCCGGCAAGGCCACCCCTGCGCCCCCCGTCGGGCCGGCGCTCGGGCCCTACTCGCTGAACATCATGGCGTTCTGCAAGGAGTACAACGAGCGCACTCAATCGCAAGCCGGGATGGTGATTCCGGTCGAGATCACGGTCTTCGACGACCGGACCTTTACGTTCGTCACTAAGACCCCGCCGGCGAGCTTCCTGATCAAGCGCGCTCTCGGCATCGAATCCGGCTCGGCCATCCCCAATCGCACCAAGGTCGGAAAGCTGACCCAGCAGCAACTGCGCGAGATCGCCGAGGCGAAAATGGTGGATCTCAACGCGAACGACGTCGACATGGCGATGCGCATCGTCGCGGGCACCGCCCGCTCGATGGGCGTCGAGGTGGGCGCGTAGATGAAGCAGCACGGCAAGCGTTACCGCGAGATTCTCAAGACGTACGATCCGGCCAAATTCTACGACGTGAACGAGGCCACGGCCAACATCAAGAAAACCGCGCGCGCGAAATTTGACGAGACGATCGAGATTCACGTGCGCCTCGGCGTCGATCCGAAGAAAAGCGACCAAAACGTGCGCGGCACCGTTCTGCTGCCGCACGGCACCGGGCGAACCGTTCGGGTCATCGCGTTCGCCAAGGGCGACAAGGCAAAGGAAGCGGAGGCCGCCGGAGCCGACGTCGTGGGCGACCAGGATCTGATCGACCGCGTAAAGGCCGGCTTTGCCGACTTCGACGTCACGGTCGCGACACCGGACATGATGGGCGCCGTGGGGTCCAACCTCGGCCGCATCCTCGCTCAAAAGATGCCGAACCCCAAGGCCGGCACGGTGACCCCCAACATCGGTGCGGCGATTCGCGACATCAAAGCGGGCAAGGTCGAATACCGCCTCGACAAGACCGGCATCGTCCACACGATCGTCGGCAAGGCGAGCTTCGATGAGGCCAAGCTGAGCGAGAACATCTCGACGCTCCTGGACGCTCTTGTCCGCGCCAAGCCCTCGGCCGCCAAGGGAACCTACGTGCGCAGCGTGACGCTGTCGAGCACCATGGGCCCAGGGGTCAAGGTCGACCCGAACCGGATCAAGGTGGTCCCCACGACCTCGTAGCCTCCGATCGGCGCGTTTGACGAAAACCCGTC
This sequence comes from Candidatus Tityobacter terrigena, assembly GCA_003156715.1. Lineage (GTDB taxonomy): Bacteria > Vulcanimicrobiota > Vulcanimicrobiia > Vulcanimicrobiales > Vulcanimicrobiaceae > Tityobacter > Tityobacter terrigena. Next base: position 168,677 of record PMHO01000018.1, read on the forward strand.
GATCGGGTATCATGCTCGCCGGCTCCGATGAACGCAGGTCCGCCTTCGGGCGGGTAATGCTGGTGCGCCTGCCGAGGATGACGACGACCGGTTTCCATGCCGCCTGCGGGTTGCGGACGGCGCGGGCATGGTGGCGCTCATCGCACAGATTGGAGCGCCGTTTCTTTTCCCGACGAAAGAGGGCCATGCCCACCGCCAAAAAAGAGCAAACGATCGAGGAGCTGCGCAGCCGGCTGGCCGGGTCGAAGTATCTCTTCTTTACCGATTACAGCAAGCTGACCGTCGCGGACGTTACCAAGCTTCGCGGCGAGCTCCGAAAAAGCGGCGACTCATATGCGGTCGTCAAGAACACGCTCTTCGCCATTGCCGCCGGCAGCGAGCTTGCCGAGCGCCTCGAGGCCCACCTGTCGGGACCGACTGGGGTGATCTTCGCCTCAGAGGATCCCGTCTCGCCGGCCAAGGCGCTCAAGAAGTTCTCCGACGACGTCAAGCCGATCAAGATCAAAGCGGCCTACGTCGACGGCAAGGTGCTCGCACCGAGCGACGTTGCGACGCTCGCCGCGATGCCGCCCAAACTCGAGCTGCAAGCCAAAGTACTCGGCTTGCTCGCGAGCCCCATGCGGGGATTCGTGGGCGTGTTAGCAGCCAACCCCAGCGGATTCGTCCGCGTCCTCAGCGCTCGCGAGAAGCAACTCGCC
>PMHO01000021.1 GCA_003156715.1 Candidatus Tityobacter terrigena
CGATGCCCCGCCGATCCAGTACCGGCGGGGCATCGCGCTTCTAGGGTGGCTTCGCCTCTAGGTTCTAATCAGAACTTAAAGCCGAGTCCGACGTAGGGTTCGCTGACGGCGACGTTAGCCGGTGCGTTGGTGCGTGCGTTGAGGCGTTCGCCCTGGTAGCCGCCCTCGAGGAAGAGACCGGTGTGGCCAAGGTTGAGCGTCAAGCCTGCATCGTACAGCAGCGCATTGTACGACAGGACCGTCGTTGAGCCCGAGAGTGGCCCAAGGTAGGTCGACGTCGGATAGGTGTACGTGCCTTTGAGATTCGGGAAAAAGTACACGCTACCGTAGACCGAGAGCGGTTGGTCGAGGTCGGGCAGTTTCTCTAGTCCGGCGCCGACCGCACTCAGGTTCGGGTAGCCCAGGTAGTTGTAGTGCCTGAACAGGCCGCCGACCGCGAGGTAGATGCGCGGGTTGGCCACCCGGATGCCCAAATCGACGTTGAGGTTGTCTTCGGTCGCTTCGAACGCCGGCACGTATGCTTGGCCAAGCCCGTTGTACGCTTCGGTTGCCGGGTAACCGACGACGGTGACGCAGCCCGGATCACCTGGCGAGGGACAGACACCCGGTTGATAGATGCCGTTTCCGATGACGGTCTGGCACCCGGCCGTACCCGGCGTGCACGTTCCTGGACCGAAGTCCGAATCGTGCGCGTAGCGGATCTGATTGAAGGAACCCTTGAGCATCCACGTCTCGCCGATCGCCGGGAACTCGATCGCTGCCTTGGCGTCGAATGAACCAGTCGTCGTGTTGCCCGAACTGAGTTCGTTGTAAACCGTGCCGAAGAGATAGTCGCCGGCGACGAAGTGATCGTAGTACTTCGGCGGCGGAGGCGGAGGCGGCGGGGGTGGCGGCGGCGGTGGAGCGGCCGTCGGCGGCGGCGGTGGCGGCGGCGGTGGGGGAGTTGCCGGCGGGGGAGTCGGCGGCGGTGCCATCACATAGCGCACGACGACAAGCCGTTTGTCGGGAACCCACTGCACGTAACCGCCCATGCCTTCGGAGATGACGCGTACGGGTACGACGACCGAGCCTTTGTAGATTTCAGGCGGCACGTCGAGCGGACGCTGCTCGCCGTTGATGACGACCAGCGGCTTGCCGACGGTTACCTGAACGTCGGCGCCGGGTTTTGAGACGTCGACGGTCTTGGTGCCGGCGTCGTATGAAACGGTTGCACCCATCTGCTCGAACATCGATCGCAGTGGGACGAGGATCGTTCCATTTCGTACAAGCGCCGCGAGCACGCGGTTTTGTTTGAGCCGGTCGGGCCTCGAATACACATGGTGGTCGTTGAAGAGAATCGGAATCTCGCCCGATGGCGGCGTCCCGAAATCGGGCGTCCCGCCGCCGGCCTGCGCGGACGCGACCCGGGCAAGGGTCAGCGTTGAAAGCGCCACACCGAGAGCCACGAGCAACGTCCGAGCGCGAAGGAGGTCAATCACGTTCGTTTTCCTTTCGTTCCGCGCGAGCGGTGAAAAAGGGACCGGTTCGGCCTGATCCGCCCCGCGAGCACCACTGGAGGGCGTCCCACGGGATATCGAGCAAGCCTGGAGGGGTGCCGAGCGCTGTTGCTTCCCGCACCATCACCGCTTCGCTTGCCCGAACCCCATTCTCGCCCCTGCAAGCCGGAGGCGCCGACGTGTTCTGGGCGCCCTTGAAAGGACGAGTTGCCGACGGATAGCGATACGGGTAAGAAAGCGAGATTGGGGCGGGCTGGGGTTAGGGGTCAGCCGGCTGACGCCCTACGGATGTGGTGCCTTTATGCCCACTTTCCGAAGAAAGTCAGCTAGGGGCCGCGCCGGCCAGGGCACGCGCTCTGGCAAAGATGGCGTCAAGCATGGGTTCGGTCAGGACGCCGGTGTTGGTGTTTTGACGGCTTGGATGGTATGAGGACAATAACGTCACCCGCGCGTGCGGCCCGATCGCAGTTGACTCGGCGCCGTGCGCAAAGCGCGGCACGCCGGCAAATCGGAAGCCGGCGCCTTGGAGCGCGCCGACCGCCGCGCGGGTACCGATTGCTCCCAGTGCGACCACCACGGCGAGGCGCGTGAGCTGCATCACTTCCGATTCCAAATAGGGCGCGCAACGGCGTAGTTGCTCGGGGCTAGGCTTGTTGCCCGGTGGCGCGCAACGCAATGCCGCGCTGATCAGCGCGTCATGCAACTCGAGCCCGTCGTCGCGATCGCGCTGATCGGGCTGGTTGGCGAAGCCCGCACGATAGAGTGCGCGATAGAGCCAAACCCCCGACGCGTCACCTGTAAACATTCGGCCGGTACGGTTCGAGCCGTGCGCGCCGGGCGCGAGCCCGACGATAAGGACGCGCGCGTCGTCGTCGCCGAAGGCCGGGACCGGTTTGCCCCAATACGTTTGGTCCCGATAGGCGCGCTTGCGCGTGCGCGCGATTTGGGCGCAATAGGCCCGCAACTCCGGACAGCGCCGGCACGCGACGATGTTCCGCTCGAGCGCCGTCAGCTTGTTTCCGCTCATCGCCGTTGCCGCTCTGCGACTATCGCAGCGATGGGAAGCCAAGCCGGGAAAGCGCGGCGTAGGCGACGATCCCGGCGGCGGTTGCTAAGTTGAGGCTGCGTACCGCTCCGGCGCGCATCGGAATGCGCAGCGCCCGCTCCGCATGTGCTGCGAGCAGGTCGTCCGGCAACCCGGCCGTCTCCTTACCGAAGAGCAGTGCGTCGCCGTAGGCGAACGTTGCTTCGGTGTAGGGTCGTGCGGCGCGCGTGCTCAGGAGCCACATGCGCGAGGCGTCGAGCCTTTCCAGCAGCGCCTCGAGCGAGCGGTGAACGATCAGGCGAACCGCGTGCCAATAGTCCAGGCCCGCGCGTTTGAGCTCGCGATCGTCGATCGAGAAGCCGAGCGGCTCGACGAGATGCAGCGCGCAGCCGGTTGCCGCGCAGAGACGCGCGATGTTGCCCGTGTTCGGCGGAATCTGCGGTTCGACGAGCACGACGTGTAAGGGCGCATCCACCGGCCAGGCATCCCTCGTTGCCGCAACGCTCATGCGTTGGCCAGGGCGACGACGTCGTCGCGCGCGCGCGCGGCGACGACGTAGGCCACGCCGCCGTGAGCGAGCCAGCAGCGCTCGAACGCGCTGCGCGGGTACACGGCGCGTAACTCCGGCTGCGCCGGGTCGTTGAAAACCGGATCGCCGTCCCGGTCGAACCCGCAGAGCACCGCAACGTGCCCGTCGCACTGCGGTCGTGGGGCTCCGCGCAGTTGACCTTCTCCCCATGAAAACGAGAGCGCGAGCGGAATGCCGACGGCGACGAAGCGCTCGGCATGCGCAATGCCGTCCAGATAAGCGACGAACGCGCGCAACCCGAAGCCGCCGGCATACGCGGCGTTGAATGCCCAGTTGCCCGTTCCGCGGTACGCTTCATCGAAGACACCGGCCGCCACGTCGACGAGCGTGCGCACGACTCCATTGTAGTCGAGCAGCATGCCGAGCGACGCCGGGCTGCACCAGCCGTGCGCGGTCGTCGCCAACTCGAGCGGAAGGTCGAATGGAATTTCGACGTACTGCGTGCGCATCGGAACCGCGAGCAGCGTTCCGCTTGCATCCTCCCGCCGGGCTGTCGCGCCGCCTTCGCCGCGCGGCGTCGCAAGGGCGATTGCGTCGAGCGGAACGTCCGAGCGAATTTCGACGCCCAGCAGCGGCTCCGCAGCCCGCAACTCGTCGACTTCGAGTCGCAGCAGGTGGTCGTGCCCGCCTTCGGAGCGACGATGCCCGCCCTTCCAGGCGGCCAGCGTAAACCACGTGCTGCGCCGTTCGCGCTCGTGGACGCCGCGCAACTCGATGCGGCCTTCGGCGCTTGCAGGCGCGTTCCACGATACGACCGCGCGCAAGCTCGGCGCGCAGCGCAANNTTGTAATGTTTGAGGTCACGGTTGTACGCCGCATAGCCGGTGCGCCAATAGAAAAAAACGACCGGGACGAGCTGGTGGATGCGTTCCTCCTCTCGCTGGTACAGCGCCTTTCGTTTGGCGCGGTCAAAGGTGCGAACCGCCTCGTCTGAGAGTCGTGTCAGGATCGGGTCCCGCAGGAAGCTCGTGTTCGCGCCCCGCGGCGGCAAGAAGTCGCCGCTCCAGTCGCCCTGGTTATCCGGATCCGGCCCGTTGGTATCGATCGACCACTCGAGATCGTAACGTCCGCCGTACAGCGGCCCGTCCTGCGCGAACAAGAAACTCGCCGGGAAGTTCTTGATCACGAGCTCGACTCCGAGTGCCTTTAGCTGCTGTTGCATCTGCACCTCGGCCTGCTCGTTGCCCGGAGCGTTCGTCGACGAAATGACCAGGCTCAAGCGCCGGCCGTCTTTCACGCGCACGCCGTCGCCGCCGCGTTCCCACCCGGCAGCCGCGAGCAGGCGCATTGCGCCCGGCGGATCGTGCGGATAGGGCGGAATGTGCGGAGCGGCCCACGAGTCGGGTGGAATGTCGCTCGTCGCGCGCACGTTGACGCCGTGATAGATCGTGGCGTTCATTTCGTCCCAGTCGATCGCTTCGGCGATCGCGCGCCGCACGCGCACGTCGGCAAGGGCGGGCTTGGCGCAGTTGAACGCGAGCCGGCGCCAGTTTGCGATGAGCCGTTTGTCGATTGTGATGCCGGAAAGGGCGCCTAGACGCGGAACGACGGTCTCCGCGACGCCTGGCACGAGGTCCAGCTCGCGGGTTTGCAACTGAGCCACGAGCGTGTCGGGATTCGGCACGATCCGCCACGTCAATGCGGCGATCTTGGGAGGCCCGCGCCAGTAGCGAGGGTTGGGCACAAACTCGAGCGAGCTGCCGCGGTTCCATTGCTTGAGCAACCACGGCCCGCTGGAGAGCGGGTGAGCGTTAAAGGCGGCAACATTGAGATCGGGAAGGCCCGCGAGCAGATGTTCGGGCAGCGGCGGATAGGCGCTCCCGCCGCCTCCTCCAAAGAGGCCGAGGACGTCGGCGTACGGCCGCTTGAGGTGAACGATCGCCGTATAGTCGTCGGGCAGATCGAACGCCGCGATGTCATCCCATCCAAAGACGGCCTTCGTGTTGTTGCGCCGGTCGAGCACTGCTCGCCAGGTAAAGCGCAGGTCGCGGGCCGTCAAAGGCACCCCGTCGGCCCACGTGACGCCGTGTCGCCAGTGCAGCACGATCGTCTTCGAGTCTTTCGAGATACCGCCGTTGCGATAGCTTGGGACCTCGGTCGCAAGTTCCGGAACGAATTCACCGTGCTGGTCGTAGCGGAAGACGGGCGCTAGGATCAGCGCGTCGATCTGGTCGGTCGCGTCGGAGTGCCCGAACATCGGATTGAGGTTGTCGGGTTCGTCCTGGCTTCCGATGCGAAGGTGTGCGGGGTCGGTCCAGGGATTGGGCGCGCCCGCTGCGGGAGCGATTGCCGTTGGGGTGCAGGCCCCGAGCGTGAACGCAAGCAGCAGGACGCCGATCGCCCTATAGCGCGCCATTCGGCGTGACGCTAAGCGCACGGAGCCTTTAGCGGTGACGTTTTGAGCGCAATGTTCGGCGCGATCGCTTCGTAAAAAGCTTCGGCGCCAAAGCGAACGACGTCATCGGCAGGCAGCCCGCTCTCGGCGCGCGCCGTTTCAATTGCGGCACGGGCTGCACCCTCATCGAGATGCGCCGTGTTGAGTGCGATCCCGACCACGCGCGCGGGCTTGACGGCCGCGCATAGCTCTTCATACAGGGCGACGAGACGGCGATAGCCCAGCAGCGGCGTGCCGTAGCCGTCGATGGCCGTGCGCGACGGAACGTGAACGAGAACGAGCGCGTCCGGCGCGCTGCCATAGAGCAGCGCGATGGTCACCGGAGCGAAGGCCGGATGATTGATTCCACCCTGGCCCTCCACGAACAAGATGTCCGCTTCGGCGGCGCTGCGCACGACCAGTTCCTCGGCCGCCCCCGCCGCGAAATCGGAGATCACGCGATCGATCGCGATGCCGCCCGAGGCGATGAGGATGCCGGTTTGTCCGGTGGCGACGAAACGGGCGCGCAGCCCGCGCAGCGCGGCGGCGCGGGTCAACTCGAGCGCCACGGTCATCTTTCCGACGGCGCAGTCGCTGCCGACCGTGAGCACGACGCGGGCCGCTACCGCGTACGCTGCAGCGCTGAACAGGCGCGCAGCGGGCGGCACGCGGACGTCCCAAATCCGGGCGCCCCCGCGCGACGCGGCGGCGACGAATTCGGCATCCTCGCCGAGCAGCTGGTGCAGACCGGAGACGACTTCGAGCCCGGCGTGGAGCGCGCCCACGATCGCGCCGCGCCAGGCCGGCGGCAAGGCGCCGCCCGGCGGGGCGACGCCGACCAGAAGCGCGCTTGGCCCGAGCGCAAGCGCGGCCGCGAGGTTTGCCACGATCGGTGCGTCCGATCGAAGGTAGGGAACGACCGCGCTCACGCGTTGCCCCGCGTGATCGGGATCGATGATGGCAACCGTCACGTCGCGGCCGTAGGCGATGACGCCGTGAGCCGTTTTCGCCCGCCGGTCCGCGAACATCCCCGGCGCCAAGATCGCATAGCGTCGCGTGCCTTCGGCGGCGCTCAATGCGGCGTGCCGGCGGGTTGTCTCTCGGCGACGCCGAGGCCGGATCGCTCGGGCAAGACGAGCTTGCCGCGCTCGTAGGTCACGCCCGCGAATGGGTCGGCGGCGGTCAGAAACGGCCCGTCGATGTCCGCCCAGTCGGCTAGCGGCGAAAGCTGCGCGGCCGCTGTCGCTAAAATGGCGCTCTCGACCATCGAACCGAGCATGACGCGCAGGCCGAGCGCGCGCGCCGTATGAATCATCGCGAGCGCGCCGCGAATTCCGCCGCATTTGACGAGCTTGACGTTCACGCCGTCGACGCAGCCGGCGAGCGCCGCCAAGTCGCACGCATCTTTGGCGTCCTCGTCGGCGATCAGCGGAATCGTGACGCGCTCACGAACCCAGCGCAGCCGTTCGGGATGGCCCGCCGGGATCGGCTGCTCGCAAAACTCGATGTCGTAGCGAGCCAACTCGCATAGCGCCCTCACGGCCTGCTCCGGCGTCCACGCTTCGTTGGCATCGATGCGCAGCGTGCCGCCGTACCGCGTGCGAATGGCCTCGACGACCTCGAGGTCGCGCTCCGTCCCGAGTTTTATTTTGAGGATCGGATGCTGGCGGATCTCCTCGAGCTTCGCCAGCATGACCGCCGTCTCGTCGATGCCGATCGTGAACGAGGTGATCGGCGTATCCCGGGGGTCGAGCCCGAGCATGCGCCACAGCGGGCGGTCGATGTCCTTGCCGATGAGGTCGTGCAAGGCGAGATCGAGACCGCAACGCGCGGCCGCAGGGATGTCGCGCAGCAGTCGCTCGAGCGCGTAGGGATCGTCGCCGTCGAGCGGGTGGGTCTCGAAGTAGCCGCGCACCGAAGCGACGCTCTCCCCATATCGCTCGCTGGGAGCCGATTCGCCGAGCCCTTCCAGCCCGCCCCAGCCAAGCCGAAAAATCGCACTGTGCGCTTGCGTCGCCGAACCGCGCGCGATCGTAAAGGTGTGCGCCAGCGGGAGCGCAAGTGAGGTGGTCGACAGCCGCACGGCCGCCTCTTACTCGATGGTTCGGACGGCTCCTACGATTGGTCGGGTGAAGCACAGCGCATGTCGTTTGCGGATGACGTTTGGAATCGGCTATCGTTATCGCCGCGCAAACGTTTTGCGCGGCTCTTGCCGAACGGCGCAACGGTCGTCGACGTTGGTTCGGGCGACATGAGCAAGACGTATGCTTTCGTGTACCGGGTCAAGCGATCGCTGCGCATCGTTGGGATCGAAAAATACGCCGACGCAACCATTTACGGTCATTCGCCCCTTCCGCGGCGCATCGTCGCAACCGGAATGATGCAGCGAGTCGCCTGCGATTTCACGGAAGCCCCACTGCCCTTCGAGGATTTCCATTTCGATGGCGCATACTGTAGCCACGTCATCGAGCACGTCAAGGACCGGGGCGCCGTCATCGCCGAGATCGCGCGCGTTCTACGACCGCACGGGATCCTTTACGTCGAGACGCCGGGTCCGCGCTCGCTTGCTGCGCCGAAGGCTTCTTCGCTCTACACGCCGTCCCAGACCCCGATCAACTACTACGACGACCCAACCCACGTGGACGCGCCGATGACCGTTGCGCAACTGCGCTCGCTCTTAGAAGCAAACGGCTTCGGCGTGCTGGACGCCGGTCTGCACCGCGACTTCGGCGTGCTCGGTCTTCCGCTGTATGCCGCGCTGATCGCAATTGGTGCGCTGCCGTTCGTCCCGTTCGCGATGCGATGGCGTCTGCGCGCGGCCGGCTGGTGGAATCTGGTCGGCTGGCCGATTTTTGCGATCGCTCGCAAGCTGCCCGCCGGGAAGCGTGCTCAGAGCGAGCCGTTGGCCGTGCTTCCGACCTGAATTTCTGATTGGCTGCGCGCGATCAGTTCGATCAATGCCGCCTCGACGGCCTCGACCGGTGCATCCAGCCGCAGGCACTGATAGTCAACGTTACGCGCGCAGCGCGCATCGAGGCGGCGCGGGTCGAAGCAAGCAGGGCACGCCGACGGCCTGAAGGCGACGGCGTTTTCACCGAGCGGTCCGTGATTGGTGGGGGTCGGCCCGAAGATCGCAAGCGTCGGCGTGCGTACGCCGGCGCCCATATGTGCGATGCCGCTGTCATTGGCGACGAGCGCTAGGCAAGTGGAGAGGTAACGCGCCACCTCCGCCAGCGACCCTTCCACGACGCGAGCAACGTTGGTGCGCGAGGCGATCTCGTGGGTCAACTCGCGTTCGTCGGGCCCGCAGATGAGAGCGACCTCGAAACCGCGCGCGCGCAACCGGCCGATCAAGCGCGCGAAGTTCTCGGCCCCCCAGCGCCTCGCATGCAATCCGTGATGGGTGCTGGTCCCAATGTGAACTGCGATGCAGTTCGAGCGTGCGCCGTTGAGCGCGAACCAGTTGGGCGGCATCGAATATTGACGAGGAGACTGCGCCTCGATGCCCGCCGCCCGCAAGAGATCGAGGTTACGCTCGACGTTGTGGACGTCACGAACCGGCACGAGCGTCGTCTGCAGAGCCAGTCCGTTGAACAGGGAGGACCGGTCAAAATAGTGATGGCCGAAGCGGCGGCGGGCACCCATGAGCCACGGCAAGGCCTGGTATTCGGGCCGTGCCGCCGGATACGCCAAGAAGCTCGCAGCGTAGCGGGCCACGCGCACGTTGCTGCCGAGCGCCTTGACGAACGCGAGCTTGCCGCGCTCCCAATAAGGCAACTCGATGACACGTTCGACCAGATGCGGCAAACCGCTGAAGAGCTCACGCGGACCAGGGCGCAGGACGACGACGTCGACGCGTGCTTCGGGGCGCGCCCTCTTGAGTTCGCTTAGAAGCGGGGTGGTCTCAATTGAATCGCCCAATCCTTGGGGCGCGACGAGCAGGAAACGAATCGTCTTCTTCTCGATTCCAGGTTTCTTACGAGTGCGCCGACGTCGAAAGGGCCGCCGTTCGCTGGGCTGCATCCGGACCTCGGTACAACGTTGCGCCGCAGCCCAGCAGAGTTCCCGGCGGCCACCTTCTCCCCCGGCAATCCGCCCCATCCGGGCCCGGCGAAGCGAAGCGCGACTCCCTGGACGGCGCGCGGAAGCTGGGCGACGAACCGCGCGGCAGCACCGGCGATAGCGAAAGCGGACGCTCGCGAGCGGCAAAACCGGCTACCAAGGCGGTGCTGTAGAGGCAGTTCCTCGGTTGCATGCACCTAGGAACGGCGGCTCTGGAGCCTTCGTTGCGGTGCCGCGCGGCGCGCGTCTGCTCGGCGCTCGCCGGCAGTTCGGCCGCAAGCGGTAAGGCTGAACCTGCCGCTCTCGCCACGCTCCGGCTGCCGCCGACGAGGCGAGCCGGTCGCTGGAGGCATTGGCCTTTTATGAGCCGCTCGTGTGCGCGGCTGCTGGTTCGGGCTTGCGCGCGACGACGAAAAGGTCGGAAAGTCCGTTTTTCTCTCCGAGAAACTCTCTGCGCCGCATCCTTTCGAGCCGCTCGCGAAATGGCGATTCGGCGTCCATCGCAAACTTGAAGAGAAAGAACAAGTCGACGGTGAGCAAGTCCCAAACGCCCCCGCGCACGAATGAATAGTCGAGCGCGAAACCGGCTGCGCGGACGAGCCGCGCCATGCTCTCCTTCGAATAGTGCCGGTGTCCGAAATACCAGAGCGGGTCGAGCAGCGTCGTCAGAACGTAGGGCGTCGAGAGGAGTAGCCAGGCTCCGGGTTTGAGGGTTCGAAAGATCTCGCGAAGGGCTGCCTCCTCGGAACCCCGGGGCAAGTGCTCGATAACTTCAAACATCGTGGCGCCCTCAAAGCTTTCATTCTCAAAGGGAAGATCGAGCACCGAACCCTGGCAAATTTGCGCCCCGGGCACGAGCTCTCGCGCGCGGGCCAAGCTGGTCGGATCGTATTCGATTCCGGTCACGCGAAACGCACTTTGGGAACGGGTAAGGTCTTCGAGCCAGCCATGCGAGGAACCAACGTTGAGAATTTCGCCGCGAGGCCGCCGGTCGTACAAGAGCTTTAGACAAAGCTCGGAACGGCCGTTCATCCGATCGGCGGTAGCGTAGGAAAACTGCTTTAGGCGTAAGACCCTGCGCAGCACGGCGCGCGGGTCGATGGCTTGCATCGGCACAGCGGCTTTGCTCCACCGACGAACATTTCCCCGCAAGGGTAATAGCGCGAGAGTCGCCAAGCGCTGGCGGCGAAGCAGGTGCGGAGTTGAGTTTAGTCGAGCGGCAGGTCGAGAAGCGGGCTGCTCTAGAGATCGGGATCGGTCGTAGCCCAAACGAGATCGGATTCGCCCTTTCGCGCCTTTTCGTGCCCCGGCATTGGCCGGTCGCGTTACCTTTGCTCCTCAGTCTTTTTATTTTTCGGGCGTGGCTGAACCCGACGACACTGATCGCCGGCGCCGACTTTCCGTCGTTTCCGGACTCGATCGTGCGCGGCGGCGCATTCGGATGGCCTCACCTGTGGACCGATCTGCGCTTCGGCTACTCGCTTTCGTTTTGGGCGAATTCCTCTAAGCTGTGGGCGGCGGCCGGCCCTCTGCGCCTCATGGGGGCAACGTTTCCGCTCGTAGAGCGGGTGCTCTGGCTTTGGCCTTTTATGCTCGGCGCACCGCTTTGCGGCTACTACCTTTGCTATCGCTTTACGCGCAACGCGTACGCGGCGGCGCTCGGCTCTTGCGTTTTTGCGATCAACTCGTGGACGGTCGGATTGGTGGAGCGCGGCCACATCCCATCGCTCATCGCGTTCATGCTTTTCGGCTTGATCGTACCGGCTGCGGTCGACTTCGCTCGGCTACCGAGCGTTCGCATCGCGCTGTTCCTGGCAGTACTCGTTGCGATTCAAGTGACCTACGACTACCGCTACGCATATGAAACGGCACTGATCTTGGCGATCGTGTGCGGGCTAGCCTTGCCGCGTCTGGCGCGAAAGGGCCTCGTGCCTGCTCTCGTGCGCGGCGGGCTTGCCTTTGCAGCCGGCGTCGTCGCGCTGAACCTGGATTTCCTCCTGCCGGCGCTGCTCCCGTCGACCGCGCCCCCGGTCGCCCAGTGGGGCACGGTCGATTCTTTTCTTGCCGCCTCGCATTACGGATCCTTGATCGCCGCGTTAAGCCTGTATTTTCCTTGGTACCACTGGCTCGCCGGCACGAACGGGTTCGCCGAAACGAACGTTGAGCCGGGCTTCGTCGTGCTGGCCGCGATCGCGTGGCTCGGATTGCTCGTGACGCGGAAGCGGCCGACGAGCCGGGCGTTTCTCGTCATCGCGGCGTTCGGCGTCGTCTTGGTTAGCGAGACCAAGAGCTCGTTCGCGCAGCTAAACCTTTTTTTGTATCAGTACGTACCTGGTTTTCTCGGCTTCCGCGATTTTACGAAATTCAATGCGCTGATCGTTCCCGTGTATGCGGTCGGCAACGCGCTCGCGTTCGCCGCGGCACTGGCCCTCGTGCGCTTGAAGCGGCCGCGTTTCGCCGAAGCCGGAGGCCTCGCGACCATGGTTCTGGTGCTCGCGTATCTGTTCGTTATGCGCGATGCCCTCAATCCGCTGCGCCGGTCGAACTTCGCTCGCGTTCCGCATCTCTCGCCGGGCGGCGAAGCCACGGAGCGCTTTCTTCGCGCCAACCTCGGCGACGCAAGCGTTCTCATGTTCCCGAGCGACGTTCGCTGGCAACGACGCGACTATTTCTTGCGAAGCGCCGATGCGAACGACGAGACGTTCAATGCCCCCCCGCTCGGGTTGTCGCCGCTGAATCCGGCACTTTCGCAGATCGATTCGGCCTTCGAGGAGTTTTCGTCGCCACTCGACCCGGAATTACTGACCGAATTGCGCGTAAAGTACATCGTCGTGCCCGACGACCGACGCACGTATTACCTTTTCGAGGGCAAGCCCCAGCGTTGGGCATCGGTCGACTTCTTGCGGGAGCGCAACTGGCTGCGAGAGGTAGCGCGCTTTGGCGAGAACGTCGTCTTCGAGTTGCGGCAGCCGCCAGGTGCGCGAGCGTTCTTCGCACCGTACCCGGCGCTCGTCATTGGTTCGCCCGCGACCCTCGAAGGCTTGGTCGGTTCCTCGTTGTGGACCGATCGCGCGGCGGCGCTCATCGCCGATCAGATGCCGCCGAACGCGGACTGGCTCGCTCTGATTCCAAATGTAATCGAAGGACCGACTTTGATCGATCCGGCGTACCCGCTCGCCTCGGGCGGTCCGGCGGCAGCGGCCCAACGGCTGGCCGAGGCGCTCAACGCCGAGCGCTACCGGAAGCGACCGTTCTCGGGCTTTGTCTTCAGCTCGGCAATGCTGACCGCGAGCGCGGCGACCTGGAATTTCCAATCGCCGTTCGGCTTCCGTTTTCAGACGCCGGTGGGCGGACCGTCCAGGTTTTCATTTGTCTTGCAGGACCGGCGTCGGGTCCCGAGCGTCATCCGCAATGAAGGCTACCTTCGCCCGGTCGCGCCCGAGAACGAGCCGTCGAGCGAGATTTCGAGCCTGAGCTGCAGCCGGACGCAGGTTTGGCGCCAGAAATTCGATCCGTACCAGGCGTCGGTGCCGGTCGCCGCGAGCGAGGCCGGCAAGGAACTCTTGGTCGACAATCCCTGTCCGACGAACTTTCAGGCCACAGTCAGCTTCCGCGTCACATCGGGCGATCTGTTGCCAAGGTCGTTCTCGATTACGAGCGGCACCGCGACCAGCCGCTTTGTGGCACCGCCCGTTCTAAGCTTGCCAACCGCAGGCACCGTCAGTCTTTCGGACATTCTCTTGCGGCCCGGGCCAAACTTGTTCGAGTTCGATAAGCCCAGCTCTGGGCCGCTCCTGATCGACACGAACTACACCGTCGACGACCTACATGAAATCGCCGGGAGCTTTGCGCCACATGCGCTCAAGCTCGGCGTGCGCAACTCGGTGCTCGGCAAGCTCGTCTATGCGACGGTCGAGGTTCCACGGCCGGGGCTGTACATCGGCTATCTCGATCTTTTCGGTCCGCTGACGCTCCCGCTCGACGAGCATCCGTTGTGCGCACTCCGATTCACCGCGAGCAATGCGGCCGGCGGGTTTGCACTGGTTCTCGACTTACGCAACCGCACGAACGGAAGCGCGCTTTCGCTTTGGGTACCGATCGATTCGCGACAGGACGCCGACTACAATCTTCGCGATCTGGTGAAGGATGTCTTCGATCAGCGCTTTGCCAACGAAGTGGCTTACCGCGCCGACGATCCGTTATGGGCTGCCGAGCATTTCGAGCAAGGTCCCCCAAACAGCCCCGACGACTTCACGTTGCGCGGCGTGCGCATGGCCGCTACTTGGTCGGTGTCTCAGACCTCGGACGTTCCGCACGCGGCGTTCGTAGCGCTGGTGCGAGGCGTTCGGCTCTCGACGTGGGAACCGGTAGTCGGCAAGCACTGGACGTATCGGCAGTCCAGCCGCATCTCGACGAGGGCTGTTACCGAGAAGAACTTCACGCTGCGTGGCATGAAGCTGCTTCGGGTCGAGTCCGTCACGACCGGCAGCGAACCGCACGTCAGTGCCCAGCTGAGCGGCTTTACACCGATCGATTACCGTCTGGCGGCGTCCCTGCATCTGGGCGATTACGTCGAGCTCGCCTTACAGAACGGTCAGCCGGCGGCGGGCACGATCGTCGCCGAAAGCTCGGACTACGTGTTGTTGCAGCAAGGCGACGGCACGCCGCAGCGGATCGCACGGGATTCGATTTCGAGCGTAACCCGGCAGGACATTACGCGCCGCGTTAAGGTCGACATTCCGATTTCGAGCCCGTTCGATCCGACCGAACTCTCCTTCGACATTCACGGCGACGGAGGCCTCAAGGTCCGTATCGCGCTTACCTACCAGGGGCCTGACGGCTCGTACGAAACGATCCCTGCGGTGGCCCGCGCCGATACCGACGCGGCCGGCGACGACGTCGACCCGGAGTTCGCTAAGCCGAGCTTTTTGCTCGGCGGCGTCCTTTTCGACCTGTCGGTTCCGGTCGACGTCAGCCTGTCGCAGACACAAAACTGGGTCACGTACGACCTGGATTTATGGCGCATCGAGCATTACCGGTTCGGTGGATTGCGACATCGCTTAGCTAGCTTGAGCGTCGAGTTCATCCAAAGCCAGAACGACCAGCAGGCGGATCGTCAGTATTCGGTTTCCATCGCCGACATCGAGGTCGCGCGCGACCGCTTAGCGGGGCCGCAAGCGGTCCCAATCTCCACGGCTCCTCTCCTTCAGCTTGACAACCGGCCGATTCGCGTAGCCTCAGCGCACGGCGGCACCGGAGATCGGTATTTCACCGCGCAGTCGGATCTTGCGAATGTGGACGCCGGCAATCACGTGGTGCAGTCGCTTCCCGTTGACGAAGTTAAGGTACGCTCCGCGATGCTTACCCAGGGATCTCCGAAGCGGTTCCGCGACGGTCAGGTGACGCGCTTCGATGAGGTCACGCCAAGCGAAACGGCCGGAGCAGTACGCGGATCGGGTCTGTTGATCGTTCCGCGAACCTTTGACGGTGGCTGGCAACTGGCGATCTATCCTCCCGGAACGTCGCCTCCCGCGCTTAGCGGCTTCGCACTGTTTGACTGGCTGCGTTCTCTGCCGCATAGCATGCCGCGCAGCTATCACGTAGCGGCCAATACGGATCTGGACGCATGGTACATTCCACCCGGCGCAGGCGGCGAGCGGAGTTTCACGATGCTGTACCTGCCGGAGGCGCTCAACGAGCTCGGATTTCTCACGACTCTCGCGGTAGCGATCGGCCTCTGCGTCGGTTGGCGAAAGATACTGCGGCTGGTGGGAGCGAGCGATGGCGGCTAAGCCGTTCGCCCGGGCCGCTCCCTTAGTCGGCCTCCCGTGGCTGTTCGTGAAGCCGGCGCTCGTGACGCTGCTCGTCACGTCGCTCGTCGCAGTCCTGCCCGTCATTCACGCCGGGGTCAACGGGACTTCGCTTCTCAAAGGACTCGTCGCACTTCCCACCGGCCTTTCGTACGCATCCACCGGGCGGCTGCGCACATACCTCAGCTTCGCTTCGATCTGCGCGATGTTCGCGTTGCTCGCCGGCTTCGCGGCGGCGAACTACTACGAGCCGGACACCGCATGCGATACGGCCGTGCTCTCGGTGTTCGCGCTGGCCGCACTGATTACCGCGCCGAATCGACGGGACTGGTCGCTTGTAAGAGCCCGGCGCGGCCTCTTGAGCGTGCCCGCGAAGTTAGCAAGGACGGCGCGGCGCTCGTTCGCCGATCCGGCCCGGCGGCTCGCTGCGGGTTCGACGGTGGTACTCGTCGGCAGAGTCGCAGCAGCGGGGATGGTCGCGGTTTTAGGGATCGCGTTGGCCCTGCTCGCCGGTCGGATTGACCCCTTTTGGGCCTTGCGCATGGCGGAACTTGTGTTGGACGCCGCGCTTGGAGCGCTCGCGATGTGGTTCATCGGGCGAAGCATCGCCGGCCCCGCGGCTGGAACTGCTGCTGGGCTCCTCTGGGCGTGCTCGGCGGTGCGCCTGGAATACAACTCCGTGCTGCCGGGTCTGGTGCCGACGGCTCTCGTTCCGGTCGTCGCGGCCCTGGCGCTCGGAGCGAGCAGGACCGGAACCTTGTCGGGCCCATGGCTTGCTCTTGCGCTGGCGGGCGCGCTCGTCGCGCTTAGTTGGTCGTGGCCTCTTCTGGCCGTGACGACGGCCCTGATCGTGGTGTTTCTTTTCTGGAGTCTTGGCGAGGTTGGACAAGGGCGCTGGGCGCTGCTCGCGCTCGTTGCCGCGGCGGTCGTGCCGTGGCTCGCCTGGGGAGCGCACAGCGAGCAACTCGTCGCCGCGCAAACAGCATTCACCGATCCGGCCGAAGCCGCCGTAGCGCTGGCCTCGGGCGGCGATGGCGGTTTGCCGTGGGAGTTTTTCTACCCATCGGCATTCGGCTTCGCGTACGCGAAACTTCTGAGTGCGTGGCTCACCGCGTCCGGACATTGGGGCAACGACCAGCTCTTTGCGATCGCGCCGGGCTGGGCGCAGCTCGTGCTGGCTGCGGTTGGAGGCGCGGTGATGTATCGGCGTGGCCGCACGCGGCTGTTGCGCGTTTGGCTCGTTGCGGTTGCGGTTGCGATCTGCCTAGCCTTGCCGACGCGCTATTTGGGGGTGCCCTTACCCTCGTTGACGCGCCTCATTCAAGCGTTAGCGCCCGGCTTTGCGTTCGGTGCGCAGTTTGCGCTGCTCGGGGCGTTCTTCGTCGCTCTCCTCGCCGGCGTCGGGGCCGAAGTCATCGCGCGTCGCAACGTGGTGCGCGTTCTTGCGCTCGCGACGTTCGTGCTGCTCGACGTGCTTTCGCTTCCGAGTGCCACAAACTCGAGCAGTGTGCTCGCCCGACTGAGTCCGGCAATCCCGCCAAGTACGAAGGTCGCATTCTATCCCTTCCTAACCTCCGACTACGGCCCCGAATACGACGACCTCCTTCGCATTGCGCACCGCTTCGGGTATCGCCTCGCCAATGAAGACCGTGGAGCGGGAGCGTTGCTCGGAGACTTGGCATTGCCCGGAACACTGCAGCGATTGCGGTCGCTCGGCGTTGCTTACGCCGTCGTTTCGCCTGGCGACTATTCGCGAAGACGCGAGATCCTCAGCGAAGCGCATGTGATCCTTCCGCTCGACCAGCTCATTAGCTCGCCCGGATGGCTGGCGCCCGAGCCGGCCGACTTGAGCGGTATGCCGATCGTGCGCTCGCAATCGGACGGCAGTTTTCTTATTCGGATTTCACCAGCGGAACGCTGACGCGCCGGCGCGGCCCGGAAGACAGGACGAGCGCAAATGCGACGACGCCGAGAAACTCCAGAACGATCTCGAAGACCGACGCAATGTGAACGATCACGAGGCGCTGTGCGCTTTCTCGGGCGGGCGCGATCCACCCGTTGATGGCGGCATCGAGGCGGAGGTGCTGCAAGAATCCGGCAGGCGTGATCGCGAGCCACCACCGGTCGTAGGAAACTAAATAGCGTATGATTTGGCGATCGCCGTTCGGCGGCAGACTCGCCACGACCATCCAAGGAGCGAGCGGCTTCCATTCCAGCGGCTTGGCCGGAAGCGGGGCTGCGTTGAGCGGAACGGAGCCGGGCGCCCCGAGGAGCGCGATCGCGCATTCTCCGCGACAGCGAACGGACGAGGTGCCCGCGGGCAATGGCAACCACGCGTAGCCGGAGGTGTCGCGTGCAATCAACGCTCCGGACTGATCGCGCAACGTGCCGCGAACGCTCGCTAGCGCAAAGGGAGCCCAAGCGACGTTCAAGGGCCGTTCGCTCGTCGTGTACGCGCCGCCGAAGGCCTGTCCGATCTGTGGTTTTTGAACGATGACGAGGCGAGCATCGACCCAGTCGACACTCGGCTCGCTTTCCTCGCGCGGCGGCGCCACTCTGCGATACGTTCCGGCCGCACGCAGTTGGAGCGCGCGCGCTATCCGCGCGTCGAGGTCGCCGAAGAAGACGTCGCCATTTCCGACGTCGCTGCAAAGCGAGCAAAGCTCGCTTCCGTCTTGCACGGACAGAATTGGTGCCGGCTGCAGAATTCGTGTGGTTTGCCCAGCGCAATGCGTACGTCCCGGCGCGCGTATCGACTCGCCCAGGATCGCGGCCGAGTCGTTGTTTTCCTCGAACCCGGCGCGACAGACGATCCAGGCCGCGCCGAGGCGGGCGAGCCCGCTTTGGTCTCCGCTGGCCAAGTACTGGGCGAGCGCGGTGCTCTCCGGAAAGCGGTACGAGTAGCGATTGAGCGGCGTTACGTCGAGCGACTGATAGGCGAGCGCGGGATCGACGCCCGATCCCCTGCCGCGGTACATGACCGGTTGATAGGGAGGCAGCAGGACGTACCGGCCCTGGCTCGCGGCCGGGAGCGATGTCGCGATGGCGCGCGAAGAAACCCAAAGCGAGCTTGGCGGGACGACGAACCATTCCGCCAGCAGCAGCGCGCCGGCCAAGAGGGCCGCCCAGCCCAGTCTCGGAAAGCGCGCGAGCGCGAGCGCCGACATGAGCCCGTAGGCGATTGCAGCCAGGCCGATAAGGTCGTAGAGCTCGCGGTACAATCCCAGCGGCGGAAAGGCCGCAAAACCGAGCCTGAAAAGGGTTGCGAGTGGTCCGCGCGTGCCCGCTGCGCTGAACAGCACGGCTAGGGTGAGGATAGCGAGCGCGTACGTTCGCCGGTTACGCGATACGGCGACGCCGAGCAAGGACAACAATACGAAGGGAGCGATCCCGAGCGTCCCTTGGGGGCCGTTGAATGCTGCCGTGTAATGCGCGAAGTAACCGCGCAGCATCGCGCCTTCGAAAAGCGGCACCGACTGCTGCCGCTCCCAACTCACCGTGAGCGGAGTCGACGCGAATGAACCGACGTGAGCCCCCAGCGCCACCAGGCACGGGAAAAACGCGATCGCTCCGTACAAGAGGCCCGCTCGACCGGCCGTCGTGCGCAATCGCGTCGCACATCCGAGCCAAGCCAACACGAAGAATTGCGGCTGCAGCGCCGCGCCGAACATCGCGAGCGCCACCGTCCGGCGGTCAGCATCTTGGCCGCTGAACTCGGACCACAGCAGCGCGAGGCAGGCGAAGGAAATGAGCATTCCCACGTGTCCCGCTACGATCTCGGCATAAACCCAAGGATTGGCGACGAGAAACGCCGTTAGCGCGATGCTCGCTTGCGGTGAGAGAAGATTTCGCTGAGAGATGCGCACTGCCGCGTGCGCGATGAGAAAACCAGCTATGGACAGCAGCGCTGCAAGCGCTGCTGTGCTGCCGAAGAACAGACCGATCGCGAACGTGGGAATGAAAAGGATGTATGCGGCAACCTCACTCGAGGGTTGCCCGATGCCGGTCACGTCCCAACCGCTCGTGTAACCGATCGTGCTATTGAGAAATGCGCGGTAGTCGGCGGGCCAGAGCCAGTCGTGGCGGACGGCGGGGATGCCCTTGAACAGCGTAGCGACGAGCAGCAAACCGATCGCGATCGCGTAGCAAATCCAGCCAAACCGATACGTACCCGAGCGCGCGCCGTTATCGAATGAACGTTGAAACTGGGGGTGCGGGCTGGGCTGCGGGCGATCCGAGATCGTAGGCTGCGCCAAATGAAGTACCTTTGTAGCGTACCGGTTTCCGCCGCTGGATGACCGAACGAATGCAAACGCCCAGTGCGATTTTCGCGGCTCCGCGGCAAGTCCTGCGCTCGCCTGCTCGCGAACGGTCAAGGGGACGAATGGGGCATCTGCGACGAACGGAGCCTTGATGAATGAGGATCGGGCGTCCGACGACTCCGTTTCGGTCATCGTGACGACGCGTAACTCGATCCGCACGATCGAGCCATGCATTCGCAGCATTCGCGCGCAAGATCATCCCCGGCTCGAGATCGTTTTGGTAGACAATCGATCGGATGACGGGACGCTCGAAGCGGCCGCGCCGCTGGTCGACGTGTTGATTGCGGCGGGACCCGAACGGTCCGCTCAGCGCAACGTCGGCATCGCCGGCTCGCGCGGGCGCTACGTCCTCGTCGTCGATTCGGACATGATCCTGCAGCCCGGCGTCATCGGCGAAGCGGTCCGCATTTCACGGCGAACCGGCGCGCAGGCGATCGGCATTCCGGAACGATCGTTTGGTCAGGGGTTCTGGGCGCGCTGCAAGGCTCTGGAGCGATCGCTTTATCCCAAAGACGAAGTGCTCTCGGGCGCGCGGTTTTTTGCGCGCGACCTCTTGCTTGGAATCGGCGGATACGACGAGAACCTCGTTCTGGGCGAGGACTGGGATCTGTCGCTGCGCGCGGCCGGCGGCCGCCTGACGGCATTCACCGACGCACTCATCTTGCACGACGAAGGCAAGCTCAGGCTGAGCGACGTCGCACGGAAGAAGTTTTATTACGGCCGCTTTCTGCTCGGGTTCGTCCGCAAGCACGGCCGCGCCGCCTTAGCCCGCCTCAATCCCGCGCGCGGGGCGTTACTGCGGGGCTTCGGCATCCTGGCCGCATCGCCGCCGCTGGCGGCGGGCTTGCTCGTCATGAAGAGCACTGAAGCCGTTGCTGGCGTGAGCGGAATGGTTTATCAAGTTGCCGCCGGCGTCTTGTGGCACAGGTTACGACGCCCCCTTCACAGGAACCAACTTCTCCTTTAACAAAAGCCACCGTCGGGTTGACGGTGCGACGCGCATCGGCATCCTAGGCTACGGAAGGCAGTCGCTCGGCTATCATGCAGGGCGGTTCGACCCTACGGATGTCTCCTTACCTTGCCAAGGGGAGTTCGCGCCAGGAGACCGTGAGGGCGGTGATCTTCACAAGTACCCGGACCGAGATTCGGCGAGACTGGCACGACGCGCAACGCGAGTTACGGGTCGTGATCCCCGCATATAACGAGAGCGCGCGAATCGGCCGTTGCGTCGAGGAATACTGCTCGCATTTTGGGACGCGCGCGGTCGTGGTCGTGGTGGCGAACGGCTGTCGGGATGGGACGGCCGAGATCGTTCGCGGCTTCATGGGCCGGTTCGAAAACCTCCGCCTTATCGAAATTCAACGCGCCATCGGTAAGGGCGGCGCCGTTCGGGTCGGGTTGAAGACCGGCGACGAGCCGTACATCGGCTTCACCGACGCTGACGGCTCGACGACGGCTGCCGACTTCGATTCGCTGCTGCAGACGTGCCGGGAGACCGGCAGCGATGGAGCGATCGGCTCGCGCTGGATTCGCGGCGCCAGCGTCAAGCGTAGGCAGCCGCTGCGGCGGCGCATCTTTAGCCGCGGCTTCAACTTCGTGGTGCGCCTATTTTTCAACATGCCGTACTCCGACACGCAGTGCGGCGCGAAACTCTTCCGGCGTCCGGCAATCGACCGCGTCATCGGCGAACTGGAACTGGCCGACTTCGCTTTCGACATCGACTTGCTTTACGCGTTCAAGCGCTTTGGCTTCCGCGTCGTGGAGTGCCCGATCCTTTGGGAGGATTTCCCGGACGATTCGAAGATTCGACTGCTGCCGGCAGCGTGGACGATGTTGTTGTCGGTCGCGCGCTTGCGGGCACGTCATGGGTTTCTGCACGTCATTCCGTACGGAGACCTGATCGCGCGTTCGGCCGTGATTTCGGTCGAGCGATTGCTCTCGATCGTCGTGGTCAGCAGACGACCGCGCGGGCACGCTGCGAACGACGCGTTGGACGCGCGTCTGGAGGCCTGGGCGCTGGCGTGGGAAGCTCAGGGGCACGCGGTGCGTTGGATAGCCCCGCGCGGATTGCGCGAGATCCTGAGCGCGTGCTCTTGGTACCTTCGTCGCGGACACGCCGAGGTCGACGCGATCATCGACAACGACTCCAGCATCTCATGGTTAACGGCCTTCTCGATCAAGCCCAAGCTGTGCCTGGCGCCGCTGACTCCGGGACGCGATGAAATCGTGCTCCGACGGCAGGGCTTGGGGCCGATCCCCGTGACCGGCGACGGCGCGCAGGCCGTGCTCGATCGTCTGCGGATCATGGGCACGCCCTTTGCCTTCTTTTCGAAAATTGATGGAGCGTGGCGCATCGGATTCCGCTCGGAAGGGACTGAAGCCGAATCGATCTCGATTTAGCGGCTGCGCGAGCCCCAATACCTTGGTTTTACCTCATCTTTAAAGGCGCTTCGACCTTGACAGTGGTGCGATAATCCGGAGGGACGATTACCACTGCGTTTGCGCGCGTACTTGCCTTGGTGCGGGACCAACGTATAAGCCAAGGGAGCTAAGCTCCGGATTCGACAGGTGCGGGTAGGTTAACGCCCACCCCACTGGCGCCCGGGCCGCACCCACCTGCGAGAGCAGGTCCCACCAGGCCTGCAGACGGCATCGGTGGTGGAATCGTCTCTTTTGCCTCAGGCCTTCGTTGCCGCCGGGCTTATTTACGCCGAGTAAACTGCGCCCGGCGGCGCCTCAGCCTGAGGCAAAATAGACGATTCCACTCGAAGCGCGGGGCGGGCGCGACGGGGTGGGCGCTCGTTTGCTTCGCAAACGTC